>NZBC01000115.1 GCA_002687715.1 Planctomycetota bacterium | reverse complement strand
GGTGGAGAGCAGGCGGGGTGGGGAGCCGATGTCGATGAGTCGGGTGAAGTAGTCCTGTGCGCAGGTGGCGAAGACCCCTACCTGCGGGTGGCTCCTCCTCTGCCCTGGCCAGGTCAGCGCCACGGTCACCCGTGGGGCATCCTCGATGGGCAGATAGACCACCTCCGGCGCGCGGTGATTGTGCGTTGTCGCCTCTGCAGTGATGCCGATGGCGTCGCCGACAGCGATGCGGGTTAACCACTCGTCCGTGTTCGCCACCGAGATCGTGCGCGGCATGCGAGCAGTCGTACTCCACAGCTCCCCGGTGGCCGTCGGAGCGGTCGCGCAGACCGCCACCGGCCCGTCAGCGAGATCGGCTAGGGTCACCGACTCCTGCCGGGCACGCGAGTCGGTACTCGTCACCGATGCAACCAGGCGTTCGGTGAACAGCGGTAACCGCTCCAAACCCGGACCAATGGCACGTTTGGGTGAAGAAGAGCGGATGAGTGCGGCATCGATCGCCCCCGTCGCGCAGGGCCCAGATCGGGTCCGTCGGGCGACTGTATTCGATGAGCTCAGCGTGCCCACGCTTCCATTCCTGGAACAGAGGCAAGGTGTGACGGCCAAAGCCGGCCCAGGCGCAACGGCACCAGGATGCGCAGTGAGGCCGTGGTGCGATCTTCCAGGTGAAAAGGTAGGTTTGAATCCGGTTCCGAGAAGGGCACATGGGCCTGGGTCCGACGATCAGACTCTGTTGTGAGCCGCGGCCCGCCCTCGCCCTCGCAACGTTCAAGTGAGTAGATCCTGGAGCGGCCGAACTTCAGACGGATGCCGTAGCCGCCGTTGGGTCCGTCAGGCAGAAACTCTGCCCCCAATTCTTCGAGGGCGGCCCGCACACGCTCCTGCTTCTTCTACGACAAGTCGTGTCGCCCCTTCTCGAAGTCGCGCAACTCTTCCTTGGTCACGTTGGCTTCACGGGCAATATATTGGGCGCTCACCTTCACGAGGATGCGCGCGACGCGTGTCATGTCACCGTTGAAGATGTGCTGGCTCTCCATCACTCGCCTCCAACGACGTGTGTCCTATTGGGCTCAGCGGGAAGTGGAGGTGCCTACGGGATTCGAACCCGTGTAAACGGTTTTGCAGACCGCTGCCTATCCTCTCGGCCAAGGCACCAAGTCGCCGGCGAAGTCAGTCGCCCGGCGTGAGGCCAGCAACCAGGTTGAAGGCGC
Source organism: Planctomycetota bacterium (assembly GCA_002687715.1). Lineage (GTDB taxonomy): Bacteria > Planctomycetota. Next base: position 6,611 of record NZBC01000115.1, on the reverse strand, counting down.
CGGTGAGAATGTTCAGCGACACGACCCCGACGACATCAGAGATCTCACGGTCGCTGTACCCGTATCCCCGAAGCTCGTCAATCTGCTCGTCGGTGATCGACGTAGGCTCACGGTAGACCTGGAGGCCGAGCGCGATCATCGCCGCGACCGGGCCGGTCATCGCCGTACCCTGCTGGGCGAGTGCGATCTCGTCATCGCTGACCCCGAGCGATCGTGCCGCGCTGATGTGCGAGGCCAGGCACATTCCGCATCCCTGCTTCGACTGCACGGCGATCGAAACGAGCTCGCTGACCTTACGGTCGAGCTTGGCGCGACGCATGGCTTTGCTCAGCTGCAGATAGCCGCCGAGCACCGCCGGGGAGTGCGCCATCGTCGAGACCATGTCTCCGACCTGGCCGTGCCGCTCGACGAGATCGCCGAGCAAGTCTCGTGAGGCCCCCACTGCGGTCTCAGGGGTCAATCGGGAAAAACGGGGCATGATGCCTCCTCTGTCAGTTCGGTCGCGAGTTCGAGGTGGGAGAACCCGCACGAGTGCGTTCCTGCTGCTGATGTTCGGCATGGAAGATCGCAGCCTCAGCCAGCGCCCCGGCATGCACACCGTTCAATAGGTAGAAGTCGCCGGACTCGCGTCGCTGCCGACTCACGATCCCGGCCGACTCCAGGCGGTGAAGCTCGTGGGAGGTCTGGTCGACGGGAAGGTCGACGATGTCCGCCAGATGATTGGCAGAGACCTCGATGTCGCGAATGGCGAGGATCATCTTCACACTCACCGGATTCGCCAGCAACGCGAAGACTCCGACCGCCGCATTCAGATGCGGTGTGTCATACGTGGCGTGCACGTGCTCAACCTTTTTCATAGTCATCAATACTACCCCATACCCCTATAGGGTATCAAGGGTTATTCAATCGATGTGACGGACTCGGAAACGCGTGGCCGGGTGCGGCGGATCGGGGTGAGGCCAGAGGCGACGGGTCCGCGCAGGAGCACGTGTCCAGTCGGGAGGGTCAACCGCGTCCAACGGCCGGCGGTTGAGATCGTGGCCCCGTTTCCTCGGCTGAGGAACCCGAAGACGTAGGCGGCGAACGCAACGCCTTGTGGCAGCGATGCGAGTGCCGTGTCCGGGGTGCCCCAAACCGTGCCCCGGATCTTGCGGACGACATCGTCGCCGGGTTTGTCGGGAAGTGCTTGGGCGACGGCCTCGATGCCGGCACGGGCGCTGCGCATCAGCGTCAGGCTGGACACATCCGCAATAAGTCTCCACCCGTGTTGCGGGGGTTCGACGCTGGTCCAGGCGGGTGCCAGCGCGGTTTCCGGCAACGCCAGGGTAAGAGGGTCGGCGGTCGCGGTCAACGTTTCCACGGTGACGTCGCACTGCAGCTGAGGGTCGGAGCGGAGCGTGCGAAGGACGAGGATCGTAGGAGTGCGGTCGAGCGGACCACGGGGCGTTAGCGCGGCTGCGCTCATGCGCAGCAGCCCGGCCGCGGCCTGCAAGCGCACGCCATGGGCACCGGCCTGCGCGGCCCGCTTAGCGAAGGTGAGCGCGTCGCGGGCGGACGGCGCGTCGGCAAGGATCAAGCGCGCTGGCATCCTGAGGGTTTGTGCCCGCCGTGTCCTGGAACGCGGTGATCGGGGTCCGGGTTCAGGAGCGAACGAGCCGGTTGATGGCGTCGGTGGCTTCCTGGATCTTCTCGACGGCCGCCTCGTCGCTGAGCTTGGCGGCATCAAGCACGCAGTGCTTGAGATGGTCGTCGAGCAGACCAGTCGCAACCCCCTGGAGGGCACGGGTCAGAGCGGAGACCTGGGTGAGGATGTCGATGCAGTACTTCTCCTCATCGATCATCTTCGCGATCCCACGCGCCTGTCCTTCGATGCGCTTCATGCGGCCGAGATAGCGCTCCTTGTCGCTGATGTAGCCGTGCTGGTGGGAATCGGTATCGACAGACATGGGCATGTCCTTACTTCTGGCGCTCCAGGACGGAACGCGTGCTGGCTTCGGGTGTGAGGTCGATGCGCCGCAGCAGCTGGGCGTTGAGCGCGACAACCACGGTGGAGGCTGACATCAGGATCGCGCCGATCGACATTGGCAGGACGAATCCCACCGGTGCCAGGATACCGGCCGCCAACGGCACCGAAAGAAGGTTGTAGCCGGCGGCCCACCACAGGTTCTGCTTCATCTTGCCGTATGCGCGTCGCGACAGCTGGATGATCGAGAGCACGCTGCGTGGGTCGGAACTGGCCAGGATCACCCCGGCCGAGGCGATGGCGACATCGGTGCCCGCGCCGATCGCGATGCCGACATCGGCCTGCGCCAGAGCCGGGGCGTCGTTGACGCCGTCGCCGACCATCGCGACCCTCTTGCCCTCTTCCTGCAGCTGGGAGACCTTCGCGGACTTGTCCTCCGGGCGCACGCCGGCGAAGACGCGGTCGATGCCGAGCTCCCGTCCGACCTCGTTCGCGACCGCCTCGGCATCGCCGGTGATCATGACGACCTCGACACCGAGGGCGTGGAGGGCGTCGACGGCGTCGCGGGATTCTGGCCGGACCTCGTCGGCGAGCCTCAGCCCGCCGACCACCTGGCCGCCGCGGAGAACGTGCAGAATGATCGCGCCCTCGGAGCGCCATGCCTCGGCCGTGCCGACCTCGTGCTGACCGGTCTCCTCGAGCAGCCGGGGCCCGCCGACGCGGACCTCCTGGCCGGAGACGGTCGCGGTGACGCCGACGGCGGGCGAGGATGAGAAGCCGCTGGCCTGCTGGAGGGCAAGGCCCTTGTCCTTGGCGGCGGTGACGATGGCCTTGGCGAGCGGGTGCTCGCTGTCGGCCTCGGCCGAGGCAGCGAGGGCGAGGACCTGGTCGGCGTCGAGTTCGCCGGTCGGCTCGACGCCGGTGACGGTGGGCTCGCCCTTGGTCAGCGTGCCGGTCTTGTCGAACAGCACCGCGTCGACCTGCCGCATGGACTCCAGCGCCAGGCGGTCCTTCACTAGGACGCCTCCGCGGGCGGCTCGCTCGGTGGCGATGGAGACGACCAGCGGGATCGCCAGGCCGAGGGCGTGGGGGCAGGCGATGACGAGCACGGTGATGGTGCGCACGACGGCCTCGTCGGGCATGCCGATGAGCGTCCAGACGACCGCAGTGACCAGCGCCGCGCCAAGAGCGAACCAGAACAGCCAGGCCGCGGCCTTGTCGGCGATCCGCTGGGCGCGGGAGGATGAGTTCTGCGCCTCGGCGACGAGCCGGTTGATGCCGGCCAGGGCGGTGTCGTCACCGGTGGCGGTAATCTCCACCCGCAGGCCGGAGTCGGTGGCGACGGTGCCGGCGGTGACGGTCTGGCCCTCGCCGCGAGAGACCGGGCGGGACTCGCCGGTGATCATGGACTCGTCCATGTCGGCGCGGCCGTCGACGATGGTTCCGTCGGCCGGGACGCTGCCGCCGGGGCGCACGATGACCACGTCGCCCACGTCGAGGTCGGCTGGGGCCACCTTGACGACGTTCTCGCCCTCGACGCGCTCGGCCTCGTCTGGCAGCAGTGCCGCCAACGAGTCGAGCGCCGAGGTGGTCTGGGCCAGGGAGCGCATCTCGATCCAATGGCCCAGCAGCATGATGACGATCAGCAGCGCCAGTTCCCACCAGAATTCGAGCTCGTGATGGACGAGCCCGAGCGTGGCGGCCCAGGAGGCGAAGAAGGCCACCGTGATCGCCAGAGCGATGAGTAGCATCATCCCGGGCTTGCGGGACTTCAACTCGCTGACGGCACCGGTGAGGAAGGGCCTGCCGCCCCAGACGTACATGACGGTGCCCAGTGCCGCGGCGACCCAGCCCGCCCAGCCGGGGACCTCGTAGCCCAGCAGCATGGCGAACATCGGTGAGAGGGCAACCGCGGGGATGGCGATGACGAGGTTGATCCAAAACAGCCGGCGGAACTGGCCAACGTGGTCCCCGTGCCCGCCATGGCCGCTGTGATCTCCGTGGCCACCGTGCTGGGCGTGCTCACCGTGGCCGCCGTGCTCGTCGAGGCCCGTGTGGTCTGAGTGCTGCCCGTGGTCCATGGCGTGGCCCTGGTGCCCGGTGTGCTGACCCTCGCGCGTGCCGTGCGCATCCGCCGAGGCGTGCGCGGACACAGACCCGTGGTGATGCTCGCCGTGGGCGGGTGTATCGGTTTCATGGCCGTGGTGCTGGTGTGAGTTCGGGTCCGTCATGATTCCTCTCCTCCGTCATCGAGCCAGGCCGATTGCCGCTCACCCGGTGGCCGGGCAAGCGAACGTCGGCTCAGGACGCTGGTTGGATCTCGCTCTCGACGACCCACTTGTGGTTCGTCATCTTCATGCCGTCCGTCTCGTAGTCGACCATGTAGACCGTCTCATCGGTGGACGAAGCGATGGTGGCCTTTACGCCTTCCATGCCTTCCATGTGCTCGGCGAGCAGAGTCACCTCTGTGCCGTCGGCCAGACGCTCGTCGCCGGCATCCTCAATTTCTTCCTGCACGACCCACTTGTGATCAGTGACGGGGTCGCCGCCACCTGCGGGCGTGTAGTTCACGGAGTACGTGTACGTGTCGAATGCGCCGGAAATCGTTGCTGTAGCCCCTTCCATGCCTTCCATGTGGTCGGCCGTGAGCTGCCCCTCGGTACCGACAGGGTAGGTGGGCTCACTGGCTTCGGCGATACCCTCGGGTGCCGGTCCGCCGTCCATCGGGTGCTCCATCTCCTCATCACCGCTTTCTGCGTTGTTGCCGCCGTGGCCCTGATGCTCCTCAGTAGCCGAAGGGTCGGTCTGCTGGTCGTCGTCTGCTCCGCTGGCGCAACCGGCGAGCACGAGCGCCACTCCGAGCGCTCCCGCTGCCAGTCCTGTTCGCAGTCTCCTCTGCATGTCATTTCCTTTCATCAATATGCCTACCATATACCCCTAGGGGGTACTAGTCAAGGATTGTGTGTTGTGTCGGTATGGATCAATCGGAAGCCCCTTCTCAGAGGGTCTGCTCGTGTTGGATGGGCAATGCGGCGATGAGGGGATGGTCGAAGCCCGTCGGTCCGATCTTCGCGGCTCCTCCGGGAGAACCCAACTCGTCGAAGAACTCGACGTTGGCCTTGTAGTAGTCAGACCATTCGTCGGGCAGGTCGTCTTCGTAGTAGATGGCCTCGACGGGGCAGACCGGTTCGCAGGCTCCGCAGTCGACGCATTCGTCGGGGTGGATGTAGAGCGAGCGTTCGCCCTCGTAGATGCAGTCGACAGGACATTCGTCGATGCAGGCGCGGTCCTTGACGTCCACGCAGGGAAGCGCGATCACGTAGGTCATGGCTGCTCCTCTCGGTCGGGTGCGGATCGGCGGTGAGAGCCGGTGGGAGGCTCGGGGAAGTCGTCAGTCTCTGCCGGGCCTGCGGCCGGGTGCGGGATGCGCAGGCGCAGGACGGTGGCGACGAGGCTGAGGGCGATGATGATCGCACCGAGGATCGTCATCGTCCCCGACAGGGTGAGCACCGGCACGAGCAATCCGGCGACGATGGTGGGCACGCCGAATGCCAGGTAGGCAACTGTGTAGATCACAGCCATCACGGCGGCGCGTTCCGACGATGCCGTGTGGGGCATGAGTGTGCGCAGTACCCCGAGGAACGCTGTGCCGAACCCGGAACCGACGATCGCGACCGAGGCGACATAGGCTGAGTAGGAACCGAGTGCGAGGGCGCCGATGCTCACTGCGGTGCCGAACGCCAGGGCACTGGTCGCATACAGGCTGATGGTGCGGGCGGAACGCCGCTGTAGGACGGACGAGGCGGTGACTCCGGAGATCGCCAGTGCGAAGATGACGATCCCAGCTTGGGTGTGCGTGGAGCCCCCAAGCTCACTGCCGACGAGGTCGGCTCCGAGCGCGAGGAAAAGCCCGTTGGTCGCCCACCCGGCGATGATCACGGGCACTCCGGCGGTGAACATGCGGCGCAGGTGCGGTGGCACGGTGAACCGCGGACGGAGGTCGCCACGTCGTATCCGGGTCTTCGGGGCCAGTTCCGGTGTGCTCCACACGACCGTTGCCACGATGAGGAAGGCAAGCACGAGCGACCCGAAGACGGCAGTTGTCGGTTCGGAGGTGAGATCGAGGAGAAGCGCAGCACCGAGAGCCCCGGCCCCAAGGCCAATCATCGGGCCGATCGTGTTCCACAGGGCTGCGATGTTCCGATGCGACGGGGACTCGAAGTCGATCATCATCGCCGACAGCGCCGGGATCAGCAGACCCGCTGCGAGCCCTTGCAAGGCTCGGGCGACCAGGAGCGCCGCGAGGCTACCGGCGAACCAGAACATGGCCACGCTCAGCGCCAGCGCCAAAGAACCGGCGGCCACGACCGGACGTCGGCCGACGTGGTCGGAGAGTGGTCCGAGGTAGAGCAGCGCGGCCAGGAGGGTGAAGGTGTAGACCGCGAACACGAGTGTGGTGGCGACGGGGATGAGTCCGAGCCGTTCGGCGATCTGGGGGTAGAACAAGGACGGCGCGCTGGCAGCGGCCATCATGAGAATGGTCGCTGCCAGCGAGAGCACGAAGCCCCGCCGTGGGATCTGCCTAATACAGTCTCCCGCCATCGCCTATGCCCGCACGCCGCGGAGCTGCTGCCCCCACTGGTAGACG
>NZBC01000114.1 GCA_002687715.1 Planctomycetota bacterium | reverse complement strand
CGTGCTCACCCCGACCTTCGCGACCGCCGTGCTCACCCCGACCTTCGCGACCGCCGTGCTCACCTCGACCCTCGCGACCGCCGTGCTCGCCACCACGTTCGCCGGATTCGGTGCCGCTGCGGCAGCCGCCCATCACCACCGCCACGCAGACGGTCAGTCCAACCAGAGTTCGATGCATGAAACTCATGGGTAGTCTCCCTAACTGAGATGTCCGACGAGTGGGACTTCGAGGGGTTCATTCTACGCAAAGCCGGGCCTAGCGCCTCAGCGTGATGTCGACTGAGGCGCGCTCGACGTTTAGGATTGGCAGTAGATGTCAAGCGTCACGATGGTGAGCCCCGCACTCCTCCTCACTGCCGTCTGGTGGTTCACCGAGTCAGCGTTCGCCCAGGAACGCCCGGTCCCTCCTCCGCCGGACCAGTCCTCAGCAAAGCAAGCGAAGCAAGGACTCGAGACCAAGGGTCGCCGCAGAAACGACCGCTCCACAGTGGACCGCGACAACCGCGACAGGAGAAAGCACCTGGAGCGTTCGAACCGGAGGAAGGCGCGGGCATCCGAGTCAAGCCGTCGCCGCGAGGAGGATGCCGGGCGGCGGAGGCTGGTGATTCGATTGTCCGCCCTCGGGGTGTTCCTTCTGGTTCTCTGCGGCGGTGCGGCACGCCGCCGCCTCAAGAAGTCGAGGTCCGGGACGCGCAGATGGACTGACGCCCGCGGCTAGGTCCGAGTCGGGGTGCGGAGAGCGAACCGGTAGGATCTCGATCCCAGCATGGTGATCAACACTCGTTTCATCATCCCGATCCTTCTCCTCCTCGGATGCGGGGGATTCGCCCAGGACAAGAAACCATGGGTGACCCGCCTCGCGTCCAGCAGGTACGAGATCCGGGAGTCGGCGAAGCAGGAACTCGTGAGCATGGGGCTGGATTGCCTCCCGATCGTGACCAGGCTCTTGAGATCGGGAAGCCACGAAGTGTGCAAGAGCACTCGTGACGTACTCGGCCGACTGGGTCCTGCCGCCATCCCGTTCCTCATGAAGACCGTCCGCGGCAGGCACGACGGTGCTTGCTACTACTCGATCACCGTGCTGGGCAACCTCGCGCCGGACTCCGCGGCCGCCGTGCCGCTCCTCGCCAAAGCCCTCCGCCACTCCGACGCCGACATCGTCTACGAAGCGGCGTGGGCCCTCGCCGCGCTGCGCGAGAAAGCCGCGCCCGCTGCTGCCGCGCTCACCTCAACGCTCAGGCATGAGAGCAGCCTCATCAGAACGACCGCTGCGGGAGCGTTGGCCTCGATCGGCGCCGGGGCCCGCAAGAGCACGCCCGCTCTGCTCACGACCCTGCTCGACCGCGAAGCTCCGACCCGGCGGGCCGCAGCCGAAGCTCTCGCATCGATCGGCCTCACGGATGCCGGTGCCGTGGCGCCCCTGACCAAGGCGCTCGCCGACGAGAACATCTACGTGCGCATGAGCGTGGCCCGCGCGCTGGGCACGATCGGACCCGCGGCGAAAGACGCGGTGAAGGCCCTGCGGATGGCAATGAAGGACCCGGCCCTCGCACCCGACGTCGCGTGGGCGCTCGAGCGAATCACCGGGAAGAAGACTCCGGCAGCCGTGGCTACGCCCGACCTGGCGACCGGTGACAATGCCAAACCGCTCACCCGAGTCAGGGGTTGGCGCATGCTCGGCGGCTCCCCGACTCGCAACGCCACCGCGCCCGGGACGGGCATCCCCGACGATTGGGACGTCGGGTCCGGTCGCCACGTGTCGTGGTCCGTGGAGCTCGGGTCGTCGAACTTCGGCGGCCCGATCGTCGGCGGAGGACGCGTGTTCATCGGCGCCGGAAACGAGAAGCGGTATCGACCCGGCATGGCCGAGAAGTGCGGAACACTCCTCGCGTTCGATGCCAAGGACGGCCGCTTCCTCTGGCAGGATCACTCGCCGAATCTGGGCCGCCAGGCTGATTTTCTCCTGCCTCAGACCACGAGCAGCCCCCTCCTCGAGGGTGACCGGATCTACTACGTCACCGCGCAGTGTCAGCTTCGATGCCTCGACGCAGCGGGGTTTCGCGACCAGCACAACGATGGACCGTTCGTGGACGAGAAGGACACGAGCAAGACCGCGGCTGATCGAGTCTGGGAACTCGATATCGCCGCGGCGCTCGGTGTGTTCCCACACGAGGCGTCGAATTGCTCGGTCATCGCCGCCGGCAACGTCCTGCTCGTATGTACGTCGAATGGCGTCGACGAAGCGCACACGCGGGTCCCGTCACCCCGGGCTCCCAGCTTCATCGGCGTGGACAAGAGGACCGGCTCGGTGCTCTGGACGTGTGCCGGCCCCGGGAGCGCGATCCTCCACGGCCAGTGGAGCAGCCCCGCGCTCGGCAAGGTCGGCGATCGCATGCTCGCGTTCTTCGGGGGCGGCGACGGATGGCTCTACGCGCTGGAGCCGCAAACCGGACGAGTCGTGTGGCGCTTCGACGGCAACGGCCGGAACGCCGTGTGGAGAACCGGCAGCGACTTCGCTGGAGTCGTGCGCCGCAACTCGATCATCGCCTGCCCCCTCTTCGCTGACGGCCGGCTGTACCTGGGCCTCGGCCAGGACCCGGAGCACGGCCGGGGCCGGGCCGCTCTCCATGCGATCGACCCGAACGGCGAAGGCGACGTCAGCGCCTCGCGTCGCATCTGGACCTATCGAGACATCGGCCGGACGATCGCCACGCCCATCGCGCGGGATGGACTCCTGTTCGCCGCGGACCTCAACGGTCGCGTCCATTGCATCGACGCCAAGACCGGTCGTCGAGTCTGGATGCACGACACCCTCGCTCCGATCTGGGGGAGCCTGCTGTTGCTGGGCGACCATCTGCTGGTCGGCAACGAAGACGGGATCCTGGTCATGCTCCGCGCTGGACGGAAGAAGAAGGTCGTCCGCGAGGTCGAGATGCCGTCCGGCCTTCACGCCGCCCCGGTCGCGTTCGCGGGGACGCTCTACGTTGCTACTGCCGCGAAGCTCTACGCGATTCGAAAGAAGTAGGTGGCACCTCAGTCGCGGTAGGGACCGGCCTCCCGCCCCATGCGCACGGTCAACCACACCATGTAGCCGCCGAGTCCGATCGAAGACCACATGAGAAGGAACGCGACCACCGCGAGGAACGACCCGATCCCGCGGTCCCAGTGCAGGATCCCCAACTCGCGGAGGAGGTAGGTCCAGTCGCTCGTGGTTGGCTCGCCGAAGATGGGAGCCGACGGGATGTTGTTCGTGCGCGCGTCCGAGATGTACCACGAGGTGTGATAGAGGTTGGTCGCGATCCAGACTCCACAGACGGGGAAGGCTGCGAACCCGTCGTCCTGACGTAGGAACATGAAGATCGCGCCGAGCGGTACCGCGTACTGCACGATGGTGCCCGCCGCCACGTACACGAAGTGAGGGAAGAACGGACGCGTGATGACGTGGCCGATCTCGTGGATGCCGAAGTTGAGCCAGTACGGAAGGCTGACGTACCCGGAGTCCTGGAAGTACTGAAACCCGATGTAGACTGCCCAGGCGATGAACAGCGCTCGCCCCACGGCGCTCCGGCCGTAGCACCAGCGTTCGAGACCCACGCGCTGCTTTCGGGGCGAGGAGACGACCGGCGGCACGGCACGGTCGTCGTCTTTCACGACACTTTCCGCGGCGCTACGAGTTGGGTCACTGATCAGCACGGGCCTTCTATCGGCAAGGACCGTCGTAACGCCAAGCCTCTGGCTCCGCAGAGGGGATGGACGCGGGAGTCAACTCCGAAAGAACCCGCTCGTTCAGGAGTAGATCGCACGAACTCATCCCCCCCTCACTTGGAGTTATTCCCCATGTCTATGCGCATTATCAGCATCTGGCTGGCGGTCTGCACCCTCGCCGCTGCCCAGGGACCCTGCCTGCCAATCGCCCCCTCCGGAGAGTGGCCGGTCACTGCGGCACCTCACACCTATACCTACACGGATGGATACCAGGTTCAGATGACCGTGCGCGCGCCGTCGGTCGCGCCGCCACCGTGCGGATGGCCCCTGGTGGTCTGTGTTCATGGCGGCGGCGGCTCCAAGGCCGTCGTCTCCGCACTCGCAACGAGCATCGCATCGAGAGGCTACGCCACGATGGCTTACGACGTCCGCGGACAGGGACCGTCGATGGGGCTCAACGACCCCGCCAGCTTCGGCGCGACGACCGACGGCCTCCGAGAGCTCATCGACCTCTTCGAGGTCATGGAGGCGGCCGAAGCAGCGTTCCCGAACCTGATCGACTTCGATCGCATCGGAGTAACCGGTTTCTCCCAGGGTGCCGGACACTCCTGGAAGGCGGCGGCGAACTCCGGGCGGCTTCCGCCAACCAACCCCTGGCGGACGGCAGCCTTCCCGGTCATATCGTGCGCGATCCCCAAGGACGGAGGCGGGCCCGGCTTCGGCACGGGACCGAATGCGGGACTCGGGCTCCGGAACAAGTTCGTCGAGAAGATGTTCGGCCCTTCGGGCATCCACTACGTGCCGGCGCAGCGCGCGCAAATGCAGGCGTGGATCCTGGCCGGAGACTTCGCCGCCATCGCCGCGCACCGCTCCAACGCCGAGCTCGACCCGAACATCCTGCTTCCGGCGTCCGAGGTCCCGGTATTCGCGCACGTGTCGTACGACGACTACCGCATCCCCGCATCCGGTGTGCTGAAGTCGTGGCAGCTCCTCAACGTCTTCCTGCCCACGCGGCTGCAGGGCGGCACCGGCGGTCACAAGTCGCCGAACAACGCGCGTGACTCGCTCCGGTTCAACATGACCCGCTATCGCTGGCTCGACCGCTTCCTGAAGGACATCCCCAACGGCGTCGACCTGTCACCGCCGGTCGATCTCTCCATCACGCCAGAGGTCATCGCGACCTACCAGGATCCCAGTAGCCTCCGGGACTTCCGCACCATGGATGACGTCCCCGCAGCCGGAACGGTCACGGAGACGCTCTTCCTGGACGCGGGCGGCCAGCTCTCTTCGATGGCCCCCGGCGGTGCGGGCGCGGCGACGCTTACCCACACCGTTCCGGCAAGCGTCGACATCGCGAGCTATTCCGCGGCCCTGCCCTCGGCGGCGGAGGTTCTCTCTGGGTTCGGGCTCAACACTCTGACCTGGGACTCGCCCCCGCTCGCCGAGGACAAGCACTTTCAAGGGGAGGCGGCGCTCGAACTCCACGTCAACAGCCCCGATCTCCGTTATCAGGTTCACGTGGTTCTCTTCGACGTGAACACCAGCGGCGGCAGTCGGTACGTCACCGACGGGTTCGCCGCCGTGCGCGACAACCTCACGCCGGGCCCGAACGTCCTCAACCTCTCCTTGTACCTCCAGTCGTACGTGTTCCGAGCCGGCCATCGGGTCCGGGTCCAGATCGAGAATCTGGTCATCCACCGGCCTCCCACGGGGAACGGTGCCGAGATCCGGCTCCTGCCCTGCCTGCAAGACTCCAACGTCGACGTGCAGTTCGGGGGAGCGACGCCGTCGCGGATAGACCTCCCGATCCTGCCTTTCACCGAGCCTACGCTCGTGTCCTACCCGCTCGGCGTATCCGTGAGTACGCCGGAGGATCATCGGTTCTCCATCCAGAGCTCGACCGCGCAGGCCGGAGACACCTACCTGCTCCTCCTGGGCGCGTCGGGGTCGAGCCCCGGCACTCCGTTGGGCGGCGGCGCCGTCCTTCCGCTCAACCTGGATCCCCTTGCCTTCAGCATCGCGCTGGCCGCGAACACGCCGCCCTGGATTGACTTCATCGGCACCGCCGACGGTGTCGGCACGGCCTTCCCGTACGTAGCCCTGGCCGGCACGACAGTACCCCCTGGCTTCGTCGGCGCGGAGGTCTACGCCGCGGGGCTCATGATCTCCGCGGGGGGAGCCCTCTCCGCCACCAACGCCGTGGTGATCCCCTTCGTGAACTAATGCGGATGCGCGGGGCACCGTCGGATACGGTGGCCCCATGCGCATCGTCTTGATCCTGTTCGCGGTCTGGGCCACGGCCCCCGCCCAGGGGCCGGGCGCGACCTTCATCGTCGCGGCCAACGGAAACGACCAATGGTCGGGGACCCGCGCCCGACCGATAGATGGCGACGGACCGTTCAAGTCGCTCGTGCGTGCACGCGATGCCATGCGCGAGGCTCGGCGGGCCGGCCGGACCGGACCGTTCATCATCCTCGTTCGCGGCGGCGTCCACCGACTCGACGAGACGTTCACGCTCCGCCCCGAAGACTCCGGAACGCCGGACTTTCCGGTGGTGTTCGCGGCCTACCCGGAAGAGCGTCCCGTGATCAGCGGCGGCCGCAGGATCGGAAGCCTGAAGCCGACCGGACAGGGTGCGTGGTCAGTGAGCATCCGCGACGTCGCGGAAGGCCGCTGGTCTTTCCACCAGCTCTTCGTCAATGGGCAGCGCCGCGTCCGCGCGAGGACTCCGAACCAGGGGTATCTGCGAACGGACGGCCCGCTTCCCGGGATCAAGAACCCCCAGCGGGAGCGGAAGAACCCCGCCGCCTGCATGGGCTTCCGGTTCCGCAAGGGGGACCTGCGCCCCTTCCATCGTCTCCAGGACGTGAACGTCGTCACGTACCAGTCGTGGACGGCGCCGTTGAGCTACATCGACGACGTCGACGAGAAGGAACGAACCGTGCGCTTCGTCGGACGAACGGCGTGGCCGCTGAGCTACTGGGAGCGTAATCAGCGCTACCACCTCGAGAACCTGAAGGAGGGGCTCGATGCCCCGGGCGAGTGGTATCTGGACCGTGGTGACGGCGTCCTCACGTACCTTCCGGTCGCGGGCGAGGACCCCGGAACGGCCACATTCGAAGCACCCGTGCTCCAGCAGCTCGTCCGCATCGATGGTGACCCGGCGCAGAGAGGCTTGGTTCGCCACGTGCACTTCCGCGGCCTCGCGTTCCATCACGCCGCATGGAGAGTCGAGAAGCGGCAGACTGCGGATGGCCAGGCCGCGGCCTCGCTGGGCGCAGCGATCCTCGTGCGCGGCGCCCGCGACGTCGTCTTCTCGCGGTGCGAGGTCGCGCACGTCGGCGAGCATGGCCTCTGGCTCGAGCGCGACTGCGTCGACTGCCGGCTCACGCGGTGCCGGGTGCACGACCTCGGTGCCGGAGGCGTCCGCGTCGGCCACATGCAGAGCCCGAAAGCTCCGTCGGAAGCGACGAAGCGAAACCGCATCGACGACTGCACCATTCAGGATGGCGGTCACGTCTTCCACGCTGGCGTCGGTGTCTGGATCGGCCGCAGCAGCCACAATGCCGTCACCCACTGCGAGATCTCGGACTTCGACTACACCGGCATCTCCGTCGGCTGGAGCTGGGGCTACGCAAGGAGCTCCGCGCACCACAACCTGATCGAGCGGAACCACGTCCACCGCATCGGACGCGGCGTGCTGAGCGACATGGGCGGCATCTATCTCCTCGGCGCGTCACCGGGGACCATCGTGCGCGAGAACGTCTTCCACGACATTCGCTCCTACGCCTACGGCGGATGGGGCCTCTACACGGACGAGGGAAGCTCCTTCATCCTCCTCGAAGGCAACCTCGTCTACGACACGAAGACCGGCGGCTTCCACCAGCACTACGGCAAGGAGAACGTCGTCCGCCACAACGTCTTCGCCTTCGCCAGACTGGGCCAGCTCCAACGCAGCCGGCAGGAAGCCCACGTGTCCTTCATCTTCGAACGGAACATCATCGTGCTCGATGGTGAGCCCGTCCTTCACGGGGCGTGGGGTAATGGCCACTTCCGCGTCGACCACAACCTCTACTGGGACGTTGGAGGCAAGCCGCTCCGCTTCGGCAAGCAGGATTGGGACGCGTGGCGACGTCGCGGGTTCGACGCGGGCTCGCAGCGGGGAAACCCGGGCTTCATCGATGCGGCAGGCCGTGACTTCCGGCTTCCGGCAGACGCGGCCGCGCGCAGGCTCGGGTTTCGACCCGTGGACCCGACGGAGGTCGGGCCGCGCAGTTCTCGATAGGGACTGAGGGTCGGTCAGGGCACGATGGCTCCTGACCCATCTGCGCCCGGGGAGACCAGCGCGCGGGTTTGCGTGGTCACCGGATCGCCGACTCCTGCAGTACGGATCGGAGTCGGCCCGGATCGTTGGGATCCGCGTCGCGGTGCCCGGCCGGAGAGGGAATGTCAGGTGGCCACGGGTTTTCGGCTTGTGGGAAGGCCGTTTCGGGGGGGTTCCGCTCACCGGATGGTGGAGTAGTCTGCGTGGCCCATGCGAATCGCCCTCCTCATCCTGGCCGCGCTCACGTTCGGTTTGTCGGGTTGCGCCGGAACGGCGGACGACACGGGCGGAAACGACGAATGGCCGTGCGTCGGCGGAGATCGGGAGTGGTCGCGCCACTCGCAGCTCGACCAGATCGACCGGGACAACGTCCGGAACCTCGAAGTCGCCTGGACCTATCACACCGACGAGCTGAAGAATGGACGCGGCCGCACCATCGAGTGCACTCCGCTGATGGTCGATGGCGTCCTCTACATCACGACGGGGAATCGGCGGGTGGTGGCGCTGGATGCGGCGACCGGAGCGGAGATCTGGCAGTACGACCCTGGCCGCAACCAAGCGCCGCTCGCCTCCGGCGGCGTGAACCGCGGCGTCGCGTACTGGTCGGACGGAGTCGAAGGTGGCGCCGTCCGCATTCTGCATGGGGTGTCGGACGGTCGCCTCATCTCGCTGGACGCGCGTACGGGCAAGCCCGACCCCGCCTTCGGACGCGACGGTGTAAGGGACCTGCGTGAGGATCTCGAACCGTACGTCAAGAAGCTCGCCTATGGTCCGACCTCAGCGCCGGGGATCTGCGGGGACGTGGTGGTGCTTGGAGTCTCGTGTGGAGAGGGCCCGGGGATCTCCGCGCCGGGTGACGTGCGCGGCTTCGACGTGCGGACGGGAAAGCAGGTCTGGCGATTCCACACCGTTCCGCGCCCGGGCGAGGTCGGTCACGACACGTGGGAAGGTGATTCCTGGAAACGTCGCGGCGCCGCCAACGCGTGGGGCGGCGTGAGCGTCGACTCGAAGCGGGGGTGGGTCTTCGTCGGCCTCGGGTCCGCTGCGTTCGACTTCTACGGCGGTGACCGCAAGGGAAAGAACCTCTTCGCGAACTGCGTAGTGGCGCTCGACGGCGAGACGGGACGACGGATCTGGCACTTCCAGACCCTGCACCACGATCTCTGGGACCACGACCTCCCCGTGTGCCCCAACCTGATCACGCTCCGCCACGGCGGCCGGTCGCGGGATGTCGTCGCGCAGGTGACGAAGACGGGCTACGTGTACGTCCTCGACCGCGAGACCGGCGAGCCGCTGTTTCCCGTCGTGGAGCGGCCCGTCCCGGCGTCGGACGTTCCCGGCGAGCAGGCGTGGCCGACGCAGCCGATCCCCGTGAAGCCGCCCCCGTTCGTCCGGACCGCGTTCAACGAGAACGACATCTCCGATCTCTCCCCGGAGACGCGGGCCGCGGTGAAGAAGGAGTTCGACACGCTTCGCTCCGGGACCGGGTTCAATCCACCGAGCCTGAAGGGCACCATCACCGTCCCCGGGTTCCACGGCGGTGCGACCTGGTCGGGCGCATCGTTCGACCCGGCAACAGGGCTGCTCTACGTGAACGGCAACGAGATCCCCAATCTCATCACCCTCGTACCGGCGAAGAAGGGGCGCGGCTTCCCCTACCGCATCAAGGGCTATCTGAAGTTCCGCGGTCCCGACGGCTACCCCGCGATCAAACCGCCATGGGGCACGGTCTCCGCCATCGATCTGCAGGAGGGAACGATTCGATGGCAGGTTCCCCTCGGTGAACATCCCGAGCTGACGCGGAAAGGCATCCCCAGGACCGGCACCGAGAACTTCGGCGGGACGATCGTCACCGCGGGCGGGCTCGTGTTCATCGGTGGCAGCAAGGACGAACGGTTCCATGCCTTCGACAAGACCACGGGTGAGCTCCTCTGGGAGCATCCGCTTCCCGCGGGAGGCTACGCGACGCCAATGACCTACGCCGTGGACGGCCGCCAGTACGTCGTGATCGCGGCGGGAGGCGCGGGCAAGCCGGGCACCAAGGCAGGAGACGCGTTCGTCGCGTTCGCGCTGCCGCGTGCGAAGCCCGACGGGACGTTGGCGCTCCACACCCGGTCCCGCGTCCGATCCCCGCGCCGCGCCGACGCACCAGAGACGTGGTCGACGAAGCAGGAGACCTTGCGCTGGGATCCGGCCAAGACCGCGCTGATCATCTGTGACATGTGGGACGCGCACTGGTGCCAGGGCGCCACGCGCCGAGTGGCCGAGCTGGCGCCGCACCTGAACCGCGTGGTCAAGAAGGCGCGAGACCTGGGCATCCACGTCATTCACGCCCCGAGCTCGTGCGTCGACTTCTACGCGGGAACGCCACAGCGCGAGCGAGCCAAGGACGCACCCTTCACCGCCTCTCCCGTCCCACTCGCCACCGCCGAGCGCTGGGGTACGAAGTGGTGCTGGCCCCAATCGGACCGGGAGCCGGACATGCCCATCGACGACTCCGATATGGGCTGTGACTGCGAGAGGAAGTGCAAGCTCTGGTCGCCCTGGAAGCGCCAGATTGCCTCCATCGACATCGCCGATGAGGACACCATCACCCACGACGGCCAGGAGACCTACAACCTCCTCGCCCAGCACGGCATCGACAACGTCATCCTCACCGGCGTCCACCTCAACATGTGCGTCCTCGGACGCCCCTTCGCCATCCGCCAGATGGTCAACGTCGGCAAGAACGTCGTCCTCATGCGCGACATGACGGACACCATGTACAACTCGAAGAAAGCGCCGTTCGTGAGTCACTTCCGGGGTACCGACCTCGTGGTCGAGCACGTGGAGCGGCACTGGTGCCCCTCGATCACCAGCGTCGACCTGGTCGGAGGTACGGCGTTCAGGTTCCATGAAGATCCACTGGCCAGTAAGTGACACCGTCCGGGTGATCGCCAGGGGCTCTTGTCTGGCCGTCCTCGCAGTCGCCGGCGCCGCAAGCGTGGCGACGGGACAAGAGAAGCCGTTCCGGATCGAGGTCGTCGATCGGGCCACGGGCCGCGGCGTGCCGTTGGTCGAGCTGGAGACGACGGGCGGACTCCGCTACGTCACCGATTCGGCCGGGGTGGTCGCATTCGACGAGGCCGGACTGCTCGGACGGAAGGTGTGGTTCACCGTGCGCGGGCACGGGTATGAGCATCGGAAGGACGGGTTCGGGTTCCGCGGTGTTTCGCTGGAGACCCGACCGAGCGGCACGGCGAAGATCATCGTCGATCGCCTCAACGTGGCCGAGCGCCTGTACCGCGTGACCGGACAGGGGATCTATCGAGACACAGTGCTGACGGGGGGAAAGCCACCGCTCAGGAAGCCGCTGTTGAACGGAGGAGTCGTCGGCCAGGACACCGTGCTCGCCGTTCCGTTCGGAGGACGCGTGCTCTGGTTCTGGGGCGACACGCATCGGGTGCGCTACCCGCTCGGCCTCTTCGAGACATCGGGCGCGTGGTCGAAGCTGCCGGGGCAGGGCGGACCCGACCCCGCCGTCGGCGTCGACCTTCACTACTTCACGGGACGCGACGGCTTCAGCCGCGCGATGTGTCCCATCGAGGGACCGGGCGTCGTCTGGATCGGTGGAGTCTGCGTCGCCACGGAGAAGGATGGCTCGCCCGCGCTCGTCTGCCACTACTCGCGTCGCAAGGGACTCACGGAGCCCCTCGAGAACGGCCTCGCGCGGTGGAACGCAAAGCGCGACGTGTTCAAGAAGTGGCGGGAGCTTCCTCTCAACGAGACCCGCCACGTCACGCATCACCCCACGAGCGTGAGGATCGACGGGGTGCGCTGGCTCGTCGCCGGAGATCCGTTCCCCCGGCTGCGGGTTCGCGCAACCCTCGCCGACGTGGGATCACCGGACCGCTACGAAGCGTGGACGCCGGACCGGGGCTGGCACCCCACCTCCTCACCGCTGCCCCGGCAGCGAGAGTACGAGCTCCGGGACGTCGACACCGGCCGCAAGGTGCGGGCCCGCCCGGGCAGCGTCCGCTGGAATCCTCATCGCCGCCGCTGGATCGCGATCTTCGGCGAGGTGTTCGGCAAGACCAGCATGCTCGGCGAAACCTGGTATGCCGAAGCCGACACCATCACCGGGCCCTGGGTGTGGGCCAAGAAGATCGTCACCCACGACGGCTACTCGTTCTACAACGTCACCCACCATGCGTTCATGGATGCCGAAGGCGGTCGCCGCATCTTCTTCGAGGGCACCTACACCACCCTGTTCGCGAAGACCAAGGTCCGGACTCCGCGCTACGACTACAACCAGATCATGTACGCGCTCGACCTCGACGACCCGCGCCTGCACCTGCCCGTGGCCGTGTACCGCTGGCAGGCCGCCGGTGCCGAGCGCTTCGGCACCCGCGAGGCGGCGGAGGCAGCAGGGGCGTGGCCAAAGGTCGACGTAATCGCGTTCTTCGCGCGCCCGCCCGATCGCCCGGGAGCGGGATCGATCCCGGTTCGCGGCGACGGCGGTACGGTCCGGTTCCATGCGTTGCCTCGGGACTCGAAGACACCGGGGCCGACCGTCGAACGTCACGAAGGGCGAGTGTGGCCGAACCCGCTCCAGGAGTTACCGCTGAGTCCGGCGATGCTACCGGACCAATGATCTGAGCTTCACGAACCGCAACCAACAAGGAAGCGACCGATGAGATCGTCAGCCTCTGCCGCCGTTACACGTCTAATCTGCGTGGTCGCGCTCAGCGCGCTGGTTCCACCAGTCGTCGCACAACGGTTCGACGTCCGCAAGCACTACACGCGCTCCGTCCACATGGTCCCGATGCGCGACGGGGTCAAGCTCTACACGCAGGTCTACACGCCGAAGGACAAGAGCCGAACCCACCCGGTGATGCTGTTCCGGACGCCGTACGGCGTCCGGGCGTACGGACCGGACCAGTTCCGCAGCTCCCTCGGACCGTCGGTCCAGCTCGCGCGTTCCGGCTACGTCTTCGTCTACCAGGACGTCCGCGGGAAGTACCGGTCCGAGGGGACGTTCGAGGTCATGAAGCCCGTGCGGTCACAGCTGGTCGGGAAAGACCAGGTCGACGAGTCGACGGATACGCGCGACACGATCCAGTGGGTGATCGACGACGTTCCCGGGCACAACGGTCGCGTCGGACAGTGGGGGATCTCCTACCCGGGCTGGCAGACGGTCATGGGGATGATCGACGCACACCCCGCGCTCGTCGCCGCGTCGCCACAGGCCTCGCCCGCGGACATGTTCATCGGGGACGATTTCCATCACAACGGAGCGTTCCGGCTGATGTACACCTTCGGGTGGCTGGCTGGCAACGCGGCCGTGCGCAGCTCACCGTCGTCCACGCGGCAGCGGGCGCGGTTCAGCTTCGGCACGCCGGACGGCTACGACTTCTTCCTCCGGCTCGGACCGGTTTCCAACGTCGACCGTGACTACTTCCACGAGCAGGTCCCGACGTGGAACGAGTACATGAAGCACGGGTCCTACGACGCGTACTGGAAGCAGCAGGACGTGCTCCAGCACATGAAGGACATCCGACCTGCGGTCTTGAACGTCGCCGGGTGGTTCGACGCAGAGGACTTCTACGGCCCCATCGGGATCTACAAGACGATCGAGAAGAACGACGCGAAGAACCGCAGCTCTCTGGTCGTCGGGCCCTGGCTTCACGGAGGGTGGGCTCGAGGGAACGGAGAGTCCCTCGGCAACATCCACTTCGGCGCGAACACGTCGGAGTTCTACCGCGGGAAGGTGGAGTTCCCGTTCTTCGAGCGCCACCTCAAGGGGGCCAAACACCAGGAACCCGCCGAGGCCGTCGTGTTCGAGACCGGCCGCAACGAGTGGCGCCAGCATGACCACTGGCCGCCAAGCTCGGCCACTCCGCAGAACCTCTATCTGCATCCGGGAGGCAAGCTCTCGTTCCAACCGCCGAAAGAGGACGGCGCCGATGAGTTCGTCAGCGACCCCGTCCGGCCGGTCCCGTTCTCCACCGAGATCCGGACCTCGCAGGGTCACACGTGGATGATCGAGGACCAGCGTTTCGCGTCACGACGCCCCGACGTCCTGGTGTACGAGACCGAACCACTGACTGACGACGTCGTCATCGCGGGGCCGATCATCGCCAACCTCAGGGTCTCGACCACCGGCACCGACGCCGACTGGATCGTCAAGCTGATCGACGTCCTCCCGGGCGATACCCCCAACGATCCGCGCGAACGCGGCGTGCGGATGGGCGGTTTCCAGATGCTCCTGGCTGGCGAGGTGCTCCGCGCCAAGTTCCGCAACAGCTTCGAGAAGCCGGAGCCGCTCGTGCCGGGCGAGGTCACGCCGATCGAGTTCGACCTGCGGGACAAGTACCACTGCTTCAAGGCCGGTCACCGCATCATGGTTCAGATCCAGAGCACCTGGTTCCCGGTCATCGATCGCAATCCCCAACGGTTCCTGGACATCTACCACGCCAAGGAGTCGGACTTCCAGAAGGCGACGCATCGCGTGATGCGAACGAGCGCACATCCCTCGCACGTGAAGCTACTGGTGATGCCGAAGCGCTGACGAAGATCCCGGAGTTGATCGTATGAGACCCATCGTGTTGCTGTCCGCCCTCGTGTTCGCCGTTGCGGGCGGAGTCCTCGCGCAGGAGGCGAAGCGCAAGCCCAACTTCGTCCTGATCTTCTGCGACGACCTCGGCTACGGCGACGTCGGGTGCTTCGGCTCGACGAAGCACCGCACGCCCCACATCGACGGACTCGCAAAGCAGGGGATCCGGTTCACGAGCTGCTACTCCACGAGCGGCGTGTGCACCCCGTCGCGATCGTCACTCATGACCGGGTGCTTTCCGCGCCGGGTCAACATGCACCAGAGCGCGAGCGGCGAGTGGGTGCTGTTCCCCGTCGCCCGCAAGGGCTTGAACCCCGCCGAGCTGACCATCGCGGAGCACCTCCTCCCCCACGGCTACGCCACGATGTGCGTCGGCAAGTGGCACCTCGGCGACCAGCCACCATTCCTGCCGACGCGACAGGGATTCCAACAGTACTTCGGCATCCCGTACTCGAACGACATGGGCGCCCGCCAGCGGAAGAAGAACCCCCCGCTCCCGCTGATGCGGAACGAGACCGTCATCGAGGCGCCCGCCGACCAGACGACGCTCACGAAGCGCTACACGCAGGAGGCGATCCGTTTCATCACCGCTAACCGGGACCGGCCGTTCTTCCTCTACCTCCCCCACACGTTTCCCCATGTGCCCCTGTTCGCCAGCGACGCCTTCCGCGGCAAGTCCGCGAACGGAAAATACGGCGACGCCGTGGAGGAGATCGACGCGTCCACCGGCAGCATCCTGAAGACCCTCGCCGACCTCGGCCTCGAGAAGAACACCGTCGTCGTGTTCCTGTCCGACAACGGCGCCGCCGCACGCCGTGGCGGAAGCAACGCTCCCTTGCGCGGACACAAGGGCAGCACGTGGGAAGGCGGGATGCGCATTCCCTGCATCGTCCGTTGGCCTGGCGTGATCGATCCCGGTTCCACCTCGGACCGGATCGCGTCGACCATGGACGTTCTGCCCACGTTCCTCCACGCCGCTGGCGGCCAGCTCCCGGAGGACCTCGTCATCGACGGCAAGGACCTGCGTCTCGGTACGAAGAACGTCCCCGGTCACGACGCGTTCTTCTACTACTTCAAGGACCAGCTCCAGGCGGTGCGATCCGGTCCGTGGAAGCTCCATCTCCCCCGCAAGGAACGGAAGAAGGAGCTCCCTGCCCGTCTCTTCCACCTCGACGGCGACATCGCGGAGTCGAAGAACGTCGCGGATGGCCACGCCGACGTCGTGGCGCGTCTGACCGAGCTGGCGGAACAAGCCCGAGAGGACCTCGGCGACCGCGGGCGGCGCGGAGCGCGTCAGCGCCCAGCCGGAATCATGGAGGACCCGGGACCGATCGTGGCTCCGGGGAAGTAGCTCAGATCAGTTGGGGTCGTACCGACGCCGCTGGGGCGCGCCAACGGCCGGACGACGTCACGTTGCCTGCCGCACCCTCAGCACGACGAGCGCGCCCACCACAGCGAGCAGGAGAACGGTCGCGGCGGCGGTCCAGAGCACTGGAATCCTGGCCCGGACGGGGTCGTCGACAACCGAATCAGCCTCGGCGCCGGCGGGCGTGGCCCCGGCAACCGCTTCGGTGTACCCGGGCAGCAGCGGCTCAGCGCTCTCCGGCTCCGCGCCGGGCGCCGCTGCCGCCCGGGCGAGGATGCGGTTGATCTCCGGGCGAAGTCCGCAAGAAGTTCGACGGCCGCCTCGACGGCCGCTACACCGGGGTTGCGCGTCCCCTGAAGAACGGAGCCGCCCGCAGCGACTTCGAGACCTGGCTTCTCTCAGCGACCGACGGCGCCCAGTCTCTCGCCTACGACCAGAAGGCGCTGCAGTTCACCGCCGGCGAGGAGACCGTCCGATTCCGGGTGCCCGGCGAGGTCCGGTCGGTAGCCTCCGTCGGTCGCGAGTGGCTCATCCTCACCACGAACCAGATCATCCGGGTCGACAAGCAGACGCGAAGAGCGCGGACGGTCACCCCCTTCGACGGAGCGGCGATCCCGCACGGCATCGCCGTCACCGGCAGCGGGATCTTCGTCGTCACGGATGATGGGCGGGTGCTGTGCTTCGGGAAGTAGGCCGACCCCTCGTCACTGGAGGCACGAGATGACGACATCGTCGATGTAGAGATGATGCGTCGACTCGGCGGTCCACTTGCCGCCGAGGTAGATGTTGATCCACACCGCTTCGATCTTCAGCGTCGGCACGTCGCGGAAGCGGATGTCCGTCTTGCGGAAGACGCGGTGGCCGTCGACGCTGGCCTCGAGGACCCCGTCGGACTTGCCCGGGGTGTTCAAGCGGAGGTGCTGGTCGACGCGGTACCAGCGGTCGTTGGCGAGCGCGGCCCGTTTCTCGTCCCAGGTCCAGTTGGAGCCGTACTTGCCCTTCATGTCGGCGTGGTAGCAGTAGAACCCGGTGGGCGTGCGGCCGTTCTTCTGACCACCGAAGAGACCGCGGGCTGACCAGCCGTCCTTGCCGTTGACGGGTCGCCCTCCCCATCCGGCACGACCATAGGTGCCCGAGAAGCCGGGGAGCTTGCCGCCCCGTTTGGGGTTCCAATCTGACGCGAACCGGAGGCGGTAGCGGAACCACGCCTCGACTGGTTCGGCGCCCGTCTGCTTCTTGAACTTGTACTGGATGCTCGCGCCGTAGTGCCCCCCCTTGTCGACACGGATGCGGAGCGCCTTGCCCCGAGTCGACTCGAAGCCGCGCTTCTCATCGGCCGCCACGAGCTCGCACCGCGCCGGAGCCTTCTTCATCCCGAACGAACGCCACCAGTCGTCGTTCTCGAAGTCACACGAGAAGCGCTTCGCATCGGCCGGCTGGCCGACGACGGCTTGGGCAAGAACAGCGAAGACGAGAAGCGATCTGGCGTTCATGCGTACACCGTACTCGCGAACTCATCCGGGAGCGCGGACGATGCTAGAATGACCTCAAGCCGCCCACGAGCAGCGGCCGGAGCACCCTGGTGAAACGACTCGGCCTACTCTTCCCCACGTTCGCTGCTCTGGTGGCCCTGGGTTCATGCGCCTCCCCGCCCGCAGCGGAGGCGTCGACCGGAGAGACCATCTCGGTGGCTTGGCGCGAGCACATTGCCGCGGCCAAGCGGAAGGACCTGCCCGGCGTGCTCGCGATGTACGCGGACGACATGGTCTACGTCGTCCCTGGCCACGAGGAAGTGCGCGGACGGTCCGCTCTGGGGGAGATGGAGAAGAGGACGCTCGCGGCCATGGATGTCCTCTCGGCGACACACACGGTCCATGCGCTCCGCGTGTTCGGCGACACCGCGTATGAGATCAGCACCATAGAAGGTCCCGTCCGCGCTCGTGGCGAAGAGGCGAAGAGGCGAAGGTCTTCGCGTTCCACTTCATGGCCATGTGGACACGTCGGCCGGATGGACTCTGGCGCGTCCAGTGGATGGTGGGCCAGCCTTGACGATCACTCCGGATCGGTCGCCTGGATCAGGCCGGGGCGAGCCGCCATCAAGCGCTGCACGACCATGGTCATCTCTTCGTGCAGGTCTCCGGGTGCACCTACTGTCTCCCGGATCTCATCGAGGATCAGGCGCCTCAACTCCTGACGGGCACGGTGGAGCACCTGGTTCAGAGCGTTCCTGCTGAGACCGAACTCCGCGCACAAGGTCTCACGATCCACGGCTTCGAAGGACTGCACGCCGTAGTAGCGCAGCAGCACCCGCGCATCGCGGGTCCCGCCGTCATCGTAGCGCTGCATCGCGTTCGACAGCACCGCTTCCGCCCAGACCGCCTCGTCTTCGTCGTCGGCATTGCGTCGGGCGGGCGCTTGCAGCTCCAGCCCTTCGATGTCGGCGGCGCCGCGCGGGTCCCGCTTCCGAAGCGCGTCGAATACGAAGCGCCGCAGCACTCCTTGCACGTAGCATCGGAAGCGGCCGCGCTCCCGGTTCGCTTTCGGAAGCAACGCGTGCTCCAAGAGGTAACCGGGGAACTCCTCGAGGATCTCCTTCGTCGCCGGATGTCCGCGGAGGATGCGCCGCACACCCCTGATCACGGGACCGCGGTACCTCTCGATGAGCCGTGCCCAGGCCTCGTTCGCCTCGACCTCGTTCTCCTCGCCGGAGGCGCGCGCGACGAGATTCCAGCTCGTCGCTACCCACATGGTGTCGGCTTCGGGATCCTGCATGCGTCGGCGCCTCCGTCGTGGCCCCCGCGATTCTAGCCCTTAAGGCTCGCCGGCAGCACGAATCGAATTCAGGTTTCTCGTAACAGGGCCTCGCGACCTGACAAGAGGGGTCGAGCCGCACGGAGCGGTGCAGCTCGATACCGGCCCGCCCATCGGCGGGCTTCTAATGACGGAGAAGCACGATGATTCGCATACTGCAATGTATGACCCTGTCCGCGCTGCTGATGATCCCCATGCTGGCGGGAACCGCCCCGGCCCAGGGACCGAGCGCGAAGGCACGTGAGCGCGCCATGAAGGCCCTGTTCGGAGGCCCCAAGGTGAAGAAGCTCCGCCTCCGCGGACACCAATTCAACATCTATCCGGCGAAGATCCAGAAGCGGGGCAGCCAGGTCGTGATGAGCGGCCGAATGTCCCATCACCTGAGGTGGCGGCCGGACGATCAGATCACCTACAGGATCGTGAAACGGAACGGCGTGGTCACGAGTATGAAGGTCAAGATCAACCGCGGGGGATTCGCCAAGCTAGCTGGCCGCTACTGGAAGTACCTGAAGTTGCTGAATCCCAAGACGGCGCTCGTGAAGAAGGGGACCGTCGTCTCCACCATGCGCAAGCTGGGTCGACTGGTCGACGGCAACTGGGGGAGCGCCTCGTCCTACATCCTCGCGACCGCAGCGCTGCGCCTGGATTCCCAGGGCAAGGACAGCCTGAGTTCGGGAAGCCGCACGAAGCGCTCGAGTCGTGGCCGGTACCGGCGCGATCGGCGGTCCAAGCGCCTCCGGCGTCGTAGCTTCCGGCGTCGTGGCTATCGGCGTCGCGGCGGCGAGTAATCGGGAAACCCTGTAACGCGGGGCCTTGTCGTCGCAAATGCGGACAGAGATGGCCGCCGAACTTGCTTCGGCGGGGCCCCCGAAACTCGAACCACAGGAGCAGGGTCATGTCCCACGACCACACGATGAAGACGACCGACACCATGATCGTTCCCGGCCTCGAGGCGAGCGGCGTGCGGTTGGTGGATACGGCTCGGCGACGCTTTGGCAGGGTGGTCACCGCGGCGCTTCGACAGCCGCGCCGCGCGGCCGCGTGGGGGGGCGGAGCCCTGGCGGTGACGGTGCTTCTTGCGCTGGTGTGTGGCGGCAGCAGTGGCATCGAGCGCCCCGCGGACGCAGCACGATCGTGCTTTGCGGCGCTCCAGAGCGGCGATTTCGATCAGCTCGCCCCGATGGCCTGCATCGAGGAGGATGTCGAGAGCATGGTCGACGGAATGGACGGGGCGAAGAGAGTCGAGGCCCTGGATGAAGTCGAGAAGCGAGGCGGCTTCGAAGCGACGGCGAAGGAAGCGTGCAACGACCTCCGCGAGACGTTCGAGTTGGTCCGGAAGGAGGGCGCCGAGCAGTTCTCCTGGAACGACGCCCGCTTCGACACGGCCGAGGTGAAGTACCGCGAAGCAAAGGACGGTCTCCCCGAAGCCGACATCACCGCGGTCATCGTCGTCGGTGATCAGCACTACCGCATCGTGATGCGACGTTGTCTTCGAGCGCCGCGAGGCTGGATCTGTCGGCGGCTCGATTTCGAGGCGCTCTAACCCGGACTTGGCCGGCGTACGCCGGCATCAGTTGATTCCATGGCCAGCGCACGTTGCAGCTCATCGCAGCAACGTGCGCGCTTTCGTGAGTAGCCCAATGACCTTTCTCAAACTAAGTGTGATGGTTTGTATCCTGGCCGCACTGTCTCCGACGAGCTTCGCTCAGGTACCGACCCGAGGGGACGAAGTCCAGGCGTCCCGGCGAACCCTGATCGAGCATGCACGCGCACGACGAGAAGCCCGAGCGCGCCTCTTGCAGTTGAAACGCAATTGCCGGCGGGACGTCACGAACTGGCTGCGCGCCCGTCAAGACGTTCTGCAGCGCTGCCCCCGCTGCCGTCGTGGGTTCATCATTCGACCCGGCATCCTGATCACGCAGAGGCAGGAGGGTAGGCGAGAGGAAGGCGAGGGCCGCCCACGCCGCCGCTCGCGGTTCATCGCCGGTCTCGGTGCGGTGGCTCGCCCGCATCGTGCATGTGACGGAACGGGGATCCGGATTCGAGAGCGGGCCCTCGAACGGCTCACCGCCGCGTACCTCGAGAACGCAACGGAGTTCCCGGGGCTGCCCGGGCCTCCGATGTCCTGGTCGGAGTTCCGCCGCTATCGGGCCGATGAGTCCATTGAGCGAAGGAACAAGGTCCGGGAGCTCCGGTTCCGGCTCGCTCACGTCCGACGCAGTGCCCAGGTCAGGACCATGTCGTTCGAGGACGGGCCTGATGGCCTGGTGTTCGCGACGGTGACCACGACGGTGGACCCAAAGCGGACCCGCTGGGTGCGACTGGGACGGCGTTGGCATGTCATCGGCCCGCAAGACGAAGAGCGCCTGCGGCAACGAGGCGACGCGCAGTAGCGCCGCTTCGGCCCTGGGACCCGTCAATGGTGGTCGAGTCGGTACGTTCAGGGCTGACCTACCGCCGGAGAGCCTCGCACCTTGGACGAGAAGGAGACCGTTGTTCTTCGAGGAGCGTCCGCGCGGACCCCGCGGTCCGCACCCCTGTGGACGCTCTCTCGAGGGTCACGAAAGGCCTGCGAGGTACTCTCCGGCGGGTCGGGCAGTGTTCGTCATTTCGTTTCTTCCCGGCTCGGTCACTCCCTTGAACCCCGCAGGAACGCGAACGTGAAACGAAACTCAACCTGCGATCGGATGCGTATCGGGACGGCAGACCCTGCACGGACTCAACCCGCACGATTCGGCGTGCGCACGGGTTGCGAACAGGGTGATCCGGGCAAGCGAACGCTCCGGTAGCCCCGGGCAGGTCGGCACGCAGTACGCCTCCTCGTGACCGACGTGGTGGTACATGGCGGCGCGACGAATGCGGGGCACGCCCGGCTTGGTCACCGTCGGGATGCCCTCGACGGCGAGGATGCGCCGCTTCAGGCCGACGCGGTTGCCGGCGTATCCCGTGAGCGCGCCGTTCGCACCGATGACGCGGTGGCAGGGAACGACGAGC
Source organism: Planctomycetota bacterium (assembly GCA_002687715.1). Taxonomy (GTDB): domain Bacteria; phylum Planctomycetota. The sequence goes on along the minus strand of NZBC01000114.1, from coordinate 18,143 downwards.
GACACGGGGTTGTTGCGCAGCGCCTGCGCAACGGCGCGCGTCGCCTTCGGACGTCCGAGCTCCCGGGCCACGCTCGCGTAGGAGGTCACGGCGCCGTACGGGATGCGCCCCGTCGTCTCGAGCACCGTTCGCTGAAAGTCGCTCTTGGCCAACCGCAAATCGAGCTGCCAGTCGAGAACGGCACGCTTGCCATGGAGATAGTCCAGGAGCTCGGAGCCGAGGCGTTCGAACTCCTGGCTCCCGTCCTCCATCAGCTCCAGCCCGGGAACCCGAGGGCTACGGGCGCGGCCGAGGAACGTGACTAGCGCGACACCTAGCTCGGTGCGACCGACGCAGATGCGTCCGAGCGGCGACTCGAAGACGCGGTAGCGCAGAATCCGGCCCCGCAGGTCGATCAGGCTCACGCGCAGGCGGTCGCGTGAGCCGACCTCCGCGACCGCGGGCTCGACCTTGAGGGCGGTCATCACGTCGTCCAGGTCGCGACACCGTTCGAGCTCGGAGCGGCAGGCTTCACAAACGGCCACGTGCGCTTGCACATGGTCGCGCATCCGGGCGGTGGCCTCTTGGAGGGCGACGGCCAGCAGGCCTTCCTGGATCTTCCGGCAACGCTGGTTCATCGCCTCGCCTCCGCGGGGTTCTTCTCCGACCGGCTCACGGCCCGGCGAATCTTGCGGAACGCCTGGAACACGTGCGCACGGGCGGTGTCCTTGGAGCACTTGAGCATCTCACCGATGTCCCGGTACTCGAGGTCGTGGAACTTCCGCAGGGTGAATGCCAGCCGCTGCCTCGACGGAAGAGTGGCGATCACGGCGGCGACCTGCTCCCGCTCCTCCCGGCGGACGTTCTCGTCCTGCGGTCCCCGGGGCGATTCTCGCGATCCGGCGTCCGCGACCGCCTCGTAGCTCCTCTTTCGCCGCCCCTCCGACCGGAAATGGTTCCGGGCCTGATTGGTTGCGATGGTGAGCAGCCACCCCCGCACGTTCGCGTCCTCGGCCAGCGCTCCAAAGGCCTTGAACGCCCGAAGAAACACCTCCTGGCTGAGATCATCCGCATCGGCTCCCCGGCCGGTCACCCGCAGGAGATACCGGAACACCTCGCCGTGGTGCACCGTCACCAGATCATCGAACCGGTCCTGGCTCATCGCTCTCACGGTAGAACACCACGGCTCGCGAGGTGTGAAACGGGGATCGCCCCGGAACCTGGGAGACCGCGGATCCGCTGGACGCGGCGATTGAGCCCGCATACGGTCGAAGACGATGCGAACCACAGCACTTCATGCGATCCTCGTCCTCGTTGCCACGCCTTGCCTTCTCGTCGCCCAGCGCGGAGGCGCGAACTACGTCCGCGATCACTACGCAAAGCAGGAGCGGATGATCGAGATGCGGGACGGCACCAGGCTCTTCACCGCGATCTACACCCCCAAGAACGCGTCGAAGCGCTATCCGATCATGATGGTGCGCTCGCCATACAGCTCGGGCCCCTACGGCAAGAGCCGGTTCAAGCGGAGGCTGGGTCCGTCCCTGCAGTTCACGAAGGCGGGGTTCATCTTCGTGTATCAGGACGTCCGCGGGAAGTACATGTCCGAAGGGCTCTTCGTCCCCGTGCGGCCGCACATCCCGAACAAGAAGGGCAAGCAGTTCGACGAGAGCTCCGACACCTACGACACCATCGAGTGGCTGCTTGCCAACGTCCCCAACCACAACGGCCGAGTCGGAACGTGGGGGATCTCCGCGCCGGGGTTCTATACGACGCACACGACGATCGAAGCGCACCCGGCGTTGAAGGCGGCATCACCACAGGCACCCGTCACCGACTGGTGGCTCGGAGACGATCGTCATCACAACGGGGCTCTGATGCTCCAGGCGAGCTTCAGCTTCGTCCCCTCCTACGGGGCGGTCCGGCCCAAACCGAGCACGCGGGGCACGCCGGGGTTCCGCAACTACAACTCGCGGGACGGTTACCGCTGGTACCTCGACCAGGGCCCCGTGACGGCGTTCAACGACAAGCACCTCCATCGGAAGAACCCGCTGTGGAACGACCTGATGGAGCACGAGGACTACGACGCGTGGTGGCAGGCACGGACGCCGCTGCCTCACCTGAACGACGTGAAAGTAGCGATCCTCACCGTCGGCGGCTTCTTCGACGCGCAAGACCTCTACGGTCCGCTCAAGACCTACCAGGCGTTCGAGAAGCGAAACCCGAAGGGGACGAACAACCTCATCATGGGTCCCTGGTCGCACGGCGGTTGGGCACGGGGCGATGGCAGTCGGTACGAGGCAATCACGTTCGATCAGAAGACGGGTCCCTACTACCGGGACAAGATCGAGTTCCCGTTCTTCGCCCATCACCTCAAGGGAGAAGGAAAGCTCGAGCTCCCTGAGGCCTCGATCTTCGTCACTGGATCGAACCAGTGGCACGCGTTCGATCACTGGCCGCCGAAGGAAGCCACCCCCACCAAGCTGTACGTCCATGCCGCTGGCGGCGTCTCGTTCAAGAAGCCCAGAGGAAAGGGCGGCTACCGCGAGTACGTCAGCGATCCGGACAACCCGGTCCCGCACACACCCGACAAGGTCATCCGCCGCGACGACCGGTACGTGGTCAAGGATCAGCGCTTCGTCGCGTCACGGCCCGACGTCCTCGTCTACGAGTCCAGCCCGTTGACGAAAGACGTGACCGTGATCGGCGAGCTGTTCGCCCACCTCTACGTGACCACGACCGGCACCGACGCCGACTTCATCGTCAAGCTGATCGACGTCTACCCCGACGACGCCCCTGACGTCGGTCAAGGCCGCCGCAAGATCAAGATGGGGGGCTTCCAGTTCATGGTTCGCGGCGAGATCATGCGTGCGAAGTACCGCAACAGCTTCGAGCACCCCGAGGCCATGAAGCCCGGCGAGGTCACGAAGGTCCGCTTCGACATGCAGGACGTGGCCCACACCTTCCTGAAGGGCCACAAGATCATGGTGCAGATCCAGAGCACGTGGTTCCCCTTGGCCAACCGCAATCCGCAGGTCTTCACCAAGCAGTACAAAGCTCCGGCCGAGAGCTACCAGAAGGCCACCCATCGGGTGTACATGACCCCGGATCATCCGTCGCACCTCGAGCTGAGCACGCTGAAGACGCCGCGGAAGCGCAAGTAGGCCAGAGGCGCGAGCGCGCGACGGCGATCACGTTCCACGCTCCTCGCCCAGCTTCCGCACGCGCCAGATCAGGTCCTCGGCGATACGAGGGACGTCCCGGCGATGACGACGCATGAGCTCGACCTTCCGATCGAGGTGTCGAGGCAGCTCGCGGTCGTAGATGAACGTGGTCTCGCCGACCGAGGAGAGAGCCAAGACCTCGGTTCGCCCCTCCGCGAGGAGGTCGCGAAACGCGCGCGCGTTGGCGATCTCCCGCGTGATCATCGCGCGGAGACGGTCCCGACAGGCGGCCGCCCGCGCACCCCCCGCCGTGTACCCATGGACGTCCGCGATCCACGAGTGGACGTGACCGTGAGTGGTCATCCAGCAGCGCAGCGCGCGCAGACGGTCGAGGAGGTCGATGAGAACCGGTGGGGCGTCCGCCTCCGCGTCTGCAAGGAGGCCGATGATGCGGTCGAGGGGCGGGAGCGCAGACCGCACGAGCCGGGTCGCGGCTTTCTTCGCGGTGGCTGGGGTCACGAGTTCCCACAGCGCGTCGCGCGCTAGATCCACCCGGTTGGGGTTGTGATGGGTGGCCAGGAGGTGACGCTCGTAGTAGCGACGCTCGCGCTCCGGGATGCGGTCGATGTCCGGCACCAGGGGACGAATCAGGATCCGGTACCAGACTCCCCAGGAGAAGTAGAGCGGGTGGGGCATGAAGCCGCGGACGGCGCGCTCGCAGAATCGCCACGCCTTGACGAGCAGACGATAGTGGGCCGAGCCCGCCCACCGCCGAGCCAGGGCGACGAGCACGTCCTCGACAGGACGATCCGCATCGAGCTGGAACGATCGGAACACCTCGGCGTTCACGTCGAACAGCACCGACGCCGGGGGTGCGATCCCGCCGAAATGAGCGAGGTGGCGAACCGAGACGTCGCGCATGGACTGGAGCTTCGCGTGGGTCAACCACGGTGTGGGTACGTGAAGCAGCGGTTCGAAGTTGTTCACGGGTCCGTGTGCGTACAGGACGTGGGTCCTGCAATCCCGGGCCCGCAGCGCCTCCAGTGGTGTCCGCTCGTCGTCGTCAAAACGATCGTTGTAGGTCGTGAACGGTCCGATTCCACACTCCGGATAGCGCGGATGGCCGTACGGACTGTCCCAACCCGTGCGCAGCAACGTCGGCACCTCGACGTCGAGTCCGTCTCCGAGTCCGGCCAGGACCGCGTCGCGCTCCGGACCGAACGGCTCGAGCCGGGTCGCGACCCGGAATCCCGGTCGGATCTCGGTCGCCGTATCGCGCAACAGGCGGAGAAACGCCGTGACGTTGTCAGCCGCCGCGCGGGCAACCGCATCCGGCCCCTTCCACTCGCGCACGACGTAGGCGCTGCCGTTGGCACCCGCGTAGAGCGACGGCGTGAACTCGAACCCCGCGCCACTGTCGTTGGACCACACGGAGAGATGGTCGAGATCGGGGGCCTCGGTGAGCAGATTGCGAACGAGCTCGCGGTAGTGCTCCCGTACGACGGGGTGGCTCACCGCGAGGTTGAAACGCGGCTTGAAGCTCCGGAACGGGTGGTCCACCCGCGCCCCGCGCAGCTCCGGATAGCGAGCCAGGAAGGCGTCGGGCACGCTCCGCGGCTCGAAGCAGGTCAGTGACGGCGTCAACCCGTACTTGCGCGCCAGTCGGCAGCCAAGACGCAAGCGTCGCCGATTCGCGGCCAGCCACTTCGCCGGGTAGACACCGCGGTTGAGGGTGCTAGCCACGAACTGGTCCAATGCCGGCCCGTAGGTGTAGAAGCGCGGGGAGACCTCGCCGGACACGCCGGCCTCGAGGGGGTCGGCCGCCGCGAGCGCGTTCACCTCCAGGTGGGTGAAGCCGACCCGCGCCATCTCCTCGACGTAGGACTCCGGATCGAGCCCGCGCACCGTCCGACCAGCCTGACCGAAGTAGAGATCCCAGACCGGACGCTGGTCCTGGAACGGCGGCGCAATGCGAACGCGGTCACCGGCAACCTCGCCGAGAAGCTCCTCCGCCACGTGCGAGCCGAGAAGGAACAGACAGCTCGCGCGGGAGGCCTGCAGTCGGACCCGCCCCTGACGGTCGCAGGAGATCTCCATCGTGGCGCCCTTGGCCACCCGGCCGAGCCCGACGAAGAGACTCGATGGCGTGGGTCGGGAGCGGGGAGCGAGTAGCTCCAAGCGCGCACGCGGACTGGTCTCGCGTCCGATCCTGCGCGCGACCGTCTCGCACACGCGCGGCGAGCCCTCGACGACGTGGAGGGTGGAGATCGAGGCCAGGACCTCTCGCCACGTGCGCAGGACCTCATCTGCCATCGGCTGACTCGTGAGGCTCCTCGCCGACCGCCTCGATGCGCCCGGTGCGCATGGACGTCGCCGCCGCGTCGAGCACCCGCATGTCCGCGAGCGCACGGGACGCCGGCCATGGATACGCGTCCTCACCACGAACGGCGCGTGCGAACCGGCCGTGGACCTCGAGCACAGAAGCCCGAGGCCGGCCACGGGCAACGATGTCGTCCATGCTCGTAACGTTGCCGTCTCCCGCGTCGATGGCACCGACGACGGTTCCCGAGAAGGGCCGATTCACGGAGATACGGACCCGATCGTCCGCCACCTCGATGCGACCCTCCGTCCCCGAGACGGAGAACCGGACTGCGTCGGTGGCCCAGCTCGCGGAAAACGTCGCGACCGCTCCACCGTCGAACCGCGCGAGCGCAACGGTACTCTCCTCCTCGAACGGGGTGTGCCCTCCCGCGGACAAGGCGCCCACCTCCACGACCGGACGGTCCAGTAGCCACGAAGCGAGCGCGAGGTGGTGCACCGCGAGCTGGATGAAGACGCCTCCCCCGACCTTCGCGGGATCGAGCCGCCAATCACCGGGCGCGGGCGGTGACCGCACGTGGTTCGCGTGAGCCAGGCACGCCTCGACGAGGACGGGCTCGCCGATGAACCCGTCCCGGATCAACGTGCAGAGGTCCTGATGGAGCGGACGTCCCAGCTCGAGCATCGTGACCCCGAGCGGGACGTCGGCACGCCGGGCGGCGTCGGCCATGGTGCAGGCTTCGGCGTGATCGCGGGCCATCGGTTTCTGAACCAGCACGGGCTTGCCCGCGGACACCGCCGCGATCGCCTGCTCCGCGTGTACGTGGTTCGGGCCGTTCAGGATCAGGAAGTCGATGTCATCCCCGAGCAGTCCATCGAAGGAGTCGGCGCAGCCGGCCACGCCGAACCGTGCCCCGAGACGACGGGTTGCGCCCGCGTCGGCGTCGTGGAGCGCGACCACCGAGAAGTCGGGACTCCGCGCCGCGGCCTCCAGGGTCGCGTGGCTGATGCCACCGCAGCCGGACAACCCCGCGCGAAGCGGCTCTCCAGTGACATTGGTCATCGTGGAGGCTCTCCCGTAGTGGCATCGGCCGTATCGCGCCGACGTCCAGCGAGAAGAAACCCGACCGCGAAAACAGCCAGGATGCACGCCAACGCGACGTACGGAACCGGAGCGAATCCCTCCTTCGGAGGATCGATCAGGTCGGCCACCATCAGGACGAGCACCAGGACCCCGATCAGCGCGACGATGACTCCGACCAACCGATAGAGTTCGGCCACCGCACCGGGCGCGGCCGTCACTTCATCCGGAGTGACGGGACGGTCGAGATCCTCGTGGAACCGCGCGACCTCTTCGGACGGCGCCTCCTTCGCGAAGCGGCTCGCGAACACCGGCAACGTAAGCGCCAGGAATACGGCCCAGGCGAGCCGGAAGGCCCACGCCTGCTCGACGCCCTCAGCCGCAGGCGCCAGGCTCGCCGCGGCCCCAAAGGCAAGCGCAGCGAGGAGGGTCCCGAGAATGGTCGTCACCATGGGACCCGACGGCTCACGCCACCGGCGCTTCAGCCACGGCGCGAGAAGAAAGGACCCGATGCAAACCGACTCGGTGAGGTAGATGTGCGGTCCGACCGGCCAATCGAGCGTGTGGGTCATGGCTGCCGTCGCGAGACCCCACACGATCGACATCATCGCGGCGCCGCGGGGGGCGTCCCGCATGAAGAGCCCGAGCACCACGGGAACCGCGGTCACCGGCAGCGCCATGAAGAAGATCGTCGTCATGACCTGGAAGAGGTCGCCCTCCCAGTTGATGTAGACGAGACACAGCGCGATGGTGATCACGCCGCAGAGCAGGGTCATGCGACGTCCGACCCGGATGAGCGCGCGGTCGTCGGTATCGGGGCGGAAGTGCATCCAGAGATCGCGCGAAAACACGGCGGCGACGCGGTTGTACACCGAGTCGAGTGCGCTCATGGTGGCCGCGAACATCGCGGCGAGAAACACCCCCACGAGTCCCACGGGGAGCACCTCCTGCGCCATCGCGACGTAGACGCGCTCGTGGGGATCGTCGCCGTCGATCACGGTCGCCAGCGCCTCCGGGCCGCCCCAGATCGTCCGCGCGACCAGGGGCGGGATGCTGAACAGGACGGGGGTGGTGAGGAAGAGCGCCGCGGCGAGCATGCCCGCCCGGCGCGCCGACCGCTCGTCCGGCACGGAGTAGAAGCTCGGCCCGGCGTTGGCAGCGACGCCGAGGCTCGCGGAGATCAACGCGGCAATGAGGAAGTGAACGTCCTGGCCCGGGTCATCGGCCGGTGGGACGTCGAACCGCAGACCGCCCAGCACCTCGGGAAGCCCACCCGGAACCTGCGCGAGACAGAGCGGCACGAGCAGCACCACGATCCCGAGCAGGACGACCAGTTGCACGACGTCCGTGACCGTCACCGCCCAGAGCCCGCCCAGCAGCGTGTACAGGACGACGACGCAGCCCACCACGATGGCCGCTCCCTCGATGGGCACGTCGAGCGACGTGGTCACCACCGTCGCGATCGCACGGAGCTGGTTTCCAGCCGCCGCGAGATAGACGAACGACGTGATCACCGAGAGGAGCTGCTGAGTGGCGATGGAGAACCGGCGTCGCGTGAACTCGACCGGGGACAGCACCCGGCTGCGCCGCCACGCGACCGCCGTGAGCTGCGACCCGATGAAGTAGGAAGCCGCGCCGATGATCAGGAAGTACAGGAGGCCATAGCCGGACGTGCGGTACATCAGCCCCGCGCCGCCGGTGAACATCCACGCGGAGAAGTTCCCCATGTAGAGCGAGATGCCGCTGGCCCACCACGGGATGCCGCGGCCGCCGGCGAAGTAGTCCAGTCCGCCACGGTTCCTCCGCGCGAGGACCACACCCGCGGCGATCATGAGCAGGAGGTAGAGCGCGACGATCCCCGTCTCCGGACGCGAGAGCAGTTTCATCGCGCCTCTCCAGGTCGCGACTCCGCGATCATCGCCCGCAGCTCGCTCACCAGTTGCCGGGACGACTCCCGCAGCGGCGGGAAGTGGGTCTCGAGCGCAAGCGGACCCTCATATCCGATGGCGTCGAGAGCACGGAGGTGCGCGGGCCAGTCGACCTCGCCGTCGGCCAGGGGGCCATAGTCCAGAAGCAGGTCCTCGACGCGACCCCGACCGTTCTTCACGTGGACGTTGCGGATCCGGGCCCCGAGGCGCTCGACGGCGTCGCGCAGACCGGTCTCCGACCGATCCGTACTGTTCGCGGGGTCCCAGTTGACGAAGAGACTCGGATCACCAGCGCTCTCGAGAAGCGCCTCGAGCTCCGGCCCCGTGGAAGCGCAGAATCCCGGCTCGTTCTCGATGAGCAACCGGACACCGGCGGCCGCGCACGTTGCCGCCGCCCGCGCCAGAGCGTCCGCCGCGCGAGCCAGCCCGCGCCGCGACGGGTCCTCGAAGGAAAAGGCGATCACCTGCTCGACGCCGAGCGACGCGGCCAGATCGAGCGTGCGCGGCAAGGTGTCCGCGAGCTCACGATCGGCGCGCTCGACGTCGTCGATGGCCCCTTTGAAGATCCCCGGACTCAGTGCGTTGATCCGGATCCCGTCGGAGCGCCAGCTCGTGAGTGCCTGCACGTCCGAGGGCGCGAGATCGGGCACCCGCCGCCCGCCGACACCCCGCACCTCGACACCGCGCAACCCCACCTCGTCGAGAAACCCACGGCACTCGAGAAGGTCCTGGGAGACCTCATCGGTCACGATGCTGAGACGGTCCCCGGCCATGGGCCGCCATGCTATCGGATCACCGCCCCAGGTTCCGAGCCTGGGACGCGGCCCCAGCGTCGCGGAATCCCGGGAGCGCGGACCTCCAGGTCCGCGCTGGGCGGGATCCGGCTTCGCCGCCAGAGCGGACGTGGAGGTCCGCGCTCCCGTCCGAGCAGTCCTGCCCCACACCCCAAGGAAGTCCGCGTCCGGAGTTCGCGAGTACCGTATTGGCCCAACTCCGCTTCGAGAGGGATGGAACGTGAACAACGTCAGCTACACGATCTTCGCCGTCGCCTGGTTGGTGTCATCCGGATTGGTCCGTTTCCCTTCGTTGCCGTTCATCTTCCGGGCGTCATAGCGCCACACGATCTTCTTGTCGGGTGAGATCTCCACGACCTCGCCCACGCGCTGGGTGTCGGAGCCACCGATCCTGGTCGCTTCGTCTTTTTTTGAGAGTTCCTCGAACGAAACGCCAAAGGTCGGTGAAACGTGGGTCAGACGTTGCTCGGAGATACACCGTCCCTCGCGACCGACAAACGGAAACGCCACGGATCACAGACCATGAAGCACCCACTCGGATTCGCTCTCGCCATCGCTCTCGCTTGCCTCGGCTCAGGCTCAGCGGCTCAAGTCGGCACGGGCGGGTTTCGCTCGGGCGATCTCTACTTGCACACGGTGGCCTGGACCGGAATCAGCTCCGCCGACGGAGCGATCATTCGAATCGATCCGTTGAGCGGGGCGAAGACGCTGTACAAGGACCTGGCGACGTCTGGGCCGACGCGGCAGGCGATGGCCTACGACCCGTGGCGGGACCGGCTCCTGTTCTTCGGTGGCTTCGTGCCGAATCAGATCGAGCTCTTCTCGGGTGACGCCTTCGGCAACGTGCAGAGCCTGGGAATGGTCACGGCATCCGGCGGGTCTCGAGGGCTGCTGACACCGCGTGGAGACGGGATCGTCTATCTGCGCAATCCATTGAACCTGAACGTGATCAGCTACCTCGACGCAGCGGACCAGATCCAGGTCCTCCAGAATGCCGCGGGAACGGGCCCCTGGCAGTTCGGCCTGCCGGGCGTCCAGATCCAGAACCTGCTCTACGTTCCCAAGACCAACAGCCTTCTCGCCACGCGTTGGTCGTTCTCGGATCCGTGCCCGGGGATCCCGAGCAACGTGACCGCCATCCACCGGTTGGACCTCTCCCCCGACGGGTCGCGAGTCGTGGCGGAGAGCTGTTTCTGGCACGACTCGAACCCGTCGGACTGGGACGGCGAAACCCGGGGGCTGGCGATCGGTCCGAACGGTGATCCGATCCTCATCGTCGGGAATGGCGGGGTCGGGTCAGGCGCCCAAGCGGGGTCGGGTCAGGCGCCCAACAACGAATCGCAACCATCGACCTCTCGACGAATACTGCCACCGGCTTCGCGACGATGCAGTACTTCGGGCAGCACCGGATCGTAGGCGGCGTCTACAGTCGCGTCCGGGGCCGGGCCGTCATCCACGATTCCGTCGCCGACGCACTGAGGGCCTATGCGCCGGGTGAATCAGGAGGGGGCACGATCATCGCGACCGGCCTCTCCGCATCGGCGAGCAGCGGTGAGCAGGCATCGCTGATCGAGATCTCGTCCTCGAACTACCTCACGGGGATGTCCTCGACGACGAGCTCGATCTCGCTGTCAGCCGGGGGTACGCAGGCTCTCGCGATCGACGTCGGACCCGCGCTCGGTGGCGCCGTGTACTTCGCCGCCGGCTCGTTCTCCGGCTGGACCCCCGGCTTCTCCCTCGGCGGCAAGAACGTCCCGCTGAACATGGACGCGTACTTCACGTTCGCTCTCACCTACCCGAACCAGCTGCCCCTGCTGAACAACTTCGCCAACCTCGACCCTCAGGGCCAGGCTACGGTGGCGTTCCAGCTCCCGGCGGGCTCCGCCCCGTCCCTGGCGGGAATCGTGCTCCATCACGCCGCAGCCATCATCGGTCCGCTCCTGACCGTCGACGCGGTGACGAACGCAGTACCGGTCGAACTCGTGCTCTAGCGGCGCTCCCGGTCACCGATCGAAGAACGCGCCGAAGCGGGCGTACCGATGGTACGGAACACGCTCGGCCTTCCATTGGTCGACGAAGCGGTCGTAGTGCTCTTGCATGGCGGCCAGGAGCACCTTACGGCTGGGTTCGTCCGAGAGCTGCTTCAACTCGAGGGGATCCGCCGCGAGGTCGTACAGCTCCTCGGTCGGGGTGAGACCCTCTTCGGCGAACGGCCAGTAGACGTACTTCGAGTCTCTCGTCACGACGGCCAGGCAATGGGTCGGGGTCGGACCCCACGCGTTGATGAGCGGGAGAGCGTCGTGGATGGAGCGCTCGGGGTTCGCGTACAGGACCATCAGGTCGCGGCCGTCGCACGCCGTGGGCGACTCGACGCCGGCGAGCCGCAGCAACGTCGGGGCGAAGTCGACGCTGCCGGTGAGCGCGCCGCATCGGAGCTTCTTGCCGCTGTTCTCGTGACGCGGGTCATGGATGATCAGCGGAACGCGGGCCGACTCTTCGTAGGGCAGCACCTTGGAACCGTAGCCGTGGGCGCCGCAGAAGAAGCCGTTGTCCGAGGTGAAGACCACGACCGTATCGTCCGCGACTCCGTGGTCCACGAGCGCCTGCCTGATCATCCCCACGGCCACGTCGATGGCGTGGACCTGCTGGTGGTAGATGGCCATGACCTCGTCGAAGCGGTCGGCGTAGCCCCAGGAATGGAAACGCTTGTACTGTCGCCCTTGCCGGCTCTGCTTGCTGAAGTGCCAGCCGTGCTCGCGGCCGAAGTTGTCGGGCTTGCGAAACGTCTTCTCGGCGTAGACCGCATCGAACACGGGGTCCGGTGTCGTGGGCCGGTGGGGAGCCTTGAAGCTGATCGAGAGGCAAAACGGTTGTCCGACCTTCGCTGCCGAAGCGATGAAGTCACGACCGAACGCGCCGTAGGCCCGGGTGGAGTGGGGGAACTCCGCAGCATAGGACGCCATCGACTTGCTCTTCGCGGTCTGATAGCTGGTCTGACCCGGGCCCGCACCCCACACGTCGAAGTCCGACTCCGGCAGGACCCCCTTGCCGCCCGGCTCGTCGGTGACCGTGATCCCGATCTTCCCGGCGATCGCGGTTCGATACCCGGCCGAGCGCAGGAGCACCGGATACGACTTCCTCCAATGCTCCTTCAGGAGCGCTCCGTGATTGAAGTTGCACCCGTGCTTGAACTCGTACATCCCCGTGAGAATCGTCGCCCGGCTCGCCATACAGATGGCGGTCGTGACGTAGTGACGGTCGAACGCCATCCCGGCCTGCGCCAGCGCGTCGATGTTCGGTGTCTTGACGTCGCGGTTCCCGTAGCAGCCGAGCGAGTCGAAGTTCTGATCGTCCGTGAGCAGGAACACGAGGTTGGGACGCTTGGGATTCCGCCTGGGTCGGGGCTCCTTATGCGGCTTCACCAGAGTCACGTAGACGTAGTACGCGCCCCGCGTCGTGCCGTCCGGCAAGGTGAGGATGGACTGGACCGTCGTCGGTCCCGCCTCGAGTGCCACGCGGAGCGTCGCGTGAGTCACGCCTGGGAAGAGCGTGGTTGAGTGCTGCTCCTCGGGAAAGATGAGCCGAACCTCCTTCGCCTCGATCGGCTTATCGAGATGGCGCACCCACCGTCTCAACTCGAACTCGTAGATCCCTTTCGCCTGCACGTCGAGGAACCACTGGCCGTGCAGCTTGAGTCCGCGCTTGACGTGAAGCTGGTGCCAGGGACACCCGCCTCCTCCGACCCGCTGCCAATCGTGGGCATGGAGAAGCGTGGTCGGCTCCTTCGGCGATCCGATCGCGATGCGGACGTTGCTGGCGATCGCGGGCGCGAGGCTGTCCCACCATCCGTCGTAGGCTTTCGTCAGCCGCGCCACGACCTCCGGCTGCTGCGCAGCGACGTCCTTGGCCTGGCCGGGATCGGCGATGACGTCGTAGAGCTCCTTGCCCCCCACCAGGCGCCATCGCTCGGTCATCACCGCGCACTTGCGCCACTTCTTCGGGTGCAGGATGCGCTGCGAATGGACGAACAATGTCCGGTCCGGCATGACGGCCTTCGGATCACGGAGTCGCGCGGCGAGACTCGCTCCGTCGAGCGGCTTGCCGGCGAGAGGCGGCGGCCGCACGCCACACAGAGACGTCAAGGTCGGGAGCACGTCGAAGTGCGCCGAGAGATAGCCTTCGTCCCGGCCCTTCCCCGCGCCACCGATGCCGCCGGCGGGCCACCGGACGAAGCAGGGCACGCGGTGCCCCCCGTCGTATTCGGAGCCCTTGTTTCCACGCATGCCGGCGTTGAAACCGCCCCACTTGCCCTGCTGGACGCGCTTCTTGTCGACGCGACCCGCCGCAGTGCCGTTGTCGGTCATGAACACCAGGATGGTGTTCTCCGCGATCCCCAACCGGTCGAGCTGAGCCATGAGCCGGCCCAGGTTCCAGTCGATGTTCTCGACCATCCCGTAGAACTTCGCCTGGTTCTCGGCCACGCCCTTCTCGATATAGGGCCGACTCCACTTCTCGTCGACGAAGAGCGGTGAATGCGGCGCATTGGTGGAGAGGTAGCAGAAGAACGGCCGGTCCTTGCTCGTTTCGATGAAGCGCATCGCTTCTCGAAACCACACGTCGGTGCAGTACCCCTTGAACTTCTCGGGCTTGCCGTTGCGCCAATACGTGTCGTCGAAGTAGTCGTTCCCCCACCAGTCGGGCCCCTGGCTGACCCCTCCCCCGCCGTGACACACGACGTCGTCGAACCCCTGGTCCTGAGGTCGAAGCGGGTAGTTCTCTCCCAGGTGCCACTTGCCGAACATCCCGGTGCGATACCCCGCCGGCCGGAGCGCTTCGGCGACGGTACGCTCGGAGCCGTCCATCAGCGAGCGCCCGAGGATGGTGTGCCAGACCCCAGTACGCGTGGAGTACCGACCTGACATCAGCGCCGACCGGGTGGGCGAGCACGTCGGGTCGACGTGGAAGTCCGTGAGACGCACGCTCTGGCCGTGAAGCGAGTCCAGGTTCGGCGTACGAATCATGGAATTGCCGTGCGCGCGTATGTCCCCGTAGCCCTGATCGTCCGTCATCACGAGCACGACGTTGGGCCGCTTGCCCGGCTCGGTCTGCGCACGCAGGTCACCGACTGCACCCAGCACTGACCACAGGCCCAGGATGCAACAGGCCAGGCTTCTCGACGTCATCCGCAGTCTCCTCCGATAATCGAAGGGCCTACCGTACCTCGCTCATCGATCGGCCGACGGCAGGATGCCCAGCTCGCGCAGGAAAGCGTCCATGGTCTCGACGGTGCGGCGGTAGTGGGGGTTCTTGCCCTTCCGGTAGTTGAAGAACCCGTGGCCCTGCCCTTCGTACAGGTGGAGGTCGCAGCGCGAGCCGGTCTTCTTCATGAGGTCGCGGTAGCGTTCGGCCGTGGCGACCGGGATGAGGCGATCGCGCGTGCCGAGGAAGACGACGGCGGGAACCTGGGGGCCGGCGAGATTGTGGATCGGAGAGATGTCGCGGTAGCGTGCTTTCACCCGATCATGACCCCATCCGCCGGGTCCGTTGTCGAACACGGGGTTGAACAGGACCACCGCGTTCGGACGGGACGACGCCGCGCGTTCGGCGTCCGCTTCGTCCTCCGGCACTTTCAGCGTCGCCGTGGCAGCCGCCAGGTGTCCCCCGGCGGACCCGCCCCCAGCGGCGATGCGATTCGGGTCGATCCCGAGCCTCGCGGCGTGCCGGCGAACGTACCGGATCGCGCTGCGCGCGTCGGCCACGCAATCGAACGGCGTCGCCGCGTGCCGCGACTTGACGCGATACTCCGCCGAGATCGCCACCATGCCCTTGGAGGCGAGGTGCTCGCAATGGGGGAAGAACTGGTTCGGGTTGCCGCCGTTCCAGCCGCCGCCGAAGAAGAACACGATCGCTCCCGCGGGGGTCTTCGTCCTCGTTCGGGGGCGGTGGATGTGGAGCTTCAGCTTCGCGGACCCGGCCGACTTGTAGACGATCTCCGACTTCTCGAACGTTTCGGCCTTCTTCTTGGGATACGGCTTGGGGAGGTACGGGGTCTTGCCCTCGTTCTTCTGCGGCCTCCCCGGTGTGCTTCGTCCTTCCGCGACGTACTTGCCGAGCAGCCTGGTGAGGCGCGTGACGATCTCGGGGTGCTCCGCGGCGAGGTTCTTGCGCTCGCCGACATCGGACCGGAGGTCGAAGAGCTGCATCAGAGGCAACCGCTGCTTGCGCGCTGCCGCCGGTCTCGGAGCGCTCCAGCCTCCCGACCCCGGGCAGAGCACGAGCTTCCACTTGCCTTGCCGGATCGCGAAAGAACCGTTGATGGAGTGATGCACCGTCGCTTCGCGGAGCGGCTGGGTCGCGGTGCCGGTGAGCGCCGGAAGGAAGCTGACACTATCCTCGCCCGCATTGTCCGGCAGCGTAGCACCAGTCACGTCCGCGCAGGTGCGCATGAGGTCCGTGAGGCAGATCGTCTGGTCGGAGCGTGAGCCGGCCTTCACTCGCGCCGGCCACCGCGCGACGAACGGGACGTGGTGACCCCCCTCGTAGATGTCCGCCTTGTGCCCGCGGAACGACCCGCTCGGGTGGTGGCCGAACCCCTCGAGCTCGTCGAACTTCGCCCGGGGTGAACACCCGTTGTCCGCGGTCACGATGAACAACGTGTTCTCGGACACGCCCGACTCTTCCACCGCACGCATCAGGGCGCCGACCGTCGCGTCCACCTGCAGCACGAAGTCGCCGTAGGGATTGGTCTTGCTCTTCCCTTTGAACTCCGCGGTAGGGAGGATCGGTGTGTGCGGCGCCGGTAACGGGAGGTACAGGAAGAAGGGCTTCCCCGTCTTCGCGCGCTCTCGAACGTACGCTACTCCGCGACGAGTGAAGTTCGGCAGCACGTCTTCGTGAACGAAATCCGCACCGGTCGGTCCGCCCCGCCAGAACCCCTGGTAGTCGGCGTTCTTCGTCGTTCGGTTCGGCGGCGACGTCACTCGATCGTCGTGGACGTAGACATACGGCGCCATGTCCAACGACCCGTTGTGGCAGTAGTACGTGTCGAACCCGAGGGCGCGGGGTCCGTTCTTGACGGGCGCGGTGTAGTCGATCTTCTTCGGAGCGTTCTTCTGCTTCGCGAAGTCCCACCCGAGGTGCCATTTTCCGATGCACGCGGTGTGATATCCCCGCGCCTTGAGAGCTGACGCCACGGTCATGCGCGAGGGCTCGATGAGATGGTCCGACTTCCCACCCAGCACGCCGCGCTTCAGCCGCGACCGCCATGCATACCGGCCCGTGATCACGCCGTACCGCGTGGGCGTGCACACTCCGGAACCGGAGTGCGCATCCGAGAAGATCATCCCCGCGGCCGCTAGCCGATCGATGTTCGGCGTCTTCCACGCCGCCTTCGCATTCATGCACGAGACGTCGCCGTACCCCATGTCGTCCGCGAGGATGTAGACGATGTTCGGTCGATCGGCCCTTTCGACGGAAGCAGGCTCTTGCGCTGACCCAACGACGGCCACGACGAAGACAAGGAAGACGATTCGCAACATGGATGACTCCACGAACCTGGATTGGGGACCCTGAGGTGAAGATCCTACCGGAGCCACGAGATCGCAAGGGCGCTTCCCGAGCGTCAGCGCGTCAGCAAGGCAGGAGTGGCCCGGTCACCCGTCATCACTCGGGGGAGTCGGTACACCCGCCCCGCATCGTCTGCGAAGTAGAGGTCGGAGGCTGATGGTTCGCGCCCGTGACCGTCGGCCCACAGCGCGCGAAACCCCGGCTGCGCGTTGACGGGGCGGCGCACGTACGTGTGGTTCCGCGGGCTACGTTCCGTGAGCTGGCGCGCCCGTTTCCAGGTCGCACCACGGTCGCCACTGATCCACTCCGCGACCTCGCCGCCCGGGTTGTAGGGCTGCGGACCGATCTGCGTGGGGGCGATGATGCGCCAGGATTCGGCGCCAAGGTACAGCGAGCCCATGTCGTAGTTGTTGTCGGACGTCGTGATCGTGTGGATCGCCCAACGCTTGCCCGTCCAATGCGCGATCGTCCACGTCCGTGGATCGTTGGCGGGTCCGGATCGATAGCCCTTGCTCGTAACGTACAGAAGCACCGGGTACCCCTGCTCGTCGAACGCCAGGTCCTTCAGGTAGACGAGGAGCCCCTCGGAGCGATAGTCGCGGATGAGGGCGGGCGAGGCCACGGTGGTGATGGGAACGTCCACGGCCCGGCCGGCAGCCGTGCGCCACGTCGCGCCGAGATCCGACGTCTCGATGTAGTAGAGGTTCGTGCGCCAGTTCAGGCCCTTGCCCGCGGGATGGTAGTTGAACATCACCCCGGCCTTCTCCCCGCGTTGACCGCTCACCTGGTAATGGCCGTCTTCGATCGTGGCCAGCCGTTGCCAACGCGACCAGCGCACACCGTCAGCGCTGGTCATGAACATGTTCGTCCGCTTGGCCGGGTCGGCGTAACGCGTGAAGAAGCAGGCGAACCCGCGCCCCTTCACGTGCCACGCCTGGAAGTACGAGAAGTTGGTGAGGGGGCTCCTCTTGCCATCGTCTCCGACGTAGGTCGCAGAGACCCGTTCGAAGGCATCGATCGAATACGGCCGCCTGCTGCGATGGATGTACGACGGGCGGGCCCGACCGTGCGACGTGGAGAAGATCCAGACATGCCCCGCATCATCCAGCGAGATGACCGGGTTGTCGTGGGCGTCGCTCGTCTTCTTGTCGAGCAGGATCGTGGGTCGCGGAACCTGCCGCTTCTCGTGGTCGTACCACGACACCATGTGATGGAGCTCGCGGTTGCTTCGCTTGCTCGTTCCGCCGTAGCAGAAGAAGGTCTTTCCGGCGGCCGCACTGTAGACCGCGAACGGCTTGTGCTTCGCACAGTACGT
>NZBC01000113.1 GCA_002687715.1 Planctomycetota bacterium | reverse complement strand
CGGTAGCCCCCGATTCGCTGAACATCCCGCGATCGAGTACCCACCTTGAGATTCTCACTCTGGCCTTGTGAACCGGTGGGAAGTCCAGGTCCGCTCTGGGTCCGGATCCGATCGGGGAACGACTGCCCGGCACCGCGGTCCCGGATTCTGGGATCACCGTGGTCGACGTCGGGGACGGCACATTGTCGACTCGGGTGCCCCGCTTCGGACTCGGCAGGCTTGCGGAGGTCCCAGAGGGGCCCTCTTCTGATCGCCGCCGTCTTCGGTACCAACGTGGTCCAGCAGCCCCGCGGCGCCATGGTCGTCCTGGTGGGGACAGGAGAATGGTGCACGATCCCGGGTGGTGATTTCCGGGCCGGGCTTGATTGAAGAGGCTCGGAGTCCGATGATGCAAAGGTGCAGGCCAGGAACCGGAAAAGGGCGGTCCTCGTGACCGCGGTGCTCATGGCGTCCATCGTCGTCGAGCACCTGCTGTGCGGGGTCTTCCATGGGGGGGATCACGAGCACGCCCAGCCGGTTGCCGAGGCGTCCTGCTGTGGTGGGGCTGGTCATGGTCACGGTGGGGACGGGTGTGGGGCGGAGAGTGCGCCCTGCCGGTGTCCGCAACGTCATGATTGCGATCATTGCCGGGGGCACGAACATCACGGGTGGCGCCCCGCGCTTTCCGCGCCGGGCCTGAAGGTGCCCGACGTCGTGGCGCTTACCGTGCCGCCGACCGCGGATGACGACGCCGTGCGATCGTTCGCGCGATGGGGCGGAGGCAGGGAGCCTTCCGTTCATCCGCTGGTCCGAGCGACGGTCCTCTTGATCTGAGCGTGTGTTCCTCGTGAGAGGGACGGGTCCGCACGTTGCGGGCTCATCACGATTCTGGATCGAGAGGAGACGTTCATGGATCGACGATGGATCCGGTCTGTCACCTGGGTTCTGCTGGTCAGTGCGCTCACGGGCTGCGTGTCCTATGAGCCACGTCCGCTGGATGCGCCGGCGCTGATCGCGCGGGTGGATCAGGCGCGACTGGCGCCGGAAGAGACCGCGGGTGAGGGCGTGACGTTCGCGCAGGCGGCGTCGTGGTTGAGACGCCATGGGCCGTCCGTGCGTGAAGCGGTCGCGGCGTACCAGACCGCGCTGGCACGGGCCCGGATTCCGACGCCCTGGCCCAATCCCGGGCTGGAGGTCGGACCTGAGTACGCGTTCGGACCCGACGCGGCGACCAACTCCGTCGCGCCGTTCGGGGGAATCGGCATCACCATCCCCCTTGGCGGGCGCCTGGCCCGTACCGACGACTTGAATCAGGTCGTGGCGCGGGTCGCGCAGGTCGATGGGCTCGCCCGACATCGCGAGCTGTACCTCGAGCTTCGTCGTCACTGGGTGCGGCTCGCGGCAGCACGGGCGACGCTGCTCATTCGTAACGATGTCGTGCGCGCCGCGGCGCAGTCGATCGCGACTTCCCGCCGGCTGGTGGACGCTGGGCAGGCCACCGCGCTCGACGTTGCCCTCTTCGAGCTGGAGCGCGGTCGCCGCGAGGCCGACCGGCTCGCTGGCGTGGCCGAGGAGGCGGAGGCCGTGGCTGACCTGTCGGCGCTGGTCGGAGTGCACACCGACCGGTTCCTCGCGCTGAACCCGGCCGAACGGCCGGACTCGAATGCTCCGCTCCCCGACCTTGCGTCGCTGAAGGGACGGCTGGTAGCTCAGCACGCGGGACTCGCGCGACTACGCGCCCGCTACGAGGAGTCGGAGGCGGCGTTGCGGCTCGATGTCGCGAAGCAGTTCCCCGACTTCCACATCGGTCCCGCCGGTTCGGCGGAGGCCGGTGACGACCGGACGTTGCTCGGGCTGACGCTCGGGATCGAGCTGCCGCTCTTCGATCGGAACCAGCAGGCGATCGCCGAGGCGGAAGCGCGACGCGAGGAAGTCCGGGTGCGGTACGAGGCCGAAGCGAACCGTGCGCTCGCGGGACTGGAACGCGCTCATCGCGCCGCCGTGATCGCGAGCGAGCGGCATCGGGCATTGCGTGAGACCGTCCTCGCGCAGGCCCAGGACAGCATCGCCCTCGCGCGCCGATCGGTGTCCGCGGGAGTGGGAGATGCGATGAGACTGCTCGACGCGGAGCGCGGCTTCCGTCAGGTGCGTCTCGATGTGGAGAAGGCTGCGATGGCGGAAGCGGTGGCTCGCGTGGACGTCGAGATCGCCGTGGGAACGCCGTTGTTCCGGTTCCCATCGGAGGCTTCGGGTGAGACCCCGGCGCCCCCGGATGGGCTCGAATCGGAGGGAGAGCGATGAAACGTTGGGACCTCCTGGTGTTCTGCGGCGTGTTCACGGTCGTCGGAGCGACCGCCGGCTGGAAGGCCGCACTCCAGGCCGTGGAAGGGCGGGCAAGAACCGCGGATGACGCGGCCGCGGCGGACGACGAGAAGGACCTGTCGTCGGCGACCCTTGCCAACCTCGGTGTGACCGTCGCCAAGGTGCAGCCGACGACGTTCACCCGGACGCGTGACATCCCCGCCGCGATCCAAGGTCGGGCGGTCAACCAGCAACCGGTGCACGCGCCGATCGGCGGCCGGATCCGGGACGTGTTCGTGGAGCAGGGCATGGTCGTGAAGGCCGGACAGACGCTGATGACCATCATCCGCGACCCCATCCCGCGTCCGGCGCTCACTCTCACCGAGAACGTCCTCAAACCCGGTCAGGAGCCGCTTCACGCGACCGTGGTCGACATGCGGAAGGCGAAGGAGGAGATCACGATCACCCAGATGGAGATCGACCGCATCGCCAAGTTCACGGGCAGCGGCGAGGAACAGGGCGTGGTCATTCCCAAGCAGAAGGAGATCGACCTGCGCAACACGCTCCTGCGTGCGAAGACGTCCTTCTCGGCGGCACGCCGCGAGTTGCTCACGCACGGGTTCACCGAGGAGCACATCGACAAGATGGCCACGGGTGACGCCATCCCGAACCTCACCGGCTCCAACTGGAAGCGCGCCCTCGAGAACAACGGACTCTGGCCCGCCCGCGCCGAGGCGTTGTTGAAGGCGCTGACGAAGAAACTCCAAGGCCTGCCGTGGGTGATCGCGACCGTCGGCGAGCTAGCCGCTACGGGCCTCATCGATGACGACCTGGTCGCCTGGCTCGCCAAGGAACCGCACGGGTGCGATCACTTCATAGAGATCGGCTCCCTGCTGCAGCGTGGCTACAGCGTGACCGACATCCGCGCGCTCCACGATCTCGGCGCGCTCGATCCCATCGTCGAGGTCAAGGCGCCCGGCGCGGGTAGCGTGCCCGACTGGGACCTGACCCACGTCGATGTGAAGGCCGGCGCGCACGTCGATCGCGGGACGCAGCTCGTCATGCTGCGTGACTCGCGCGTCGTGTACCTGCGGATCGAACCGATTGGCGGGGAGAAGGGCGACGTCCTCAGAGTGCTCGCCGAGAAGACGTCGTGTCCGGCGCAACCGCTGGTGACGGGCGCCGGCCCGGACCTCGAAGACGTGGCGTTCGTGTTTGCGGCGAGCGAGGAGGCCGGAGCAGGCGCGAGGCCCGGCGCGGATACCGTGGCCTACGCGACGGTGAGCAACACGCCTCTCGCCGTTCAGGAGGCGCCGAATGGCCGCGCCTACCGGAGCTGGAGGTTGCGGCCGGGGATGAAGTACGTCGTTCAGATCCCCATCCGTCGGATCGAGCGCGTGCTCGTCCTGCCGCGAACCGCCGTCACGAGTGACGGCCCCATCAGGATCGTGTTCATCCCCGACGGCAAGGGATTCAAGCCGGTGGAGGTTGAGATCGCGTACGAGAACGAGGACGTCGTCGTCGTGGCCACCAACGAGCGCACGCAGGTATTCCCGGGCGACTCGATCGTCCAGACGGGTGCTTATGCGCTGGGGCTGGCGTTGAAGGGTGGAGAGAAGCAGACGGCCGGACACGGCCACGCACACTGAGATCCGACCCATGCTAGACCGGATCATTGCTGCCTCTCTTCAAAACCGCGTCGTCGTACTCGCGATCGCGCTGCTGATCGGTGGGTGCGGGTTGTGGACGGCGTCGTCCATGCCGATCGACGTCCTGCCCGACCTCGATCGTCCTATCGTCACCATCATGACCGAGGCTCACGGGATGGTGCCCGAGGACGTCGAACGACTCGTCACCTGGCCCATCGAGCAGGTCATGAACGGCGCGACCGGGGTCCATCGCGTGCGCTCGGCGAGCGGCTCCGGGCTCTCCGTCGTGTACGTCGACTTCGAGTGGGGTACCGACATCTACCGCGACCGTCAGATCGTCGCGGAGAAGCTGCAGCTCGTTCGCGAGAAGCTGCCACCGGGCTCCGAGCCGTTCATGGCGCCCGTCAGCAGCATCATGGGACAGATCCAGCTCGTCGGCTTCCAGAGCAAGGGCGGGAAGACCAGCCCCACCGAGTTGCGGCTGATCATCGATCGTGACATCAAGCCGCGCATCTTGTCACTCGGCGGTGTCGCGCAGATCGTGACCACCGGTGGCGCACCCACCGAGCTCCAGGTCATCGTCGACACCGACAAGCTGCGGGTGTTCGACGTTGCGCTGACCGAGGTCGAGACCGCGATCAAGAAGGCCAACGTGAACGTCGAGGGCGGCGTCCTCGACATCGGCGCGAAGGGGCCGCTGGTGACCGTGCCCGGGCTCGTCAAGCGGGGTGACGAGTTGCGCAAGGCCATCGTGCGCGCCGACCCCGTACGGCCCATCCGGATCTCGGACGTCGCCGACGTGGTGTTCGGTCCGACGGAGGTCCTCACGGGCGACGCGGGGATCAACGACGGGCCGGGCGTGGTGATGGTGGTGTCCAAGCAGCCCGGTGAGGACACCGTCGCTCTCACCAATCGAGTCAACGCCGAGCTGCGGCGGTTGAGTGAGGACCTGCCCGATGACATCGTGATCACCGAGGATCTGTTCCAACAGGCTGCGTTCATCCACCGCGCCATCGACAACGTGATGGACGCCGTTCGTGACGGCGGCATTCTCGTCGTCATCATCCTGTTCCTGTTCCTGCTCAACTTCCGGACCACGCTCATCACGCTGACGGCGATTCCGTTATCCGTGGCATGCGCGGCGCTCGTCTTTCGGGCGTTCGATCTCACCATCAACACGATGACTCTGGGCGGGCTCGCCGTCGCCATCGGTACGCTCGTCGACGACGCCATCGTCGACGTCGAGAACGTCTTTCGGCGTCTGCACGAGAACGCGGAATCGGACTGCCCGCGTCCGATTCTCCGGGTCGTGTTCGAGGCCTCGTCCGAGATTCGGCGTCCGGTCATGTATGGGACGATGCTAGTCACCGTCGTGTACCTGCCGCTGTTCTTCATGAGCGGGATCGAGGGACGCCTGTTCGCCCCGATCGGACTTGCGTACATCGTCAGTGTCGTGGCGTCGTTGATCGTCGCGCTCACCGTGACGCCGGTGATGTGCTACTACCTGCTCGGGATGCGGGCAGCCGGGGAGCGTGCGTACGGCGGGTGGCTCGTGGGCGGAATCCGGGCCATCGTGGCCCGCATGATCGGGCTCAGCCTGCGCTACCCCATGCATATCTTCTCGCTGGTCATCGCGGTCGCCGCGGGCTGTGGTCTCGTGTTCGCGACTCGCGGTTCGACCTTTCTGCCCGAGTTCAACGAAGGCTCGTTCCAGGCCAACCTCGTGCTCGACCCCGATGCGAGCCTGGCCACGTCATCCCGATTCGGACGTAAGCTCGAGGGTGTCCTGAAGGACATCGACGGCGTCGAGCACGTGTGCCGGCGGACCGGGCGCGCCGCGGGTGACGAGCACATCATGCCCGTCAGCATCAGCGAGGCGATCATCACGATCGACCCCGACAGCGACCGTCCCCGCAAGGAGCTGCTGAAGGAGATTCGCGACCGGCTGGAGAGCGAATTCCCGGGAGTCATCAACTCCACCGAGCAGCCGCTCAAGCACCTGCTCGACCACCTGCTGTCGGGTGTCACGGCCTCGGTTGCGATCAAGGTCACCGGGCCGAACCTCGACGTGCTGCGGGCCACGGCCAAGGAGGTGGAGGTGGCCGTGGGGCAGATCCCCGGGATCCGCGACCTCTACGTCGAGCCGCAGGTCCTCGTGGACCAGGTCGAGGTGAGCCCGAACCGCGAAGCGCTCGCTGCGCGCGGACTGAGCGTGGTCGACGTTGCCGAGACCATCGAGCTCGCCACTGCGGGGGAGGAGATCTCCCGCATGCGAGTCGGCCAGATCACGTTCCCGATCGTGGTGCGGCTCCAGCGCGAAGATCGGCGCAACCTCGAGACGATCCGCCATCTTCGCATCCGCCGGCACGACGGCAGCTACGTCCTGCTGTCGGACGTCGCGACCGTCAAGGTGACCAAGACGCCGAGCAACATCAACCGCGAAAATGCGGAGCGGCGCGTCGTTGTCCAGCACAACGTCGAGGGACGGTCACTGAGCGCGGTCGTCGCGGACGTCGAGCGGGCACTCGAGTCGATTCGCGGCCGCCTCGCTGGGGTGCCCGGGAGCTACGGCATCTCCGTGGGTGGGCAGTTTCAGGCACAGCAGGAGGCCAGCAAGCTCATCGCGGGGCTGAGCGTGCTCTCTCTCATTGCGATGTTGCTGATCCTGTTCCTGCACTTCCGGTCGATGCGCCTCGCGGTCTTGGTGCTCCTTACCAGTCCGATGGCGTTCATCGGGGCCGTGGTCTACGTCGTGGCCAGCGGTCAGGAGGTCTCCGTAGCCACGCTGGTCGGCCTCATCGCGCTGCTCGGCGTCTCGACCCGGAACGCGATCCTGCTCGTGGATCACTACCTGCCCCTGATGCGTCACGAGGGGGAGCCGTTCAGCCCCGGCATGATCGTTCGCGCGGGGCAGGAGCGGGCGATTCCCATCCTGATGACCGCCCTCACCAGCGGCATTGGACTGGTGCCGCTTGCGCTTGCGCCCGGTCAACCCGGCCGCGAGATCCTCTATCCCGTCGCCACCGTGATCATCGGTGGCCTCGTTTCCAGTACCTTGTTGGACTTCCTCGTGACCCCCGGCCTGTTCTGGACGTGGGGGCGCAAGGAGGCGGAGCGCGTGACCTCTCCGACCGCCGAGTTGGACGTTGCCGCCCCTGTGGAGTGACCCATGAAGCTCGCGAGTTTGTTCATCGTTCTGTTGGCTGCGCTGGTGTCGACCGGGTGCGGGGATGAGTCCGCCCAGGACGACGGAAGTGGGGGCGGCGGGGCTCGCGCCCACTCCCACGACGGCCCCCACGGGGGGAGGCTTGCGGACCTGACGGGTGCGGGCCACCTCGAGTTCGTTCACGACGCTTCCGCAGGCACGGTGTCGGTACACCTGACGACCATGGACGCCAAGACCGCACTCGCCGTGCCGGGTGCGCCGCAGATAAAGCTGTCGACGAAGGACGGCCCGAAGATCCTCACCATGACCGCCGTCGGTGGGTCGGGGGGCAGCGCCAGCGAGTTCACGATCACTGACGACACGTTGAAGAGCGAGGTCCTCGAAGGTCGCATCGTGCTCGAGATCGAGGGACAGACCTTCAATCCGTTCCTTCGCGCGCTGCGCAAGTGACGGATGTGGGAGTGGGCCTCGATTCGTGAAAGCAGGCGGCGGGGGCTATCGACGGGGCGCCGGTGGACCTTAGGATCGACGGTGCTCGTCGAGTTCTCCGTCCCCTGATCGACCACCCAGAGACCAAGCTCACCATGAACCGCAGTATCACCGTAGCGATCGCCCTTGCCGTTCTCTGCCTTTCGGCCGCGGCCCAGCCCAACCAGCTGTCCGTCAGCGTCTCGCCCAACCCCGCCCCTCTCGGGGCCACGATCACCGTCACGGCGTACGATGCGTACGGGCAGGGGTTGTTCACACCGTTCGGCTGCCTCATCTCCGGGATCTACGACGCGCCCAACGGCAACTCCGTCGCCCTCTTCCCCTGCACGTTCTTGCCGGGCTCGATCCCGCCCTGCGGTTCCACCCAGCCGCCGCGCATGCAGCAGTGGAACCAGACCACGATGGCCGGGCCGGCCACGCCCGGGACGTACTGGATCGAGATCCAGCACTCCCTCGGGATGTTCGCGCCGATCAACTCCGAGTGGTTCTGCGTCAAGATCGTCGACCCGTTGAGCCCGGGGCCCTCGCTTTCAGCGCTGAATGCTCCGACGGTGGGGACGACGTTCAACATGGGGATCTCGTGGCCGTCGGAGCCCGGTGCCGGCTACTTCCTGGCCCTCTCGGGGAGCTCCAACACGGGCATCGCGATCCCGGGCGGCATCCAGGCCTGCCTCGACATGGACATCTGGTTCCAGCTCTCGCTCCAGGGCTTCCCGCTGTTCCAGAACTTCATTGGTGGTCTCGACGGTACCGGCAGCGCTACGGCGTCGATCGTCCTGCCTGCTCTCCCAGCCCTGCAGTGCGTTCCGTTCCACGGCCAAGCCGTCGTGCTTGGCGCGGCGGGGACGGAAGTGACGAACGACCTCCTGTTCACGATCAACTGACGGGGAACGCGGCAGTTGCGCCGCCCCGGATCAGGGTGCGGCGGGCTTTCTTCGTCCCTCTTTGGTCTTTGCCCCGAACCAGCCGGTAGGCATTCGGAAGGCACGGTTTTCTGCGACGTCCAGGGTGAGCTAGCCCTATGAGCGACGTGGGGGGGTGGGCGGAGACCGAAACAGGCGACGCGGAAGATCCGGGTGACTCACGACACCAGCGCGCTGCCCATCATCGCGGTGACTGCGCGCGTGATGGCTGATGACCGGGCTCGGTGCATCAGCGCCGGCATGGACGACTTCCTGCCGAAGCCGGTTGAACCGGCGCGGCTCGAGGAGATGCTGCGGAAGTGGCGGTGCGCGTCGATGCGTGCGGATCCGGTGTCATGAGATCCACCGCCAGCCGAGTCCGCGCAGGATGAAGAGGAGCTCCTCTTCGGAGAATCCCCCGCCTGCGCCTGAGATCCATCCAACCTGCTAATCGCGGCGACTGCGCCTGATTCGTCTGGTTACGATATCTCCTGATTCCAACGAGTCCGATCCGCTCCGGCGAGGAACTACCGGAGTGATGTCACGTCACGAGGGTATGCGCACGACCGACATCGCGGCTTCCGTCGATGGACTGCGGCGGCTCGTCCGGGGACTCCTCGGGCGGACCGACGGCGTCGACGACGTGGTGCAGGAGACACTGCTCGCGGCCGCGGAGCGACCAGCGGCGGCCACTGATCAGACGACGTGGTTGCGCGGCGTCGCTCGAAACCTCGCGTTGCGGTGGCGTCGCGATCGCGCGCGCCGCGAAGAGCGGGAGCGGATGGCGTCGCGGCTCGACTCGGTCGAGGCGGCGGCCACGACCGTCGAACGCGTCGACCGGTTGCGTGCGCTGCTCGATGCGGTCGAGGAGTTGCCGGAGCCCTACCGGCGAGCGGTCGTCATGCGCTTCTTCGACGGGATGGCGCCGCGGGACATCGCGCGGCGCACCGGCGCTCCCGTGGCGACGGTGAAGACGTGGCTGCAGCGAGGGCTGGAGAAGCTGCGCGTGTGGCTGGACGAACGGCAGGGCACGCGCGGTGGGTGGATGCTCCTGCTCGCCCATGACGTCGGCCTGAGCGGATTCTCCGCGGCGTCCGGCGCGACCGTGACCGGACTCGGAGTCGGAATCATGAAGATGAAGGCGGTTGGTGTGTTCGCGCTTCTGCTACTGGGGCTCGTCCCGCTGACGTGGTGGCTGACGCTTCCGGCGGATGACGATGACTCCCGCGATTCCGCGTCACGTGTCACGCAGGTCTCGGAGGCTCCTGACGCAGCGGCCGAATCGACCAACGACGTGGCGCCGACGAAGACGCTTCCGTACCGCGAGGACGATTCGGAGGGCGCCGTCGACTCGTCGGGTCTGCTCGTGACGGTGTGTTCCGAAGACGAGCGTCCGGTCGCTGACGCCCGCGTCGTTCTCCTCGGCGACGAGCGCGTGTGGGCCGACGAGCGCACTGACGCGCGCGGCCGGGCGCGTTTGCCCGAGCGACTGGAGAGCCGTCGAGTTCTTGTCGCGGCGCGCGAACATCTCCCGGTCGTCGTGGCGGTCGACGCCGCCAACCCGGAGCTCGAGGTGACGTTGCCCGAGGGGCATCGACTCTCGGGGGTGGTCACCGTCGATGGGCGGGTCCCGACCTGGTCGCTCAGGCTGGATGTGCTCTCGGAGCGCGCGTTCCCGGGCATCGCGGGAGTACCGGACGCCCTCTGGAAGGAGCTGAAGGACTGGCTCGAGCCCAAGAAGGCCCGGTTGCATACGGACGCGGCCGGCCGATTCACCCTGCGGGGTCTGCCCGACCGCTGGCGCGGTTCCGTGGTCGTCCCATGGACCCACGTGCTGGACCCCGGCACGCCGGGCGCCCGCTCCGGCGGACTCGACGAAGGAGACGATCGACGCGTCGTCGACTTGGAGGGGCCGGTAGACGACCTGCATCTCGATCTCGTGGGGCTGCGGCTGCTCACGGGAAGGGTGGTGCATCCGGACACGGGTGAGGGACTGCCCAAGGTGATCATCCACGGGTCGTTCCGCGCCGTGTCCCACTTCTCGTGGTCGATCGAGACGGAGGCGGATGGCCGGTTTCGGGTTCCCATGCAGCGGGGGGGGCATCAGGGGCGTCACGTTGCGGGTGGAGGCCCCGCGCGGTTTCGGTTCGGTCTCCCGCCGGTTGGACGGGCCGTTCGACAAGAGCCGGGATGTCGGTGACATCGCGCTGCTGAAGCTGGGTGCGCTCGCGCTCACGGTGCGTGACGAGCGCGGTTTGCCCATCGCGGGCGCGGTGTGCGGCCTGGCGCGCGGCCGGAAACGGCTGGGACCCCTCACCAACCAGGACGGCGAGGCGGACATCGCCGTGCCGCCCGAAGCGAAGGTGCTCGCCGTCGGCGCGATCGGCTATCGCCCCGGTGCGATCACTCTGCCGGTGGTTTCCGGACGAGCGTCGGTGACGCTCGTGGCCAGCAAGACGGCGCGGGTCTTCGTCGTCGACCCGTCCGGCAAGCCGATGCCCGGTGCGCTCGTCGTCGTGACGGCGGACACGTCGCCGTTCGTCTCCGGGTTGTTCGGTGACCCCGTCCTGGTGCTCGCGGGTGGATCCCGATTGCAGTCGCAGAGCAGCCATGGCTCGAAGGGGGTCGTGCTCCGGTTCCTCGCCGATGACGAAGGGAGGGTGGTGCTCGCCAACGTGCGGGACGACGTCGTCATGACGGCGTCCGCACGCGACCCGTCGGGGTTCCAGGCGGTGCAGCGAGAGTTCTCGATTGGCGCGCGCCGCGAAGCCGAGGTGACGCTGAAGGTCTCGCGCGCGCCCCGGGCGTTGCGCGGCCGGGTCGTCGACCGGGACGGGCGTCCTATCGTGAAGGGGGTTGCCCGTCTGCTCGATGGCAAGGGCAACCGTTCGTACACCTACACGTCCCTGGAAGGTCGGTTTTCGTTCGAGGGATTGCTCGCGGACCGCGTGCGACTCAGGGTCTCCGCGTCGGGGTTCTCGCCCGTCGTGAAGGAGGTCCTCGTCACGGACGGACAGGAGATCCGCCTCGACCCCGGACACCGGCTACTCGTGACCGCCGAGGACGAGCGCGGCCGCCGGGTGCGCATCAAGTGGATGAAGGCGGAGCTCGCCGGGGGCGGTCCGTCTCCCGGCGCCCGGCGCACGCCTGACGGGTTCGAGCTGCGCGACCTGCCCGTCGGTGACGTGACGGTCGATGTGCGGCTTCCGAGCGGCGGCTACGAAGGTCGCGGCCGCACGACTGACGGAAAGCTGGTGGTGCGGGTTCCCGTCCACGGTGCGGTGGCGGTCCGAATCGCTGAGTCGCTGCGCGCCGCCGACCACTGGTTGGTGTTGAAGCCCGAGAAGGGCGGTCGCGACCAGCGCTTCGAACTCGTCCGGGACGCCCCGGATCCCGTCACCTTCGAAGCCGTACTCCCCGGGCGTTGGATCGCGACGGTCGTGGCGGGCGAGGCGGAGACGCGCCTCGCGGGCCCGACCCCCGTGGTCGTCCGGCCAGCGGAGAGCACCGAGATCGTGATCGACGGTGGGCGATGACGACGGGATAGTGCCCGAACCCCGCCCGCCTCGCGTCCAACGGGTCGCGCGAAAACCGCCGGCGGGGTACAAGGGCGCCCATGCGCCGCCTCCTCATCCTCCTGGTCGTGGGTCTCTTCGCCGGCTGCGGCGACGACGACGGCAAGACGGAGGTCTGGATCTACTCGTCGATCTATCCGCAGGTGATCGAGCGGCTGGAGCCGAAGCTCGACGCCGCGTTCCCCGACGTGCGATTCCGTTGGTTTCAGAAAGGCAGCGAGCAGATCGCGGCCCGTCTCAACGCGGAGTTCGCCTCCGGCGACGTGAACTGCGACCTGCTGATGACATCGGATCCGTTCTACTACGCGCAGCTCGCCGAACGCGGCCTGCTCCTCCCGTACGAGAGCCCGCAAGCCGCGTCCGTTCCCGTCGGAATGCGTGCGAACGATCACGCGTTCACGACGGTCCGGGTGCCGGTGATGGTGATCGCCGTGAACCACGAGCGCTTCAAGGGCGCGCTCCCGGCGTCATTCCGTGATCTGGTCGACCGTCGCTTCGACGGCAAGCTGTCGATGGGCGATCCGTTGAAGTCGGGGACGAACTTCACGACGGTCGCGGCTCTGTCCAGGAAGTACGGTTGGGATTATTTCCAAGGTCTGCGAAAGAACGACATCATCGCGGCCGGCGGGAACAGCGCGGTGCTCCACCGCCTCGAGACGGGCGAGCGCCCGGTGGGGATCGTCCTGCTCGAGAACCTGCTGCCGCGGCTGGCCAAGGGCGCGCCGATCACGGTCGTGTACCCGACCGACGGTGCGGTGCCGGTGCCGAGCCCGATCGCCATCTTGAAGTCGTCCCCGCATCCCGAGCTGGCGCGCAGGGTCTACGACCTCTTCTTCTCGACCGAGGTGCAGGCGAGCATCGTCTCGGGCCACATGTACTCGCCGCTGCCCGAGGCGGCACCGCCCGTGGGCGCGCGCGCGTGGAAGGACGTGCCGCTCTATCCGTGGAACGCGGAGTTCGTCGAGACCGTGCGCAAGGACCGGGACGCGATCAAGCGGCGCTTTCGCGAGATCATGAAGGGCGGATGAGCCGGCTCGGGTTCTGGGTTGCAGCAGCTCTCGTCGTGATCGTCGGCATCCTGCCGCTGGCCCGGGTGGCGTGGGAGGGCGCCGGGGACGGTTGGTGGGACGTCGTGTTGGATGAGGAATCACGGTCCGCGCTCGTGGCGACGCTGAAGCTCGCCCTCGCGACCACCGCGCTCGCGCTTCTGATCGGCGGCGCGTTCGCCTGGCTGTCGATGCGGACCGACCTGCCCGGGCGCCGCGTCCTGCGCACGCTGCTCACCGTGCCGTACATCGTCCCCCCGTACATCTCCGCCGTCGCGTGGATCAACCTCGCCAACCCGCAGGTCGGATTGCTGAACGTCCTGCTCGGCGAAGGCGTCCTGAACGTGTACTCGTTCGGCGGGTTGACGTGGGTGCTCGCGCTCAGCTTCTACCCGTATGTCCTGCTGACGGTCCGCGCCGCACTCGAGAACTCCGACCCCGCGCTGGAAGACGCGGCGCGGATGAGCGGTGCGGGGACGTGGCGGGTCTTCCGTGACGTGTCGCTGCCGCTCATGCGACCTGCCCTCGCGACGAGCGGCGGGCTCGTGTTCATGGCGACGGCCTCTGCGTACGGTGCCCCCGCGTTGCTCGGCGCGCCCGCTCGCATCGACGTCCTGTCCACCCGGATCTACGAGTCGCTGACCAGCGACCTGGACGGTCTCCGCCAGGCGAGCGCCCTCGCGACTCTGCTGTTCGGGTTCGCGCTGGTGCCGTTGCTCGTGCGGGCCCGTCGCCACGCCGTCGTGTCGGGCAAGGCGTCCCGGCCGAGCGTCGTGCGGCTCGGCCGGGCGCGATTCCCGGTCGTGCTGGGCGTGTGGTCGTTCGTGCTGATTGCGGTGGTCCTGCCGGCGCTCGCGGTATGCGGGACCGCGTTCTTTCGCATCGCGGGCGACTTCAGCTTCGACAATCTCACCAGTGAGAACTTCAATGTGCTCCAGCGCCGGGAGATTCGAGACGCGCTGCTGACGTCGGTCGGACTGGCGGTCGGTGCGGCGACGGTGGCCGTCGTGCTGGGAGGTCTGGTGGCGTTCTTGGCCATCAAGACGCGCCACCGCGGCCGCGGCCTGGTCTTCGGGCTCTCCGCCATCCCGCTCGCGACGCCGGGCACCGTCCTCGCAATCGGATTGATCCTCCTGTGGACGAGGCCCATCGACCTGCGCAACACGGTGTGGATCATGCTCATCGCCTACGTGGCGAAGTACGTCGCGCTTGCGGCGCGCGCCATCGGTGAGGGATTGGGCACCATCGACGACGTACTTTCCGACGCCGCGCGGATGAGCGGTGCAGGGGGCTGGCTCCGCCTGCGGACGATCTGGGTCCCGCTCGTCCTACCGTCCATCGTTGCGGGCTGGTTCCTGGTGTTCATGCCGTCGTTCAGCGAGTTGACGATGTCCCTGATCCTCGCGGGGCCCGGACTCGATACGATCGGGACCCGAATGTGGGAACTCCAGGAGTACGAAGGCCCCACGGCGGCGAGCGTACTCGCGACGGTCGTGCTTGGGCTCGTCATCACGTCGAACATCGTGCTGCGGGTCGTGTCACGGGGTCGGTACGGAATCTGATTCATGAGCAGCACCGTCACCCTCTCCTGCTTGCGCAAGATCTACGACGGGAATCACGTCGTGAAGGGAATCGACCTCGCCGTGGCGGGAGGCGAGTTCGTGTCGTTGCTCGGCGCCTCCGGGTGCGGGAAGACGACGGTCTTGCGTCTCGTTGCGGGTCTCGAGACTCCGGACGAGGGTTCGATCGACGTCGGCGAGCGATGCGTGTGCGACGCCGCCTTGGGGACGTGGGTGCCTCCCGAAGACCGCCGCATTGGCATGGTGTTCCAGTCGTACGCGGTCTGGCCGCATATGAGCGTCCTCGACAACGTCGCCTACCCGCTGCGTGTGCGGGGGGAGCGCAGGCCGGAGCGACGCGCGCGGGCGGGGGAGGTGCTGGCCCTGGTCGGGCTCGGCGATCTCGGCGCCCGCCGGCCCGCGCAGCTCTCCGGCGGCCAGCAGCAACGCGTCGCGCTCGCGCGCGGACTCATCATGGAGCCCGACGTCCTGCTCCTCGACGAGCCGCTCTCCAATCTCGACGCCAAGCTCCGCATTCGCATGCGACGTGACATCCGCCGCATTCAGCAAGAGACGGGGTTCACGGTGATCTACGTGACCCACGACCAGGACGAGGCGCTCGAGATCTCGGACCGGCTCGTGATCATGGACGCGGGGGAGATCCTGGCCCTCGGCACTCCGGCGGAGGTGCGGGACCACCCGTTCCTCTCGACGACGTGATGGCGACGCTGCAGGATCGGCGCGCCGTGCTCCTCGATATCGACGGCACGACGTTGCTCGGGACAGGTGCCCTCCCCGGAGCGCGTGCGCTCGTCGACGACCTGCGCGAGCGGTCGGTGCCGCTGGTGTGGCTGACCAACAACACGTCGCGTTCGCGGGATGCGTGGTGCGCGCGGCTCGCCGACGCCGGATTCGATCCGCGCCCCGACGAGCTCTACACTGCGGGCGACGCCACCATCGATTTCCTCAAGGGGAAGGACCCGCGTCCGTCCGTGTGGCTGGTGGGACCGCCGGGGTTGGCGGACGACTTCACGTCGGCGGGGCTCGTGATCGACGACGCCCACCCGGACGTCGTCGTGCTCGCGTACGACACGACGCTGACCTACGACCGCATCGCCCGCACGGCGCACCTGTTGCAGGCCGGATTGCCCTACATCGCGACCCACCCCGATCCGACGTGTCCCGATCCAGATGGGCCGCTTCCCGACGTGGGGTCGTTCATCGCGATGTTCGACGTCGCGTGCGGGCGGCGCCCAACGGTCATCGGCAAACCGGAGCCCGCGATGATCCACCAGGTGCTCGCCCGTCTCGGAGTCGCCCCGGGTGACGCCCTGATGATCGGGGACCGCCTTGCGACCGACATCCGCATGGCGAACTCCGCCGGAGTGCCATCCTGCCTGGTACTGACTGGCGCAACGTCAGCCGAGGACGTAGGTCATGCGCCGGCAGCGGACCGACCGGACCAGGTCCTCGCTTCGCTGCGCGATCTGCTCTTTCGGGAACGCGGACCTCCACGCCCGCTCTGACGGCAAGCCAGATCCGGGCCCAGGAGCGGACCTGGCGGTCCGCGCTCCCGGGAGAGTCGGCTTCGTCGGGCTACCGGCGGCGCGGCTTGAACTTCCAGCGGTCGGACGGTGCGTAGGACTGCTTCATGATCTCGGAGAGCTTCGCGACCAGCTTCGGGCGCTTCGCCGCAAGGTCGTGTTGCTCTCCGATGTCGTCCTTCAGGTCGTAGAGCCGCACCTTGGTGTGGTAGGGCTGCTGGACGGCCTTCCAGCGGCCGTTGCGGACGGCCTGACCGCCTCGCCCTTCGTAGAACGCCCAGTAGAGGCTCCTGGGGACGATCTTCGGAGTGGCTTCGAGGAGCGAGCTTGCGATCGACACGCCGTCGATGTCCCGCGGGACGTTGGCTGTCGCACCTCCGATGCGGGCGAATGTGGGGAGGAGGTCCTGGAATCCGGCGACCTGGGCGGACGTCGTTCCGGCGGGGATTCGCCCGGGCCACCGTGCGATCATCGGGACGCGGATGCCGCCTTCGTGCAAGGAGCGCTTCTGTCCCTTCAGCGGGCCGCTCGAGTTGAACGTCTTCGACTTGTGGCCGCCCTCGCTGTGAGGACCGTTGTCGGAGGTGAAGAGGACCAGCGTGTTCTCGTCGATTCCGTGCTTGCGGAGTCGGTCCAGGAGCCGGCCCATGTCGCGGTCTATCCGCGCCACCATCGCGGCGAATCCCTTCGCGGGTTCCGGCCACGATTCCTTGGCGAACGGACCCAGATCG
>NZBC01000112.1 GCA_002687715.1 Planctomycetota bacterium | reverse complement strand
GTTCGGTTTCCATTCCATCGATGCCCTGATGTCCATGGTCTACCTATGCTGCGGGGGGCTCGTTATTACCTGGTGACCCGGGATATGGTCAGGAGAGCCGGAAATTTCCGGTTTTATTTGCTGCCCCGCTGCAACACCCCGACGTAGTCCGAACACCTGCGGTCGACGCGCCCCAATGAGCAGAAAGAAACCAGGCGGGCACCGATGCGGGCGAGCAGCGAGACGAGCCCGTACTTCTTCAGGATGTCTCCGTAGAAGGCTGCCGCGTACTTCGTGCCCCAGATCTCGGTCACGTCGAGTTCGGCGAGCAGCCCCTTCAACTTGTCGGGCTCCATGGCCTTACGCATGGGGGTCGGGAAGGGGCGCTCTCCGGGTTGCCCCGCGTTCTCCCACTTCATGACGTGCCGATAGTAGGCCACATGAAACCAGTGGGGGGTCAGGCGGGTCACCCAGCCCTTGAAGCTCGATCGGACCGGGACGCCGATAACCAGTAGCCCCCCCGGCACCAACGCCCGGGCCAGGTTGCGGAGCACCGCTTCGGGGTCGCCGACGTGCTCGAGGACGTCCCAACAGAAGACCACGTCGAATCGCGAATCCAGGGCGATGGTCTGCAAGTCTCCGACGATTCGCTCATCGATCCGGGGGTTGCGCGCCAGCGCTTCGGGCGAGATATCCACGCCCGAGAGAAACCAGCCGGGCGGGATCTCGAGGTGATCGAACGACCCGCAGCCCGCTTCCAGGGCGCGGACCTCCTGGTCACCGAGTTCCTGCGAGAGCAGTTCGCGCAGGGGCGGTCGAGGGTCGAAGGTCTCCATTCGAATCGGTGGTTCGGGGTGGTGGGAAACGAGCGAAGCCTCGGAAGACTATCACGGGCTTGGGGGACGAGCGGACGGCTTCGCGACGAGTTCGTGGGGCGGGGGATCAACGGTCGCCGCGGCAGCGGATG
This sequence comes from Planctomycetota bacterium, assembly GCA_002687715.1. Classification (GTDB taxonomy): domain Bacteria; phylum Planctomycetota. The sequence continues at coordinate 21,802 of NZBC01000112.1, read as the reverse complement.
GTGACCTCCTCGACCATCGCGGTCGGCGACAGCCGGAGGACGAAGCCTACGGCCTCGGCGACGTCTTCGGGACGCAGCATGGCCGATGATTCGGGATGTTCTTCCCCATGCAAGGGTGTGTCGACCCGGTCGGGCGAGATGACGGTGACCTTCACACCGTGCTTTTCCACTTCTCGTTGCAGGCTTCGGCTGGCGCTGAGCAGCGCCGCCTTGGCGGCACCGTAGGAGGCGGCCCCGCCGATGGCTTCGTTTGCCGCGATCGAACCGAGCTGGATGATCAGCCCGCCTCCCGATCGCTTCATGCTCAGCGCGGCGGATTTCGCGGCGACCATGGGAGCGACGAGGTGATCGCGGATGTTGTCTTCGATGCTAGCGGGGCGCGCACGGATCGCATGGTCTCGCGCGATTCCTCCCCACGCGTTCACCAGGACGTCGAGACGTCCGGCCGCGGCTGCCGCCGACTCGATCTGCTCCCGGACCGCTTCTGGGTCTGCCAGATCGCCTGCGATCGTTCGCACCCCGCGAGCGGTGTCCCGGAGTTCCTTTGCCGCTTCCTCGAGACGCGCTTGGTTGCGGGCGATCAGGAAGAGATCATGGCCTGTCGCGGCCAGCTCCCTGGCGACGGCGCGACCGATTCCGCCCGACCCGCCCAGCACGATCGCGACCCGCCCCTGTTCATCCGTGCTCATGATCCCAAACCGCCGAGCTCTCACTTCATCGAAACGGGGAGGCCCCGGAGGCCCCGCTGACGTACCATGCTCCGCTCATCCGGAGGAGAACGCCTTGAGCGAGTCCGTGTTCGCAACCCCAAGAAACGTACGGGACGTCTCCGAGTGCATCTTCTACCACACGATGGACCTGCCCGGGATCGGAGAGGTCCAGGGGCAGTTCGACCTCCGTGGTCGTGAAGCGGTCTACCTCGGCAACGTCGATCTCGATGGCAAGAGGGTCCTCGAGGTCGGTCCCGCGAACGGCCATCTCTCCCTCTACATGGAGCGTCAAGGGGCGGAGGTCGTGTCCTGCGATCTGTCCAAGGACATCAGCTGGGATTTCGTGCCCTACGCGCGGGTCGACCACGACGCGATGATCGAGACCGTCCGCGGCGGGATAGATCGGATCAACAACGGCTACTGGTTGGCGCACCGGCTGCACGAGTCACGGAATCGGGTCGTGTACTCGTCGGTGTACGACATCCCGGATGCCATCGGTCGGTTCGATGTCGGGACCCTGTGCGCGACACTCCTGCACATGGAGAACCCCTTTCGTGCCATCGAATCCGTGGCGCGTCGCACGCGGGACAAGATCGTGATCACCGAGATTCTCGGTCCCCGCAACTTCCTGTCGTACCAGCTCAGCCGGTGGTTCCGGCCGGCCATGCGGTTCCTCCCCAACGCGCGCGAGCCCCTGAGCTGGAATGGTCACCTGACGCCAGACCGGATCGAGCGTTGCATGGTCTGGTGGACCTTGACCCCGGATGTCATCAGGCGGTTTCTCGGGGTGGTGGGGTTCGAGCGTTCGGATCTGCGGTATCATCGACAGAGCTACCAGGGGCGAAAGCTCGTCTCCTGCACCGTCGTTGGTCACCGCACCGTTCCGCTCGCTGATTGACTCCTTGGGACGAATCTTGCGACTGCTCCTTCTCGCGATCTTCTGCGTCTCTTCGCTGTGCCTGTTCAGTGTCTGTCGGCACTGGCCAGGGTCGGAGACGTCCGAGCCGCGTTCGTTCGACAAGGGCGCCTGGGATCGGCTCAAGGCCAAGGCGCTTCGCGAACTCGTCGTAGCGGCAGAATGGGGAACCCCGGAGCTGATTCGGGGTGAGGTCAACTCCGCCGGTTGGGAGGACAGCATCTTCATCTCGCCGGACGGGCGCAACCTGCACTTTGCGTACTTCCCCGGAGACCTGCTCGGTTGGGCGACCCGCGGCAAGGCTGACCCGGCCAACATGCCGGACTTCCGCAGAGGGCCCGCGCGCGGCGTCGAGCCGGCTTGCTCGATCGACATCCTTCGATCCGACCTCGTCGGCGATCGATGGTCGGCTCCCAAGCCGTTCCGCTACTCGAAGAACCGCACGAGCGAAGGCGGGCCGATGCGTGCCGGGGGCCGTTGGTACTACCAATCCAATCAGCCGGGGACCGCGACGGACCACGACGATGATCTCTTCGTCGACGGCCGGGCGTTGCCGATCAATACGCCCGCGAACGAATTCGACCCGCACTTCGTCGTCTCCAAGCACGGGCGCGAGCTCGTGTTCTGGAGCGACAACCGGCCTGGCGCACTTGGTGGCAAGGACCTGTGGCTGTCCACGGAAACAGCGGGCAAGTGGGCCCCCCCGAAGCCGCTTCCAGCTCCGGTGAACCGTGCCGACTCGAACGAGTGGACTCCCCACCTGACCAATGACGGGCGACTTTTCTTCATCTCGGACCGGAACACGAAGCGGGTGTCGATCTGGGAGAGCCAGCGGCGGGGCAAGCAGAAGTGGACCGAGCCACGTCCGGTGATCTCGCCGGCCGCGGACAGCCGATGCGTCGTCGCTGCAGAGCCCTCCCTGACCGCAGACGGCAAGTGGCTCTACTTCGTGGTCGTGTTCATGAACGCCGACGGGGACTTCGATTCCGACGTCGCGCGCGTGCGTAGGAAGAAGTAGCCGGGTCCGCTTCTTCGCTTCGATGTCCACCAAACTCGCTGCTATCTTGCCTTCTTGGGCAGTTGTCGTCCTGGCCGTTGCTGGGCTGACCGGTTTCGGGATCCGGTGTGCGTACGTGTTCGATCCGGATCCGCATTTCCTGAGGGAGTCCCCGGTGAGCGAGGACGCGTACTACGCGTTCTCTGTTTCTCGCAACCTCGCGGCGGGGCGCGGCATGACCGCCGACGGCGAGAATCTCACCAACGGCTTTCAGCCCCTCTCCACGTTCGTCGGCGCGCTCTTCTACATCGGAGACCCCGACGACGAGCTCCTCGGGGTCCGCGGGTTCATGGTCTTCTCGCTGGCGTTGACCGTGATCACCGCGACTCTGCTCGCGGCCCTCGCTCGCCGTATGACGGGAAGCGGCGTCGCGGGAATCGCAGCCGCCTGCCTCTATCTTGCCCATCCTCTCTCGGTGACCAACGACCTGAATGGGCTCGACACGGGGTGCGCCACGACGCTCCTCGCGGGCTCGCTGATGGCCTACCTGAAGCTGCGCCCGTCGCAGCCGGACGGGCCCGCGCGGAGGTTCGTTTTCGGCGTCGGTGCCTGTCTCGGACTCCTTTGTCTTGCTCGCATCGACTGTGTCGTCGGCGTTTGCATTCTCGCTGCGCTCCACACGCTTCACGGGAAGAGGGCGCACCTCGGGCGTCGTCTTCGTGACGCGTTGGGCTTCAGTCTCGTCGCCGCGGCGATCCTGAGTCCGTGGCTGGTTTCGAACGTCGTCAACTTCGGGAGCCTCATGCCCATCAGCGGGCAGGCGAGCCGGAACCCCATCACGCCGGGTACGGACGGGGTGTTTCCCCAGGGCCCCGACGTGGCCTCGAACGTCGTGGAAGCCGCGCGGCACGTGGTGGACACGCCGCTCCTGTTTCCGATCGGGAAGCTGTTGAACCGCCTCCCCGCGAGTCCCGCGTTACAGGGAGTGTTCCTGGTTGCCATGGCGCTGGCGGGCGTGCTTCTGTTGCGTCGCCACCTGAGCGCTCGCCCGCCCGACGGGGGCGCCGAGCGGGTCGTCGTGCTCTTCGTCGCCCTCAACCTCGCAGTGTTCGCCGCGATGTACACCGTCATGTTCGGCTCCGCGAGTTGGTTCATGGGCCGGTACCTGCATCCGGCCAACGTCGCGGCGGGGCCCGTGGTGCTGACGGTGTTTCTGACCCTGACCGGCGGAGCGTTCCCGCGCCGGCTCGTCGCAGCGGGCCTGGTCCTGGTGGCGGTCTTCCTGGCCGGAGACGCGGTTCGCGGATTCCAGGGCCCGAACAACCAGTCCAACTACGACCTCGCGATGCACCTGCGTTCCCGGTATCCAGACCTCGCGATCGGGATGTTCCAGAGCGGGACCACCGGCTACTTCTGTCCGAACGTCAAGAACCTCGACGGCAAGGTGAACCCCGAGGTGCACCCCTACTTCGAGACGGGACGACTCGCGGACTATGTGAACGACGTGGACCTGGACGCGGTCGTCGACTGGCCCCGGATCGCCGATGTCTTCATGCGCGATCCGGTGTTGGCGGGTCGGTTCAGCGGTACGGACTACGGAGAATGGCGAATCTACTTGCGCGACCGCTAGGTCGTGGATCAGGTTCGGAGATCACGTGCAATGTTGAAAGGCGGCATCGTCGGCTTCGGGCGCATGGGAGTCACCCACTACGCCATCCTCAACACGCATCCGGACGTGCGCATCAACACGGTCTGCGACACGTCGGGGTTCATCACCAGTAATCTCAAACGGTACAGCGACGTGGCGATCCACGATTCGTACGAGAGCATGCTCGAGCGCGAGGAGTTGGACTTCGTCGTCGTCTGCACGCCGCCCGACTCTCATGCCGCGGTGGCGGTCGATGCTGCACAACGTGGGTTGCACGTCTTCATGGAGAAGCCGTTCACCTTGTCCTTGGCCGATGGTCGCCGGGCCTGCGAGGCCGCGCAAACGGCGGGCATCGTGAACCAGGTTGGCTACTTTCTGCGTTTCAACGACGTGTTCCGGGAGGTCAAGACTCTCCTCGATGCCGGCGCGTTGGGCACACCGTTGCACTATCGGAACGAGATGATTGGCCGGACGGTCATTCGGGCCTGGAACGAGAGCTGGCGGATGAACAGGTCCAAAGGCGGGGGGTGCTTGCTGGACTTCGGTTCGCACTGCATCGATCTCGCCGACTACCTCTTCGGGGCGCCCGCCAGCCTGCGGGGATGTCGGCTCCAGACCATCTACTCCAAGGACGTCGACGACGCGGTGTACGCAACGGCGGAGTACGACAACGGGCTCGTGGGCAACCTGATCGTCAACTGGAGTGACGAGACCCACCGTCGTCCGTTCAACCGTCTCGAGCTACTCGCCACCGGGGGGAAGGTCGTTGCCGACCGTCAGTCGTTGCGGGTCTACCTCAAGAAGGAGCACCCTGCGTGCGGTCGCTTCCGGTCTGGGTGGAACAGCTTCGACCTGCCCGAGCTCGCACGGCCCATCCGCTACGAGTTGCGCGGGCTGGAGTACACCGCGCAGCTCGATCACTTCATCGACTGCATCTCTGACCGCGGCCGCACGAATGAGTGCACGTTCGCCGACGGGCTGCGAACCGATGACGTCGTCGAGCGCATTCGGGCCGATGCCGCGGCAGGGGAGGGTTGACGACATGGACCGCATCATCCTCGGTGACAACCAGTTCTTCGGTGTGAATCACCGGTCTGAAGAGCAAGCCATTGCCTCGATGCGACGCTTCCAGGACGATCGCGCGATCCTCGACGTCATCGACACGGCCTATGACGTCGGCATCCGGGGGTTCACGTTCAGCACCCATTCGCGCATGGCCGGACTGTGTGATCACTTTCGGAACAACCCGGACCGCTACTCTGGGATGCGCTTCTACCCCGCGGTCCCCTACGCTCACAAGTACGCGGAGCTCGTGAACGAGCGGGGGCTCGCGGGGGCCCTCAAGGAGGCCGTGCTCACCGGCATGTCGATGAGCTCGGTCGCGGGTCTCGTGAAGCGGGGCAGCAGCCTGCTCTTCACGAAGGACGCGCTGAAGGCCATGGAGATCCTCGTCGACATCGAGCTCAAGACCTTCCGTGACCTCGACGTCCGCGTGGTGTACCTGCAGAACATCGTCACCGACCTGCTCGTTGGACTCGGCTGGACGCAAGCCGCCGCCAGCTTTCATCGATTCGTGAAGGATCGCTTCGGGGTCGAGGCAGGGTTCATCACCTTGAACCTCCCGCGCACTCTCGACTTCCTCGATCGCGCCGGGATCGAGAACCCGATCGTCTGCTCTGCCATCAATAGCATGGGATTCCAGATGAGTCCGGACCGAGCGTCCTACGAGGAGGTCCTCAACGGCTCACGTCCGTTCCGCGGAACCGCCATGTCCGTCATGGCCGCAGGCGCGATCTCACCGTCCGAAGCGATCTCGTACGTGACGGGGTTTCCCCGCATCGAGTCCGTGATGTTCGGTGCGTCCTCGCGGCGGAACATCGCGGAAACCAAGGCCCTGATCGATGGTGCCAGCTGAGCCCAAACCTCGGTTGCGTATCCTGGGCGCCCGCGGGATCCCGGCGTCCTATGGAGGGTTCGAGACCTTCGCTCAGGACCTGGCGCTCTATCTCGTGGCCAGGGGGTGGGACGTCATCGTCTACTGCCAGGACGATGGGGGAGAGGCGGTACGCGAAGAGACGTGGCGGGGCATCCGGCTCATTCACATCCCCGTTCGCAGTGAGGGAGCGAAGGGATCGATCGCCTTCGATTGGAAGTCGACGTGGCACGCGAGCCGGGAGCCCGACCTCGTCCTGAACCTTGGTTACAACACGGCGTTGTTCTTCCTGATCCTGCGCTGCCGCGGGGTGCGCAACGTCGTCAACTTCGGCGGTATCGACTGGACGCGACGCAAGTGGTCGTTGCCGGTACGGGTCTGGTTCTACGTGAATCACCTCTTCGCCTGCTGGTGCTCGAACCACCTGGTCGCGGATCATCCCCGCATCCAGGACTTTCTGGAGTCGCGCCCCTTCGTCTGCCCCCGCAAGATCACCATGATTCCCTACGGCGCGGAGCCCGTCGATGGGAGTGACCGTGACGTACTCGCGAAGCTGGGACTCGTCGCCGACCGTTACGTCTTCGTCATCGCCCGATCAGAGCCCGGCCACTCGCTGATCGACATCATGGAAGCGTGGTCGAGACGTGAGCGAGAAGAGGTGCTCGTGGTCGTCGGCCCCTACCATCCGGAGAAGAACCGGTTCCACCGGCGCGTCATGGCGGCTGCTTCCGACTCCGTGCGGTTCCTCGGAGCGGTCTTCGATCAGCAGATAGTCCAGACGCTCCGGGCCGGTGCCAGGCTGTACATCCATGGGCACCACCACGGCGGGACGAACCCGAGTCTCGTGGAGGCGCTCGCCGCGTCCTCGGCCGTGCTGGCTCACGACAACCCGTTCAACCGCTGGGTCGCCACCGAGGACGCCGCAGAGTTCTTCTCGGGGCCCGACGCATGCGCTGCGGCCCTCGATCGGCTGCTCACGGACGATGCGAGACTCGAGGCCATGAGGAAGGCGGCGCGTGCGCGATTCGAGGCGGCGTTTACGCAGGACATCATCCTGGGCGCCTACGAGGAGCTACTTCGGGCCTGGCTCCCCGGTGGATCCTGAGCGCGCGGCAGGCCGGATCGCGTGGTCGGAGATCCAATCGCCGTGCTCTTGCCAGAACCGCTTGATCGCCGCGAGAGGAATGCGGGGATGGGTCGGCAGATTCGCGATGTGCCTGACGGTCCTCTCCGCGACCGGACAGCTTCCCTCGACATATCCCACGGCCTCGAGGTCGTGGTTCCTCATGGACAGCGGGCTCGTGAACCACACGTCAAGGTCGATGTGTCGGGAGGCGCGGCGCACCAGTTCGTCGCGATCCTCGACGAGAAACGAGTAGCGTAGCCACGCTTGCTCGTCGAACCGTCCGGCCAGCCTCTCGCCGTACCATCCGATGCGGTCTTCGAGCCATCGGGCGACGTGTCTGCGATGCTCCAGGTTCGTCTCCAGGCGCGAGAGCTGGGAGGAGCCGATGCGAGCCTGGCCGGCGGTCAACCGGCACGGGAACGGAGGGTTGCTCGGGCGGGTCATGGAGAGCTCATCGCGCCACATGACATGCAGGCCGAGCCGTGAGAGTGCGGCGAGCGCCGGGTGGGACAACCAACGGCCGTACGGTCCGTTGAAGACGTAGTCGGCGATGAAGCTCACCATGATGCGCCGCGCGAACCACGGGCTAACGTGCGGCGTGTCTGCGAGCTCCTCGGCGAGGGCCTCCGCGAGGGTGTCGTCGTTGGTCGTGATGACGCCGCCGAGCTGAGTGCTGATGACCTTGGTGCGATCGACGGACATGAACGCGACGTCACCCAACGCACCGTGCTTGTGCCCATCGTGGGAGGCGCCCAACGAATGCGCCAGGTCTTCAATCACCACCAGCCCGTGTCGTTCTGCGAATGCGCGGGTCTTCTCGACGTCAGCGGTCACGCCGAACGTGTGTTGCAGGTACACGGCGGCCGTCGCGCTTCCCACGAGCGTCTCCGCGTGGTCGATGTCGAGGTTGAACGTGACAGGATCGATGTCGGCGTAGACCGGCCGGAACCCCCGGTAGATGATGGCATTCGCGACGACGACGCACGTGAATGCGGGGATGATGATCTCGGCACCTGGGCGGATCCCCAGGCACCCGAGGATGGCATAGAGTCCCATTCGGCCGGCGCCGACACTGAAGGCATGGCGGCAGTCGGCGGCTTCAGCACTCTGGCGCTCGAACTCGGTGATCGCCTCCGCGTCATCGTGACGCTGGACCAGCGCGCGCAACGCGAGCCAGCATTCCTTGGCGACATTGGAGCCCGCGAATACGCAGTACCGTCGTCGCGGTGCGCGCGGCCAGGCCCTTCGAAGACGTGCCACGAGGGAGGTCACGTTCGAGTCTCTCCGGGCTTGGAGATCCGCAGGCGAATCCTCCCGCTCGTGACGACGGAGCCGGCATTCGCGTCTTGCTCGACGTCCGTGCGGTACATCACCCGTGTGCCGTCTCCGACCGAGATGGGGCCGATCAGCGCGGCGTGCACGCCGATCGTGATTCGGCGACCGAGTTGTGGCCGTTCGGCGCGTGCCGACTCCGGCCCTGGCCTGGTTGGACAGCACAGGCTGTCGGCGTACATCGTGAGACGCATGCCCACGTCTGCTGACAGGACGACTCCGTGCGGATGGGGCAAGAACAGGCCACCACGGATGCAGCCTGCCGGGTCGATGGAGACTTTGAACGCGAGCTGATTAAGTTGGTAGAGGACGAACGCCAGCCTGATCCACCCATTGGCGTGCATGAAATGGGACATGCGATACACCAGCACGCACAGGACCTGCGGCGACAGGACCATCGTCACGTAGTGCCCCCATCTTCTGCGTCGTCCCGTACCCCGGAGGGAACGCGTGTGGAATCGGCGCACGTCATGCTGCGCGTCTCGCCAGCTGGCGGAGGGAGCTCGGTGTGGACAGCGCCGTGGCTCGCTCGTCAAGCTACTCGCCCCTTCAGCTGCCGAATCGGAGCGGGCTCGACGGATGCGTCGTCCTCGAGGTCGGAAGCCACGATGCAACCCGGTCCCAATCGAACCCGATTCCCGATCCGCACGGGTCCGAGGACCCCCGCGTGGTGGCCGAGCGTCACCCCGTCACCCAGGTGAGGCAGCCCGGGCCCCGCGCCGACGTCTTCGTCTCGTCCCAGCTCACCGCCGAGTCCGCTCAATGGCATGCACGTAAGGTGACGTCCGGCGGTTCCGTAGATCGAGACGGCAGCGGGAAACGGGACCAACAGCCCTGGCCCGAGGTTCGAAACCGGACCGATGTCGGCTCCGGTCACGACCATGTTCAGGTGCCAGATCAACCGCCCCAGACGGTGCCAGCCGCGTCGCCAGAAATAATGCGAGATGCGATGCATCAGCACGCAGGCGTAGGAAGGGTACAGAGCGATCAGAAACGGGCGTGGCGCGCCGTCTCGCTCGATGTACGTACGAAGACGCGCGCGGTCCTCTCGCAACCGGGCCCGTGTTTCCTTCCATGTGACAGGCGTTTGGGACACAGGCCATGGCCTCCATTCGGCGGTACCTTGCCACAGCTGAAGGGCCCGTGCAACGCGAGGGGGCCGCGCCGCCTTCGTTGCTACCGACTCCTCATTCCGAGGACTACCCGGTTGGGCTGGCGTCGTCGACCTGCGGGAGCACGACCTTGCCACCGGGGTTTCGGGGAAGCTCCGACACGACTTCGAACGCCCGCGGGACGAACGAGGGGGAGAGCTCCGCGGCACAGCGTCGCTGCAGCGCGCGCACGTCGATGGCCTCTCCGGGGCGCGCGACGATCCACGCGGTCACGACCTGACCCTTCGTCTTGTCGGCGACGCCTCGGACGACCGCCTCCGAGACGGCAGGATCCTGGTGGAGCACGTTCTCGATATCGATGGGATACACCTTCTCACCCGCGACGTTGATGATGTCGTCGCATCGACCGAGGAGGTAGATGTGGTTCTCCTCCACGAACCCGACGTCGCCGGTTCGAAGCCAGTCGAGGTGGAACCGTGCCGCGTCCAATCGCGCGTCGCAGTAGTAGTGGCGAATGACGTTGGGTCCGCGACAGCAGATCTCCCCCGGCTGGCCCGCTGGGACCTCGTGCCCGGCGACGTCCCTCACCGAAACCTCGACCCCGGCGTGGGATTCACCCACTGATGCCTCTCGTCCCGTCGGGACATCCGGTCCGAGGCAACTCAACGCGGATGACGTCTCGGTCAGGCCGTAGCAGTTGAACAGCGCCGACTCGGGGAACCGGCGTTGCAACCGCTTGATGACCTCGACTGGAGTCGGCGCGGCTCCGTAGATGATCGTGACCAGGGACTCGAGATTGGCGGAGGAGCCTCGGCGGTCATTGAGGAGTTGGATGAACAGCGCAGGATTGGCCATGACCGCCGTTGCCTGTACGCGTTCGATCTCGCTGACCACTGCTCGGGGGGTCAGGCGGCGCAGCACGGCGGTGGCTCCGCCCGCGAGATGCGCGCCGATGACCAGAGGGAGAAAGACGACGTGGAAGAACGGCGCGGCCATCACGGTGAGAGTGTCGCTGCCGAAGCTCCACCGATGGGACCACAGCGCCGCGCCCCGGAGCGCCTGTGCGTGAGTCAGCTCGATGCCCTTTGGTTTCCCCGTGGTTCCGGAGCTGAAGTAGAGGACGAGCGGATCGTCGGGATCGGGCGATGGGTAGTCGCGGTCGCTCGCGGTTCGCGGGAGTTCCCCACCGACCAACGGTCGCTCCTCGATTCCGACGCTGATCCTGAGGATGGCCACGGGGTTCGCCGGCGGCCCCAGCTGATCAACGTCGGTGTCGGGGTGGGTGATGAGGAATCCGGCCCGGGCCCGCTCCTGGACCTCGTGGAGTCGCGCCGGGGGAGTCTGCAGGTTGATCGGGACCGCCACGGCTCCGATGCGGGCCAGAGCGTAGAACGCTCGTATGAACGCACCCCCGTTCGGCAGCAGCAGGATCACGGCGTCCCCCTGGCCGACGCCGACTGAGACCAGTGCGCTCACCAGATCCGACACGGCCCGGTCGAGCTGGCCGAAGCTCATCACGCTGTTTGCGTCGATGACGGCGGCCCTGCCGGCGTCTCCGCAGAGAGCCGGTATCTCGCCGAGAGTGCGAATCGGGAGTGGTGGCGGGGACGTCATGGGTGGAGGAGAGGGGGAAAACGGTGGGGGGGGATGCGTTCCAAACGGCGATGCTGCGAGATGACGCGACGCGGTTCGGGGCCGCCGACCCGATTGTAAGATGCGATGCGCGAGAGAGTCACGTCAATTCGGCCTCGTCCACGAGACCGCTTTTCGGGTCCGCTCGCGGGATCAGGGTGAAACCGCGTACAATTGCGGTCTCCAACGTCCCCCCCTGTTCGAAGTGAGTGAACCGGTTTCGAGAGCAGACCGCCATGAGCAAAGTGTCCACCATCGCGATCGTGCTTGCATTGGCGGTGGCCTGCCCGGCCCAGATCGTCATCAACGAATTCGTGTACGACGACTCCGGCGGAGATGACCGCGAGTACGTGGAACTCTACAACGCCGGTGGAGCTCCGGTCGACATCTCAGGGTGGGTCCTCGAGGGGGCGGACGAAGCGTGGTCCGCTCCGCTCACGGGAGACAACAACGCGGACTACACGATCCCGGCGTCGACCATCTTGCTGGCCGGCGACTATCTGGTGATCGGTGCTGCGACGGTTCCGAATGTCGACGTGATCGTGGGTGCCGCGAACCTCTGGGAGAACAGCAAGGAGGCGATCGTACTCCGGGATCTGGCTCTCACCGTCGTCGACGCCGTCGGGTACGAAGGCAACAAGTCGACCGTGCTGGACCCGTCCCTGTTCGAGGGGACGCCGATCTGGGGGAACTTCACGTCCATCGATGCAACGTTACTGTCGTGGTCGCGCTGGGCGGACGGGTTGGACACCGGTGACAACGGTGCCGACTTTGGTCAGCAGCAGCAGAGCCCCGGGACTACGAACGACGTCGCTACCATGCCGCCGACCATCTGCGACGACCTGGAGCAGTGGCCGGTCGGCACCGACCTGATCTGCGTGGCGCCGTCTTTCGTCGTGCCGCGCGTGGTGGATCCCACGGTCGTCAGTGCGAGCGTGCCCAATCCCGTTCCTGCGTCCCCCGACGGTGGAAACTGCTTGGTGTTCTGGGATCCGGCTGGTGGAGGCGATGCCGGCTTCCTCAAGGCTCCCCCCGTTCAGGACACCGTCTTCGAGGCGTTCGTGTATCTCTTCGTCGGCCATACGGCCGGAGAGTCGGAGGAGTGGAGCCTCGGGATCCGCGGGACCACGGGCACGTTCTACAACTTCCCGTTCGGCAGCACCGCCAATGGCAACACGGGGATCTCCTGGACCTACGAGACCAACGACACGGGGGCGACCCTGAGGCTGATGGACCACGGAAGCGGCGGACTCGGCAACGTCCTGCACTCCATTCCCATCACGCTGGGAGCCAACGATGGCTGGCAGCGAATTCGGGTTGAGGTCACCGGGCTGACCGTCAACGCGAACTTCGGCGGCGTGTTCGGCGACCCGGCCAGCGGAACCGTGATCAACGTGGCGGCATCTCAACTTCAGACGGGCACCTGGTACATGGGCTATCGCGAGGGCGTCGTCGGTACGGCGAACGCTCACGGCCTGTTGGTCGACCGCATCAACCTCGGCAGCCCCTGCCCGCCGGAGTACCAAGTCAACCAGCCCGCTGCGACGCTGACGATCGACGGCACAAACGGCGGCATCTACTACCCGGCGATCACGACGATCTCGGTTGGGCAGCCCTTCTCGCTCGAGATGCAGAGTACCCTGCTCGGTACGCCGTTCGACTTCCTCGTCAACCTCCAGCCACTTCTTCCTGCGAGCCAGCCGCCCGCGCTCACGTTCCCGGATGGTCAGATCGTGAACGTCGACCTGGTGACCCAGCCGACGGTGTGGTTCTTCTCGCCGGGGTCGGCGCTTCCCAACCTCACGAACGCGTTCGCGCCCGTGCAGTTCAACAACGTGCAGACGTTCTTCCCCGTCACTGCGTCGGGTCAAGCACTGTTCATCGACCCGTCGGCGTTGCTGAGCATCTCACTGAGCCAGGGAGTGCAGCTGGTCGTTCAATAGTCGGCCCCGGAGACCCGCTCCCGCCGTTCGGGGGCAGGGCTCGTTCTCTGCGGTCTTCTTCGCCGGGGCCCTACCGGCAGACCGGCTGCTCGACTTTCGTCCCGAGGTTGGCATTCGCCTTGGCGGCGGCCGGGGCGTGGCGGCGACTGATGCGGGTCTGGAGCTTCTTGACCAGTCGGCGCGGCAAGTGGTTCTTGGCCTGCGACCTCACGAATCCAATCGGGTTGATCAACGCCTCCGTGATCGTCGGGTTGAGGAGCCACGGGTAGCGGCGGAAGATCCGCATCCGTTCGATGATCCCGACCACGAGCTTCGAGTGCCTCGTGAACGACGTGATCCAGTAGAGGCGACAGTAGTAGTTGAAGAGCGAATCCCGGCTGCCGTCGCCGACCGTGATGCCGTCGCGCTTCATGTCCTCGGCCATCTTGGTCCCGGGGAGGACGAAGAGCTTGTTGATGCACATGCTGAAACCACCGCGCATCTCGTGGAGAACGTCCAGGGTCTGGCGAAGATCCTCCTCCTCCTCGTACGGGTTGTAGGTGATGACGTCGGTGTAGTAGGGGATGCCGAGTTCCTTGCAGACTCGCGCCGTCTCGAGGAAGGTCTCGCGGTCGTAGACCCGGTCGAAGACCTTCTTGTTGATGTGCTCGCTGCCCGACTCGAGCGCGAGGCATGCGTAGTTCAGCCCCGCGCTCTTGAGGAGCATGAGAATCGCCTCGATGTTGCGCGTCGGGTAGATGTAGGCGGTGAAGGGGAGGTCGACCTGTTCCTTGTAGAGCGGCACGAACTCCCTCAGCCACTTCACGTTCATGGCGAAGATCTCGTCCTCGAACTGGATCTTCGTCAGGTTGAACTGGCTCTTGGCGTGCGCGAGTTCCGCGACGATGTCCTTGGGGGAGCGACGGCGAAGGAACTTCTCGCCCGAGTACAGGCCCTTGAAGGTCGCTTCACAGCAATAGGAGCACTTGTAAGGGCACCCGCGTGCGCTCATGGCCTGGTAGTGCCCCTCCGCGCGATCGTTCGGACGGTCGTAGTTGGCGACGAGCTGGTCATCCTCGATGAAGTACTTGTCTTCGGGGGTGTCGTCCCGCCACGGGTAGTTGTCGAGGTTCTGCTCCGCGATCGCCTTCGTGTTGTAGACGTGCTCACCGTCACTGCGGTAGGCCAGGTTGCAAACATCCTTGAAGTCGCGGCTTCCTTCGTCGATCCGCTTCGCGACGTCGAGGATGGTCTGATCACCTTCCCCGACGCAGGCGTAGTCGCACAGCTCGAGGCAGTCGGGGGCATTGACCGTCGGGTCGTATCCGCCCCAGATCACGGGCACGTCGAAACGATCCTTGAGGAAGCGGGTCGTCTTGATGTTCTGGCTCCGGAGCGGAGTGTTCACCGTCATCCCGATGACGTCGGGGTCGAGGTCGGAGATCAGGCCCCCCAGAATCTCCAGCTCGTGCTCCGAGATCTGGGAGTTGGACGCGTACTTGAACACGCGTCCGTTCTTGCCCACTCCCATCCACGGGTACTCACCGACCTCGAGCTCGAGCTTGTACGTCGGGTTGGTGTCGTACCGTTTCAAGAAGATCATGTGGCAGCGGTGCCCGTGTCGCTTGAGGTTCGCACACATGACCCGGAGGCCATACGCGTTGCGGTCGTAGAGCGACAGGAACACTACGTTTGCCATTGTTCTGCTCCACCGCCGCGAACGCGCGGTTCCTTGACTTCGTGTCGCTACCTTGGGGTTGAGGAGGTAAGGGCCTGACTCACCAGACTCTCTGCATCCACAATAGACCCTACAACAATCAGGTACCCGCGACCTCCAAAACGGCGCGGCCTGGGGTGCGCTGCGGCGGTGGAGATTGCCGACGCGAGTTGTCGATGCCGCCCGCGTGTCCGCCGCTGGGCCGAGCCTCTATCGCGAGCGGGGTGACAGCGTCGCGAGGAAAGCGAGCAGCTCGGCAAACTCGCCTGAGCCGAGACGCTCGGGCGGGGGGGCTGGCCGAGTTGGCTGCAGGGAACCCGGCGGACTGATCTCCAAGAATGCGGGCTCTCTGCCACGCGGAGCGCACGGCTCGACTCCAGCGACCTCTCTCAATTCACGCACGTGGTCACGCACGGCTGCGTCGAGCTCCGAGACTGTTCCGTCCCTGAAGTAGGGTGATGTCCTGGTGATCGCCCACAAGGTCGGGGTCAGGGTGGGGGTGATGAAATCCGAGCCGCCGCCGTAGCCAAATCGGGCTCGCTGTTTGCGAGGCCGAACCCGCGCACGCCTGCTCTCCGGAAGTAGGACCACGTGCATCTTGCCGTCGGTCAGAGTAGCTCCGGCGTGGCACCCCGCGCATTGTCCTCGTCCCTCGAAGACCGCAAGCCCTCTCCGCTCGACGGGAGTCAGGGCTTCCGTGCGGCCCTCCAGGAATTCACGGTAGCTCGACGGAGGAGGCTCGATGCTACGTACGAATGCGGCGAGCGCTTCTCCGATCCGCTTGCGGGAGATCGCGCCATCGCCGAACGCCGCTCGGAAGAGCACTCGAGCATTCCCATCCGCGCCGATTGCGGCCGAGGCGGCCTCCAGCGAGCTCCCCATCTCGACCGGGTTGAGAATCGGAGCCAGGCAACGATCCTCCAGCGTCATCGCGTCCCCAGCCAGCACCGTGACCTGAGCACCGCTGACCATGGGTGAAGGCGGGAATGCCGTGCGGTTGGCGAGGCCGATCAGCGTCGCTGAGTTCGCTCCGACGTCGGTGCCGTTGACCCCGAGTGAGTGTCTCCTCGGCTCGCTGAAGTACCGGTCAGGATGATGGCAGGTCGCGCAGCTGATCTTCTGGTTCGCGCTCATCCTGGGGCTCTCGAAGAGATAGGCACCGAGAGCGACGAGGTGGGAAGAGCGGTCTTCCGACGCACCGTTCCGGGTCTCGGGGGCGCATGCGCCCAGACACCCGGCCATCAGCAGCCCGACGACGTACCTGCGGCAGACCTTCATTGGAGCCTCTCGCGCGACAGACGCGCATCCATTGCGACGACTCCGCTTCCGCCTACCTTCCCCAAAACCGAGGTCGAGTCCTGGGACTCATGGCGAGCTTCACTTCATCGGGGGCTGGATCGTCTTCTTGCCGTTGGTCGTGAGCACGTGGACTTCGTGGATGCCGCTCAGAGCGGGGTTCAGGCACTCCCACACGACCTTCTTTGCCCGGTTCACCTCGAACAGCTTTGCCCGGTCCGGCTTCTTCTGGTGATAGCTGCAGATGACGGTGTTGCCGTTCGACAGGCGTTGTCCACCGCACGCGTCATCGAAGCGGCCACCGACATGCGAGTTGTCGACCTCCAGGTGACGTTCCCGCTCGGGTCGAACCCCACCGTCTTGTTGCCGTGGGTGAGGTTGACGAGCGTGTTGCCGTTGGCGAGTCGGATCGCCGTAAAGGGCCAGTTCTCTGGCTTGCGGCCGCCGAGCGCGGGGAGGTCGGTCTTGATCGTGCGGACCACCGTGCCATCCGAACCGCATTCCTTGACCGCGAATTTCCTTGACCGCGAATCCCCGCAGGTGCGGCACGAGGTAGTTGCCGTTCGGGAGCTTGCGTGCCACACGCGTCTGCATGTGGCCATTGCCGGTTTCCGGATTCAGCGGGATGTCGACCCGGATCCTGCCGTCGCGTGACACCTCCAGGAGCCGCGGGTCGGGACCACGCTCGACGATCAGGGTCTGAGAGAAACAAGACGCTTCGGCTGGGAATGTGAGTTCTCGTTTTTCGAATTCCTGATGCCAAGAGTGGCGGTCGTCGTTGAGCATGGGAGGTCGTGCGAAAGGGATAATGACCTTGAGCGCCCGGCGTTCTATCGTGCTTCTGAGAGGGATGTGCCGGCTCGGTCCGTATTACTCTCAGCAGGCTTCCTTCCTCGCCCGTTGGCCGGGTGGTCTCGCCCCGCTGTGGACGTCGTCAGGAGACAGAGAGTGACCGGACCTTCGACGTCGGCTGTTGCGAGGGCTTGTTCCGAGCACACCATGGAGCTGGAGGACGGCACCCGGCTCTTCTACCGCGCGTGGCGGCCCGAGACGCCGACCGAAAAGGTCATGCTGATGTTCCATCGCGGGCACGAGCATTCGGGCCGCCTGGAGGATGTCGTCCATGCCCTCGGTTTGGGGGACGTGGCCGTGTTCGCCTGGGACGCCCGCGGCCACGGTCAGTCGGATGGCGACCGAGGCTACGCACCGGGCTTTGCGTGCATGGTCAAGGACCTCGACACCTTCGCACACCACGTCTGCGCAGCGCATGGCTTCGAGATGCCGAACCTGATCGTGCTCGCGCACAGCGTCGGCGCCGTCACGGCCACGACGTGGGTCCACGATTACGCGCCGCCGATCCGCGCACTGGTGATCGCGACGCCGGCGTTCAAGGTCAAGCTCTACATCCCGCTTGCGATCCCCGCGCTGCGCCTGCTGCAGTGGATGAAGCGCGGCAAGAAGTCGTTCGTCAAGAGCTACGTCAAGGCGAAGATGTTGACCCACGACGCGGAGCAAGCGAAGCGGTACGACGACGACCCGCTGATTGCGCGGGCGATCGCAGTCAACGTCCTGCTCGACATGCACGACACCAGCAAACGCGTCGTCGCGGACGCGGGAGCGATACGTGTGCCGACCCTGCTGCTCTACGGGGGCTCTGACTGGGTGGTCAGTCTCGGCGCGCAGCGGCGGTTCTTCGCGAATCTCGGCTCGACGGACAAGAGGATCGAGTTCTTTCCCGAGATGTACCACGACATCCTGCACGAAAAGGACCGACATCTCGTGATCGACAAGATCCGGGACTTCGTCGAGAGTGCATTCAACACTGCATCGCCTCGCGAGCCTCTCCTTGACGCCGACCAGCGCGGCTACACGTTCGAAGAGCACGCGCGATTGTCCCGGCCGCTCACGCCACTCAGCCCGAAGTGGTTCAACTTCGGGATCCAGTCCCTGGTCATCCGGACCGTTGCCCGATTGAGCCGGGGCATTCGCCTCGGTCGCGCGACCGGATTCGACTCCGGCCAGACTCTCGACTACGTCTACGACAACGAGCCGGCGGGAAGTCTGCTCATTGGCAAGTGGATCGACAGGATCTACCTCGGGAGCGTCGGTTGGCGTGGCATCCGGCAGCGAAAGGTGCACGTCGAGAAGCTGCTGCTGCGTGCCATCAGCTCAGTGGCGGACGGTGGTCGTCCGGTCCGTCTGCTCGACGTCGCGACGGGAGCAGGCCGCTACGTCCTCGATGCGCTCTGCGCGGCAACCGATGTCGAAGTAGAGGCGCTGCTCCGTGACGTGTCACCCGCGAACCTCGAGGTCGGTCGCGCTCTGGCGGCGGAGCGGAAGCTGGAGAACGTGCGATTCGAACGTGGGGACGCCTTCGACGAGGATTCCGTGGCCGGTGTCGATCCGGAACCAAACGTCGCGATCGTGTCGGGACTCCATGAGCTGTTTCCGTCGAATGATGCCGTGTCGACGTCGCTGCGTGGCGTGGCGCGGGCGTTGCGCCGAGGGGTCGAAGCAACTGGGGGGACGGCGTACCTTGTCTACACCGGTCAACCGTGGCATCCCCAACTGGAGATGATCGCCCGCGTGCTCGTCAACCGTGAGGGCGACCAGTGGGTGATGCGGCGCCGTACGCAGGAAGAGATGGACGACCTCGTGCGGGAGGCCGGGTTCAAGAAGATCGCGATGGAGATAGACGGGTATGGGATCTTCACGGTTTCTCTCGCCGAACTCCGGGCAGGCTGACCGGTGACCGGAATCGGGGAAGCGCGGCCGATCAAGGCCGCAGCGCTGGCGTCGGCCGGGTGCTCGGCATTGTTCCTGGTCGCCTACTCGATCACCAATGCGATTGCGGCGACGCGCGGGGATCTACCCGTGTTCTTCTACGAGTGGGAAAGATCGATCCCGGTCGTGCCGTTCCTGATCGTGCCCTACATGTCGATCGACGCGTTCTTCGTCGTCGCGCCGTTCCTGTGCACGAGCGTCGGTGAGGTCAAGATCTTCGCGAAGAGGATCTGCACGGCCATTCTCGTTGCCGCCGCGTTCTTCCTGGCCTGGCCGCTGCGCTTTGCTTTCGAACGTCCACAGGTCGACGGAGTCTTCGGTCCGGTCTTCGAGCTTCTGCACACCTTCGACCAGCCGCACAATCTGTTCCCGAGCTTGCACATCGCGCTGGTGTTCATCCTGCGGTGGACCTACCACCGGCACGTGCGCGGCTTCTGGCGGGTGGTCATGCACACGTGGTTCGCGCTCGTGACCGTGTCCACGGTCCTGACGCTCCAGCATCACGTCATCGACGTCGTGGGTGGCCTCGTGCTCGCGCTGGTCGTGTTCTACGTGTTTCCCACGGGCCTGATCGGACGGCGGGACTCTCGGGTGACGCGCGC
This sequence comes from Planctomycetota bacterium, assembly GCA_002687715.1. Classification (GTDB taxonomy): domain Bacteria; phylum Planctomycetota. Next base: position 2,075 of record NZBC01000112.1, on the reverse strand, counting down.
ACCCAGTACGACCCTGGCTTGCTGGCATGGCGGCGCAGCTCTGGCTACGGCTGCGCTCGCGTGGTTGGTCAGCGCGTGGACCTGGACGGGGTTCTGGCTCCTGGTCTGGTCCGCTTTCGCTCTCTCGGTCGTGGCGGTCGGCTACGGGTGGCTCGGCCCACGGGTCTTCCGCAAGTACGGGGGTTACTTGTCGATCCCGTCTCGGCTCCTGCTCGCGCCCTACCTTGTCGCACTGTGGTCGACCCGGATCTGGTTCTTCCGCAGGGCGGAGCGTCCGTTCGCGGAAGTCGTTCCTGGCGTGCTCTACGGCCGACTGCCCGACGCCGGCCTGCTCCTCCAGCTTCGCGAGCGAAGTGTGCGCGCGGTTCTCGATCTGTGCGCCGAGCATGCCGAGGTGCGACCCCTGGATATGGACTACCATTTCGCGCCGATGATGGATCTCGCACGACCGGAGCCGGTGGTCGTCGAAGACGCGGCGCAGTTTCTCGACCGGGTGGTTCCGAAAGGCCCGGTCTACGTGCACTGTGCGCTGGGCTACGAACGCAGCGGCCTGGTCGTCGCGCACTGGCTCGCGCGAAGCGGCCGAGTCGACGGACTGACGGAGGCTGCCAAGGTCGTTGCCGCAGCCCGGCCCGAGGGCGTGTCCGCCGCTCGGTTGCTACGTGGGTTGCGTTCTCTGAATCCCACCGGAAAGGACTAGAGTCCGATCATGACCGAGCCCGGAGACCCATACCTCCCCAGCTGGCGACGACCGATCGCAGGCGCTTTCCGGTTGCTGGGGCGCCACAGCGTGACGGCCTGCGTGCGCCTGGGCATCCATCCGAACACGGTGTCGTTGTCGTCGATCGTGGCGTCCACCGGAGCCGGCGCGTGTTTCCTCTTCGCCCGGGATCATCCGGCGCTGCTGCTCGCGGGCGTCGGCCTGTGCTACGTCCGGCTGTGGCTCAACATGCTCGACGGCATGGTCGCTCTCGAGTCGGGAAAGGCGAGCCGGTGGGGGGAGATCTTGAACGACCTGCCCGACCGGGTGTCCGATGTCGTCATCTTCGCCGGGGTCGCGCACAGCGGGCTGTGCTCGCCCCTGCTCGCGTACTGGGTAGCGATTCTGGCGGTCCTGGTCGCCTACGTCGGAGTGTTCGGCCAGGCGATCGGGGTCCAGCGCGAGTTCAGCGGGGTGATGGCCAAGCCCTGGCGTATGGTTGCCTTGAACGTTGGCGCGTGGCTGGTCCTCTGGGACCTGTGGTTCGGAGATGGGGACCTCCGGGTCGCCGGGGGAGAGTTGACCGCCCTGGATTGGACGCACGTCGCCATCCTGATGGGCTGTGTCCAGAGCATCTGGATCCGGCTGGTCCGGATCCGCAGGTCCTTGCAGGTGGAGCAGCGGTGATCCGATGACGTGGCGCACCGCACTCGAAGACCCGGTCTTCCTGACCTTCTTCTGGATCCTCTCCGGCCTCCTCGTCGGCGGGGGCGTACTCCTCTTCGTCATTCGTCTCGCGACCGGCAAGAAGCTCGATCACGCGTGCCGCTCGTATGTCGGCTGGCTGATCATGGTGCCGATCTTCCTCGGCGCGGTCTTCCTCGGGCGCACGACGACGATGGCGTTGTTTCTGCTCCTTGCGCTCATGGGCTTCAAGGAATTCGCGCGGGGCACGGGCCTCTACCGGGACTGGTGGATGACCGGTGTCGTCTACCTCGGCATCGTCACCGTCGCCACGTGCTGCTGGATGGACGAGCCCGAGTTCCACCGAAAGGGCTGGCTCGGGATGTTCCTCGCCCTGCCTGCGTTCGCAATCGCGCTGATCATCACGGTGCCGATCCTGCTCGACCGGACCAAGGGTCAGCTGCAGTTGATGGCCTTGGCGAGTATCGGCTTCATCTACATCGGGTGGATGTTCGGTCACCTGTCGTTCCTGGCGAACTCGCCGAACGCGTATGGCTACGTGATGTACCTCGTACTCGCGGTCCAGGTGAACTGAACCGCCCCGGGTTCGCCGGAGACTCGTTTAGTTGAGTCCGGCCACCGTAGCCGGGGTCTCATCGTGTACCTCGACCGGGACGGTCGAGGACATCCG
>NZBC01000111.1 GCA_002687715.1 Planctomycetota bacterium | reverse complement strand
TGACCTGCTCCGGTCCAACCGCGCACGATCGCGTGAAGCGGGCACTCGACCGCTTGCGCCGTGACGTGCCGAAGCTCGGCGCCGTCGGAGCGCTCCCCGGATTGGAGACGGCGCTCGCTGATCAGGCGGCCGTCGCGGTCCCCACCGGGCTGGAAGCGCAGCTGCTCGCGATGCACGGCGCCACCGCCGCCGCGGCCGTCGGCTCGTCGGCGAGCCTGCTGGCGGCCCTCGTGTGTGCGGCGATTGTCGTCGTCGGCGTCGCCATCTGGTCGGGTGGAGACGATCCGATGCGGCCGACGCCCGAGGTCGCGAGCGGCATCATCGGCACGGCTGAGAGGGGCGACACCGAAGGTCCCGCCGTGCGCCCGCTGGAGAAGCTCGCATTCACGGCGGACCACGACACGGCGGCGACTCCGTCTCCGCCGCTTGGGTCTCCCCCGGGCCGGCCGGTGCCGCGATCGGCGAGAGCGAACCTGCCGACTGCGCGGGTGACGGGCCGGGTCATCGACGACGACGATCAACCGCTCGCCGATGCCGTCGTGACCGCGTTCTCGACGGAGAGCGCCGGCAAGATGTCGCGCTTCGCCGTGAAGGGGCACAGCGGTGCGGACGGGGTCTACTCGCTCGACGTGCCGGTGGACCAGGGAGTCCAGGAGTACCGCCTGTCCTTCAAGCGGACGGATCACCTCTCCGGGTGGGGCGACGCGTTCGACGTGAAGCCAGAGGTGGTGATTCGACGGGAGCCGCGTCAGCTGACGCGCAGCGCCGAGGACCGTCCAGGGACGTACACGTTGGACGTGCGGGTCCAGGACTCCGACGGTCGCCCCGTCGCGGGTGTCGTCGTGGGCGTCGCCCGGCGGCTGAAGACGGGCCAAGGCCATCGTCCCGAAGGCGAGGCCCACGGCAAGACGGGGCCGGATGGCTCCGTGAGTCTCGAAGGCACGCACATCGGCCCCAAGATCCTCACCATCTCTCCGCTCCGCACCGGGTACCTGAAGTTGACCGAGGGGCTGGCGATTCCGGACGGGGGCTGGCACGAGCGGGTCGTGGTGGTCGAGCGCGGAGGTGAGATCTCAGGAACGGTCGTCGATGTACACGGTCAGCCCGTCAGCGACATCGGTGTGAATGTCGTTCGCGGAAACGACTGGAGGTGGGCGCGGGTGCGCGACGGACGGTTCCGGTGCGCGGGCCTGGAACCCGGACCGTGGAAGGTGCGATTCGGAGGCGACCGGTACTCGCGATGCGTCGTCGAGGCACGCACTGGCGCGGACGACCTCCGCATCGTCGCCAAGCGCCGTCACGACGTCCGGGATCACGGCCACCACATGGCCGAGCTTCACGGTATCGTCGTCGATCACGAGACGAATCAGGTCGTGCAACGCGGAGGATGGGGACTCGACGTGGATCTGCGGCTCGTGTCACCGGAGATGGCGGACTGGACCGACGAAGAGATCCGGGCCTCGTTCCTTCCTCCGATCATCGCGCAGCGCGCGGTCCAGCGGGAGCGGGACGGCGAGGTCCCCGTCGGTTTCCACAAGACGGGGCTGAGGCCGGGCCGCTACGTCATCGACCTGCGCCACTACGGCTACGCACCGGCGATTCTCGGTCCGTTCGATCTCGGGCCGACCACGATCATCTCGGGCATCGAGATCCGGCTGCATCGTCCGCTGAAGGCCGCGGGCCGGGTCGTGGGGCCGGACGGCCGCCCCGTGAAGGGCGCGTTCGTATTCTCCGTGGTTCGAGGGCCGCGCTCGAAGAAGCTCATCGCCGACCGCGACGCCGCGGTGGTGAAGATGAAGGGCCGGGGTACCGCGCATTTCGGTGGGTTCGTTCGCAGCGGGGTGCTTGGTCGCTTCGATCTCGGACGCTTGCCCACGGACTTCGCGATCGCGCTCGTCGCTGTCCACCCGGACCATGGTCCGTCAAACCCGGTTCCCGTGGTCGTCGACCGAAACGGCAAGGTCGCGGATCTGAAGTTGCACCTCCGCACCCGCTGAATACGCTCTGGGGTCATGGCGGACCCCAACAAAGCGCTCGAGAAGCTCCGAGGCGTCTGCCTCGCCCTTCCCCACACGGCGGAAGTGGAGGCCTGGGGGCACCCCACCTTCCGGGTGAAGAACAAGATCTTCGCCACCTTCGGCGAAGACAAGGAAGGCGAGGCGTCTCTAGGCTTCAAGACCACCATCCCCGAACAGAAGATCCTCTGTGAACGCGACGATTGCCGGGTCGCTGACTACGTCGGCCGGCACGGCTGGGTCACCATGCGCTTGAAGGGCCGTCCTCGCTGGAAGGAGATCGAGGCCTTCGTCATCGAGAGCTTTCGCATGATCGCGCCGAAGCGGGTAGTGCAGGAGCTGGACGGGTAGGGCTGGGAGGGGCGTGAGTCGATGCTGCTCTCCGGGGAGCGCGGACTCCAGAGGCTGTGAACGAATCGAGCACCGATCTGACCAGACCGCTCCCTCTGTGCTCAGGATCAGGACAGGTTCCGCCCAGCCTGGGGTGACGACGTGTTACCTCGGAGATCCTCCACGCCGCACGCTGCGCGCGCGTCATGCCCGGGCTGGTCGTCGCCTCCGGGGCTGGTCCTGGTCCCCGATCAACCCCAGCCGCGCCAGCCCTTGCGGAGCAACCAGGTCTTGGGGAGTGCGACGGGAGCGTCTTCTCGTCCGTCTCTGTCCTGATGCGGTTATCCCGTCTGGTCTTGCTGCGACTTCGCGAGGTTCCAGAGTTCGGTGGCGTGGCGGGTGGCCGAGATCGCGGTGCGCTGCTCGGTCGAGGGTGAGTGACGCGGGAGGGTCGCGGCGACGAGAATGGCCTCGCGCAGGTCGGCGATGCTCGACGGGTCGTCGAGGACGATACCGAGCTCTGGCGTGATGAAATCGGCAGCGCCGTTCCACTGCGTGGTGATGACGGGGACACCGAGGGCGAGCGCTTCCAGGACGACCCGGCTGGCGGGGTCGTAAAACGTCGGGTGGGCGAGGAGATCGGCGCAACGCAGCAGCGCGGGGAGGTCCTCGACGGGACCCAGCCAGTGGACGTTCTCGGGCGCGGCGGATCGCTGCGACGGACCGGCGATGATGAGGCGGGTGGTCGGTGCAGTGTCGCCGAGGCTCGCGACGGCCTCGACGAGTTGGGGGATGCCCTTCAGGCGCGGGTTGGTGGCCGCGGCGACGATCAGGGTAGCGTCCTCCGGGATGCCGTAGGGGGTCCGGTCGGCGGGCGCATCGGGATCGAGGCGGGCGAGAGCAACGCCGTTACGGACGACGCGGACGCGTTCCGCGCCGAGCCCGTAGTGCCGCCGCGCCTGATCAGCGACGTAGTTTGATAACGCGACGAGCACGGGTCCGTCCCGACCGCCGAGGATTGCTGATTCCGCCTCCAACAGAAGGCGTCGGACGGGGTTCCAGCGCGCGGTCAACGTGGTGAGAGCCTGGCCAATCGCCGACGGTCGGCTCGCGGCACTGCGCGCGTAGGCCTCCGGGTAGAGGCCGCCGCGGGGGAGATACAGGTCGCATCCGCCTACCGGCAGGAAGCTCAGGGTCGGGATCCGCCCCCGATGTTCGGCGACGACTCGAGTGGCGTGCTCGAGTAGTGACCGCTGGCGCTGGGCCCGACCGCCCCGTCCCGCGTCCAGCGGAATGATGGCGGCGGCGCTGGCGTCGTGCGGAGTCGGGGCGGCGAGCGTCACGCGGACTCCGAGGTCGGCGAACGCCTGCAACGTCTCGAGCACGGAGCGCTCCTGTCCTCCGCGCGCGGGATCGGTGTCGCCGGCGACGACGAGGAGTTCACCGGTTGACATGGACGTTCCCGTCTCCGCGGGCCAGCTTGCGTTCGGCGTGAGCGCGCAGACGGGCGCTCTTGCGCCGGACGGCCGCGGCGAGCCTTCGGAGTGTGCGCCGCGTCGCGTCGGGTCCCGCGTAGCGGCGCAGGAACCGCCACCGCAGTGCCGGAGACGCGACCCGCCCGGGCGTCGAGAAGTCGAGTGCGGCCAGGTCCTTCACGATGCGTCGACGAGGGACCTTGCGCCGGCGTTCGGCGCGGCCGAAATCGACGACGCTCACGCTGCCATCATCCGCGAGAATCAGGTGGCCGAGATAGAAGTCTCGGTGATTGACGCCCGCTGCGTGCAGCGCGCGGAGAACGTCCGCGATGCGATCGGCCAGCTCCCGCTGCTCGGGCAAGGAGACCGGCGCGTCGATCACACGCTTCTCGACGGTGGTCTGCCCGGGGAGCGATGTCGACACCATCGCCGCGGCCGCGTCTTTCGCCGCAATCGCGACGGGTTCGGCCACGGGGATTCCGCGTCCGTGAAGGAACGCCAGCATCTCCGCCTCGTGGACGACCTCTTTCCAGCCGTCGCCGAGAACGCGCTTGAGGAAGTACGTGCACCCGTCGCTCTCGAGTCGCCGGACCTCGCGGTGGGAGCGGGCGTGCTTGACCGTCTCACCGACATCGGCGCGGAGCAGTCCCTCGAGATCGCCGACGCCCGCGCGCTCGAGCGCGGCGAGATGGGCATCAGCGATGCGGAAGACGAGCGGGGGCGGCATCGGGGGGAGGATACCCCGACGGCCGCGTCCTGATCAGTTCACGGTGAGGTTGTTGAGGGGGTCGAGAGTGGCGCTGGTGAAGCCCGTGACCTGCGTGCCGATCTCGTACACGGCGTTTCCAAGCGGGTACGAAGTCGAACTCCCGACGAGCGAAGAGAGGTCGACCACGGAGCCGGTCGCGTTGTTGCCAGGGCTGAACCCGACGATCGTGGTCCCGACCCAGGGACCGGAGTTGATCTGGTGGTTCTCGATGCCGACGTTGCCGTTGGGATAGAACGCGACCTCGAAGTTCACCGTGGCGTTCTGACTCCATTCCGTCACGTTGGCGAACGTGACCCGTAGGACGCCCGCAGTGGTCGAGCTGGAGGAGACGGTCCCGCTGCCGCCGGACGACGGGTTCAGGTCCGACCAGTGGCCGGCCGCGCGCGGCATCTCCTGGAGGAACTCGCTCGAGCTCGCAGTGAAGTCGCTCGATCCGGTGTTGAACGAGACCGATCCGTTCGAGTTGACGAAGAGCGTCGTGTAGGTGGTCCCGTAGAATGCGACGCTGGTGACGCACTCGTGGTCCGTGCCCACACCGAGCGGAACGGCGACGCTGTCGTCATCGCCGAGGCTGTGCAGGACCGTGTTGGCGCTGCACGTGACGATATCCAGCTCAGTGGCGGCCGAGAGCCACACTCCGCTCAGGGATGCCACGTCGGTCACCATCATCTGCATCGTCAAATCGAGCGCCACGTTCGGCGCAGTGAACGGTACGGATGCGGACGCGATCGTCGGTTGTAGTGCTGGGAACGCCGGCGCCAGCGTCGGGCTGGCCACGTTCAGGTTGACGATCTGACCGTCGACGAGCGTGATGCCCGATGAGACGCCGTTGCCGAGGTGGTAGTAGACGTTGAACATGGAGCCGATCGAGGACACGTTGCTGCCGTAGTTCCACGTCGCGCTCGCGCCGGTGTTGACCACGGCCTGGATCGGTCCCAGGAAGGCGTTGTTCGTGAGGCCGTTGACGTCCATCGAGGCCTGGGGTTGGTTGATCTGCCAGTCCGGCGTCGGAATGGTGAACCCGGACACCGTGTAGGTGTTCGAGTTCTTGAACAAGCCCACGGTGATGTCGCCCGGCATTGCGTCGGATTCGAACGTGAAGGTGTGCGTCGAGGCCCAGCGGAGCGCGGGGCCGTTGGCGTTCACGGTGAACGGCGTAGGCGTGGTCCAGGACACGCTCGTTGCGGACGCCGTGCCCGGCCAGTCGGTGCTCTGCCACACCGAGCCGCTGTGGTAGTCGGCGTCCAGGAAGGTCTGGTTCTGGATGACGGCGCCGTTCGGCATCGCGACCGAGAAGCTCCCGGCCGCGAGATCGGAGTTGACGTTGGACAGGGTGTACACGTAGCGGTTCACGCTGGCCGAGATCGGGATCACGTTGAAGCCGACGTAGAACCGGCCCTCACCGGGGATGTTCAGGGTTGCGATCTGGACCGTGGGGTCCATGGCCTTCCATGCAAACACGGCCTCTTCCTCGCGCATGGTGAGACCGGTCAGCGAGAGGCTGCCGGACGCGGTCGAGGTGCACTCGCGCCACGCTGCGTTGTTGAAGTGGTTCCCCACGTTCGCATCGTCCTTCGCCACGTACTGGCCCTCGATGAAGAAGCGGGTCCCCGCGGGCTGGTTCATGACCTTGGAGCTCGGCACGCGCAGGCGTGCGCTCGTCGAGTCGGTGATCGTGGCCGATCCGTGCGGCATCACGAACAGGCCCGAGTAGGGGTTGACCTCGAAGCGAGGACCGAGGCTGTTCTGGCTCCCGTTGAGGCCCGCCCCGTACGGGTCGGAGCACCCGACGCCGAGGACGCTGCCGCCCTGACCGTTGCAGGTCTGACAGAGGTTGCCCGTCAAAGCGACGAAACCGTGTTTGAGCCACGAGTGGCCGACTTGCTCGAACACTCCGTCGCGTACTCGGTAGAGCTGCTGTGCGATCACCGGATGGTCCACGGTGTTCGCCACCCAGTTGGCGTTCGCCGTCCCGATGTTGCAGGACGTCGTGCCGACGGAGTAGGCGTGGAACCCGCCGGCTGGCGTGTAGTTCTGGATTCCCGGAAGGTCACCGACGATGATGTCCGGACCGGGGTTGCCCTGCGCGCAGACGGAAGCGCAGAGGCACATCGTGACGAGGATCGCGAGAGGGAGGGTCTTCACGAGCTGGTCTCCAGGACGAACTGGGAGGGAACGTCTTCAATGGCCGGGATGGCCGGGATGGCCGGGTCATTTGGCAGACGCCGCCAGGAGAGGGGGGACCTCCGGTGCGACCCCCGCATTATGACCGACGGCGCCCGTATCGATCAAGCGTCGATGGAGCGCCGTGCTCTGGAAACCCGAATAAGTGCGGTTTTCAGCTCAGATCAACGCGTGAACTCGAGCCTACAGGCAGGTCGCCTGCACGAAGTAGAGCACCAGATCGTTGACGTCGGTGTCTCCGGACGCGCTGTTCGCGTTCAGGCCCGTCAGGAACATCTCCTCGGCGAACGGGAACACGATCGTGTCCGCGTCGGCGACGAACGGGAACGCCGACCCGTCGCGATCGGACGTGTGCACGACGTTGAACGAGAGGATGAGGCCGTCGCTTCTGCGGATGCGCGACGCTACGAGGTGGAAGTCGTCCAGGTCGCCGTCCTCGTTGAAGTCGGCGTTCAAGTTCATCTCGGACGAGTTCCCCCAGATTCGAATCTGGGTGGGGCAGATCTGGAACGAGATGGGGCCGTCGATGATGATCGCGCTGACGCCCCGGACGATGTTCATCGTAGCCGGATCGACTCGGAAGTAGATCGGTACGATGTCGCTGGTGTCGCCGTCACCGTTGATGTCCGTCGTGCCCTGGGCCGACTCCGGAGCGGTCAAGAACAGCGCGTTCTCACCCTCGAAGCACAGGATGTCCTGCGTCGCGAAGCCGGTATTGCGCGGGGAGGCACCCGGGCCCGTGATGTCGAGGAAGTGGGCTACCGCATCATCCGTGTCCGAGTCGCCGGATGCCGCGTTGAAGTTGGTCCCACCGACGCCATCATCGGACTCCGATGCGATGAAGATCATGTAGCTGTCGCAGAGCTGGATCCTGGCCTGCCCCAACTCCGCCGCGATGCCGACACTGTTGGCGAGCCCGGTCGCGGCGAGGTCCATCCAGAACGGAACCTCGTCGAGGAAGTCGGCATCGGAGTTGAAGTCCTGGACGCTGCCGTTGTCGTCCTCGCTTCCGACGAACGCGACCCGGGTCGCGGTGCCCGAAATCTGCGCGCCGTCGATGGCGATGCCGCCGAGCGGGAACGTCTCCGTGCCGGCCATGACGTCCCAGAGCGCGAGCACCTGATCGCTCACGTCGACGTCGCTCATGCCGCTGTTGAAGTTCGTGCCCATGAGCCCGATCGAGATCTCGTCGACCGCGTAGGCGAACACCGGAGCCGCGGGCGTGCCGGCGATCTCGACGGTCCCGGCAACCGCGCGCGGCGTGCCGCCCGGCCCGACCGGGAATGACACTCCGGTGGTCAGATTCATCCCGAACAGCACGGTGTCGCCGCTGTCGGTGTCACCATTGAGATCCGTGCCCGTCATTCCGGTCTCGACTTCGGAGACGGCGAAGGTCGTGAATCCGTTGCCGACGTCGAACATGAACGCAGCGATGTCGAAGACGAGTGGTGCGTTGAACACCACCCCGGTCACGAGGTCGCGCGAGCGGACGACGAGGTCGTCGATCTCGCCGTCGCCCGAGATGTCGGCGCCGTCGTCGATCTCGGACGCCAGCAGGACGACGGTCGTCCCGTCGGGACGGAGCGGTGTGTTGGCGGCCCCGGTCGTCGGCGTGACGGCGGGGTTGCCGGGGCCGAGCGGCATCGTCGGGTCGTAGACGGTGATGACCTGGTCGCCGAGGTCGCCGTCGCCGCTGAAGTCGAAGTTGCCCTCGTCGTTCTCGGAGAGCAGCCAGACGATCAGCGCACCAATGACCACGGGCCCGGACGAGGCGGAGCGTCCGAGGTTGGTGACGGTGTTCGTATCGGGGTCGACGACATGGACGACCGCATCGGCGGCGTCGCCGTCGCCGTTGAGGTCCGTGCCCGCCTGGTCCGACTCGCTCGCGAGGAAGTAGACGAGACCGTTGAGTGACACTAGTCCGTTGTTGAACACGGAGATCGCGACCCCCGTGTTCTTCCGCACGAGTCCGTCGCTGTTACTGCTACCGCTTCCCCCGCCGCAGCCGGTCACGAACAGAGCCGTCACGGCCACGAGCCCCATCAAGCGCAGTGATGACATGGCTTCCCTTCCCCGATGCTTCTTCTCTACCGCTGTGCCGGAGCCGACCCGAGGAGAGCCGGACGCAAGGCACGCGGATGGTCTGGACGTCAGAGCTATCGGCCGCCGGACGGAGAACCTGTAGGGGGGGGCGGGGTTTCCAGGGGAGCGGGAACTCCCGTCACGGCAGCGGGTTGCCGCGACGCTACGGGGGGCGATCAGTGGCCGCGATCGAGCACGCGGTGCACGGCGGTGACGACATCTGCGACGTCCCCGTCAGTGAGGCTGGAGGAGAGTGGAAGGCTCACGGTCTGTCGTCCAATGCGGCGTGCGGCCGGCCAGTCGTTCGCCGACCAGCCATAGCGATCGCGATAGTAGGGGTGCTCGGGGATGCTCAGGTACTGGACTCCGGTGCCGATGCCCTCGTGGGTCATGCCGTCGAGGAAGGCGTCGCGGGTGATACCGCACTCCGCCTCGTCGATGAGCACTGTGTACAGGTGGTAGCCGTGTCGGGTGTTCGACGCGGGCGGCACCGGCAGCTCCAGCGGCAGGCTCGCGAGGGCAGCGTCGTACTGGCGCCACACCTCCTCGCGACGGAGCCAGTTGTCCTCGACCCGCTTGAGCTGGTGCAGCCCGAGTGCCGCCTGGAGGTCCATCATGTTGTACTTGAACCCGGCCTCGACGACGAAGTAGTGACGGTGGCCCTCATCACCGAATCGCTTCCAGGCGTCTTTGGTCATGCCATGGAGCGCGAGCCGGCGGATGCGGTCCGCTTCCTCCTCGCCGGACGTCAGGACCATGCCGCCCTCGCCGGTCGCGACGCTCTTGGTCACGTAGAACGAGAAGCACCCGAACTCGCCGATCGTCCCCGCCTTTCGGCCTTCGAACTCCGTCTCGATGGCGTGGGCGCAATCCTCGATCATCACGAGATCATGCTTCCTACAGATCGCGCTGAGTGCGTCCATCTCGCAGGCCCGGCCGGCGAAGTGGACGGGGACGATGGCGCGCGTCTTGTCGGTGATGCGTCGCTCGATCTCGGCCGGATCGATGTTCATCGTCCGTGGGTCGACGTCGGCGAGCACCGGGGTCGCGCCAGAGTGGATGATCGCGTTCACGGTCGCGCAGAAGGTCATCGGAGTGGTGATGACCTCGGCGTCGGGCTCCAGCCGGGCGGCGAGCAGGCTCAGGTGGAGCGCCGCGGTGCACGACCCTAGCGCCACTGCCTGGGACGCGCCCTTGTAGTCGCGGAACGCCTTCTCGAAGCGTGCGGCGCGAGGGCCGGTGCCCCACCACCCGCTCTCGAGCGTGGCGACGACCTCCTGGATCTCGGCATCCCCGACCTGGGGGGCGCCGAAGACGAGGAATCGATCGGCCGGACGTGTGGGATCGTCAGGTTGCATCGTCGTGTTCCGATTCGGTGGTCGTGCCTGCCAGGACGTCGTCGTAGATCGCTTCGAGGCGAGTGCCTGACGTGGCCGCATTGTACTCAGCTTCGATCCATGCCCGTCCGGCGCGCCCCATCTCGAGCCAGTCGCCGGGCCGTTCGACGACGTACGCAAGACGGTCTGCGAGTCCATCGTCGTCGCGTTCAGGCGCGAGGAATCCCGAGACTCCGTCACGCACGACCTCGGGGATGTCGCAGTGGGCGAAGCCGACGATCGGCATCCCCGACGCCGACACCTCGATGGCGGTGACCGGGGCGCCGCCCTCCGCATCTCCATTCTCCGCGATGACGCTTGGCACGAGAAACACGTGAGAATCGCGGATGATCCGCAGATACTCGTCGTACGGACGCAACCCGAACCACTCGATGCGATCTGCGACCTCGTGCTCCTCGGCCAGACGCCTGAGACCGTCGACGAGGCGGATCTTGTAGTCGGCGTCGCCCCAGGTCATCACCGTCAGCCGAAGCTCGGGGTGGGTCTGTGCCACCCGGATGAACGCGCGCAGCCCGTGGATCATCCCCTTCTTCTCGATGGCCCGACCGGCCATGAGGCAACGCACCTCGCCGCCGTCGCCGGGCTGTCGCGGCCGGAACGGGATCCGGTGGAGGTCGACACCGAGGTGAGAAACCCGGACCTTGCGCTCTGGGCACCCGAGCTCGACCATCCGCCGCTTCATGGCCGATCCCTCGGCGACGAAGGTGTCCACCTCCTGGAACATCCGCCGGTACCGCGGTCGCCAGTCCTCCCGCCTTCCCCATCGCCAGATATCCGCGCCGTACACCGACACGACGTGGGGGACGCCGGTGCGCCGGCGTAGCGCGAGGTTGTCGAAGCCAGCCTGGCCGAAGTGGGTATGGAGGAGGACGGGCCGATGTCGCCCGATCGCGCGTCGCCAGGCCGGGTAGGGCGCCCCGACGCTGCGCGCGGCCTTGGCCCATACGCGCCGCCACGGGTTCGCGTACGCGGCCACGAGTTCGCCGCCGACGTCGTCGAGTGGAAACGCGTCGAGGTTCTCCACACGTTTGGTGAGGACGAGCGGCCGGAACCGGCGGTGGTCAGCCACCTGAGTCCAGATCCAGTTCTCGCCCATCGGAAGCCAGACGATGACGGAATGCGCGACCCACGGGCGCTCGGCCAGCGGTCGGGGTGCGTCGTCGGTCACGCGCGGGCCTCGTCGTCGAACGGTGGCTGCGCTTCGCCGGCGTCGATCGGTCTGATGACCCGAGCGGGCACGCCCGCGGCGAGCACCGCATCGGGTACGTCTCCGCGCACCACGGCGCCGGCTGCGACCATCGATCCCGATCCGATCCGCGATCCCGCCAGCACGGTGGTGTTGACGCCGAGCCACGTCTCGTCGCCGACCTCCACGTCCCCGGTCGACGGCGGGTACACGTGCTTCAGGGATCCCGCTCCGACGTCGAGGTGGGTGACGAACACGCAGCGAGCGGACACCGCGGCCCGGTCTCCGATCCGCACCGGGCCGGACAGGTCGAAGAGGCAATCGGGGCCGACGTAGGTGCGTATGCCGATCGTGAGATTCGAGAAATCGTGGAAGCGCCCCATGATGATCATGGGATCCTTGATGCGCGTGCCTTCGCCGATGCGGGCCCCGAACGCTCCCAGGATGCGGAGGCGAAGCTTCTCGTGGCATCGGAACGCAGCGCGCGCGGCTGCTTTCGCGCCGCGCCGCCGTAGCCACCAGATCCGCAATCCCCACCACAGCGACCTCATGACCGCGCGCCTCCGAAGCGGCGCCGGAGCGACCGGCCGAGCCGGCTCATGGTCTTGGACGCGGACAGTCGCGCCAGGATGGTGGCGTACTTCGCACCGGCGACGTGCGGGAGGCAGGCGTAGGTCGGACCGTAGCTTGCTTGCTGGCGGTCGTCGAAGAAGTGCGGCTCCCAACTCTCGAACCCCTGCGTACGCGCGGTGGCGAAGCAGGGCGCATCGAGATCGTTCGCGAGTTCCTCCAGCTGCGGGTCGTCGCTGAAGAAGGCGCCCGGTACGTATCTATCGAGAAACGTCCGCTCCGGAAGCCCCTGGTAGCAGTCGTGGACGAACACCGCGGCAGGGGACGAATCCCGCAGGAGCCGGAGCGCCAGCTGGATCGCGTGCCAACCCTTCGGGCCGTCGATGACGACGACGTCGCCCTCGCCGACCTGACGGAGGAGCTCCACGTTGGAGTCGCCGTAGAGCAGCTCACAGCGCGCCAGTGGACGGCAGCGGGCCTCCGCGACCCGGGCGTCATCGGTGCCCCGGTACCGCTCGATGCTGACGATCGCCGTATCCGGGAAGACGAGCCCGAGCAGGTAGGTGCTCTGGCCACGCGCACGTCCGGACTCGACGATCTGCGGCGGACGAAAGTCGCCCACGGCCGCCGCCAGGAACAGAATCTCGCTGAACAGTACCCCCTTGGCCTCGTACGGGATGTCGCGCGCGAGCGCTCCGAAGACAGGAGACCGCCGCCGCGCTTCCTCGAGCGTGCGCGAGAGTTGAAAACTGGGAATGGTGGGGCTGGCTTCGATCATCGGCCGAAGGGTCGTATCCTATCAGCGCTTTGACCAGGACACCGATGATCCGTGTGACGCCGACAGACGACCGGTTCGACGTCGTCGAAGGCTGGGACGACCGGCTCTTCGGCGACGACGATGCCTTCCTTCCGGATGCGCTGGTGCGTCACCGGGTGACGCTCAAGGAGACGGCGAGCCGGAAGGTCGAACGCGTGGTGCTGCGCGATGGTGGGTGCGTTGTCGTCAAGGCGTACCCGGATCGGCCCGGAGTCGAGGGACTGGGACGGCGCCTGCTGCGCGATGCCGCGACTGCCGAGTGGCGTAACGGTCGTGCACTCCACGCCGCCGGACTCCCGTGCGCCACGCCGGTTGCGATCGGGCGTCTCGCGCGCGGCGCCGGGGGCGATGGAGCGACGCGTATGGTCCTCGTCACGGAGTATCTGGATGACGCCCGCGAACTCAAGGACCTGTGGACGGACGCCCGCGCCCTGATCGTCGTGCGCCGGCGGGCCGTGCATGGCCTCGCCCGGCTCATCCGCCGGATGCACGATGCGGGATTCGTCCACGAAGATCCTCACCTGTCCAACTTCATGGTCCGGGGTGAAGACGACGAGGGCGAATTCGACGTCGTGCCCATCGACCTCCGTCGACTACGCAAGTCGGCGGCGCTCGGGGCCTCGGCCCGTCGGACGCACCTGTTGCTCCTGTACCAGACCATGGGGCTCGTCGGGACGCGGACCGACCGGCTGCGTTTCCTCGAGACCTACTTGGGGGACGTCGATCGCGAGACCCTGCGCGGCGAGGCGGACGCGATCGAACACGCCGCGCTGCGGACCATCCGTCGTTACCGCCGCCGCCGTTCCCGCTCTGCGTATGGGTCCAACCGGCGGTTTCGGTCGCTGGACGCGGGCGACGTCCGCTGGCAGGTGCGGCGGGAGCTCGAAGACGACGCTCTCGCCACCATCCTCGACGATCCGGAGGCGGCGTTCGACGCTCCCGATCGGGTACTCAAGGATGGTCGGAGTGCCCAGGTCGTGCTCGTGGGACGGTGGGTCGTCAAACGACTGGTGCCGACGCGACGGCGTCGCCTGGTTCTGGATCGGCTACGGCCCGGCAAGGCTATCCGCGCGCTGCGGCTCGCGTTCCTGCTCGAGATCAGCGGGGTGCCGACGGCGCGAGTCGCGGCGTCGGGTCGCCTGGTCTCGGGGGGGCTCGTTCGGCGGAGCTACGTAGTGTCCGAACTCGTGCCAGAGGCCAGCCATGTGGACGTCGCCCTGACCGCTACCAGCGATCGTGCAAACCTGTTCGGGCGCATCGGCGAGGCCATCGGTCGCCTGCACAAGGAGGGGCTCGCCCACCGGGACCTCAAGGCCGGCAACCTGCTCGTGGACGCTGCCGGAGACGTCATCCTGGTGGATCTGGACGGTGTCCGGATGGTCCGCGACCTCGGTCCGGAGCGCGCGGCGGCGGACCTCGCTCGGCTGTTTCGCGACCTGCGCGGGCGTGCCGACGCCACATCGGCGGAAGAGCGCGGGCTGCTCGACGCGTGGAGCGGTTGGACGGCGATGGATGTGGACGCGATCGCACGCCGCATCGAGCGACAGCGGCGGCTTCGGCCGCGCGGAACCTGACAGTACCCCTATCTTGGGGGTCGGCCACTCAGCACCCCAAGAGGGAATCGCGGCTTGATTGACTTTGTGGGAAACCGCCCCGGGTCCTCATCGAAGGCAATGAGGGTCGCGGTCCATTGCCCCCGAGCATTGTTCGGCCGCGATCGGCCTCCGGCAATGAGCGCCGTCGGTGAGAGGCCGTCGCCCGACGTCTCACTTGGGTTGGTGGACGGCGACGTTCGCAGGCGACTGGCGCGAGACGATTGCGGCCGCCTCACAGTGCTTCTCCCTCGACGGTCAGTGGCGCGCGAGGGACCGCCTCGTTGCGTCGCGGGCGATCGTCGATGAACGACGTGTTGCGTTCGAGTGGCGGACGCGAAACGCGAAGGCACGCGGAACGTTCGCGCGGTGTTCGTACCGCGAACGCGTTCGAAAGTTTTTTCCCGTGCGCCTCCAAAACGACGTCAACGCGAGCGCGTGTTCGTCCAACTCGCGTGCTCACCGAGACATCACGGAGCGCGCCGCGACGTAACCTCGAACGAGCGCGCGACGCCGCGAAAGGACTTGTGCAAGATCGTGTTCGCGTCGTCGAAAGGAAGGGCTTGACCCTCGAACGTGGTGCTCGATAATCGCCGCTCGCGATGCCAACCAGGGGGGTCGTTTCCCACATGTCTGATACCAGGATCCGCATCTTGGTCCCATCGTCGGAGCGTAAGCACCGAGGAGGGACGCGGGCCTTCACGTTCAGCGAGGCACAAGACGAGCGTCATTGGAACCGGTACCCGTCGTTGTCACGCCCACGGCGTGAGGCGGTGGGCGCGTTCATGTCCGCGATCAACGGTCAAGGTCATGCGCGTGAAGTACTGCGCTTGGAGGGGGAGAGGCTGGAGGAGGCGCGACGCGTCAACCTGAGCTTCAAGCGCGGTGCGCTCATGCCGGCGTTCGAACGAGAGCGGGGTCCACTGTTCTCGACGCTCGAACCATCTCGGCTGGACGAGGCGAAGCGGCGGCTCCTGCAAGAGGAGCTCGTCATCGTCTGCCCGCTGCTGGGGCTCCTCTCGCCATCGGACATGGTGCCGGAATACCGGTGCCCGGTCGGAGCTCAGATCCCTGGTTGGCGATCGCTTCATCACCACTGGAAGCCCACGGTGGGGCCGATCCTTGATCGGTTGTGCCGGGGTCGCCGGGTGTTCTCGTTCCTGCCCGCGCGTCTACGGGCGTTGTGGACGCCGCGCATGTCTCAGGAGGTTGTCACCGTGCAATTCGCGACGCGAAAGCCTGATGGGGGGCTCCGCGCCTCGAACGCGGGTGCAGGGAGGTTGGCCGGTGCGATGATCAAGAGCCTCATCGTCGATCGTCAGATCGATCCGGCGGATCTGCAGGACTGGATCAGTCCAGCGGGCCACCGGTACTCGGCGGTTCACTCGGATCATCGGGAGGGAAGCTGGAAGCTCGTCTACGTGAAGTAGATCGGAGAGTTCGCTCGGGCCGCCGGGCGAATTCGAGTGATGGGGACCGGGGAGCGCGCCTCTCCGGACCCGCAGGTGGGTCGGGCGCGAGCTCGTCCGGGGAGGCACCTGCGGGGCCGGTGATGCGCGCTCCCTTGTTAGTTTCGCCCTCGACTGAGGTCCGAGCTTCCATGCCGCCGCTTACCATTCTCCACCAAGACGATCGCCTGCTTGCGTGCGCGAAGCCGCCCGGCCTGCTGACCGTCCCGCCTCCGAAGGGCCGGCGGGACGGGAAGAGCCCGACGTTGGCGGAGCGGCTGCATCGCGAGGGGCACGGTCGCCTCCTTCCCGTGCACCGCCTGGATCTCGAGACGTCGGGAGTGGTCCTGCTCGCCCGGAACCCGGAGGCGCGCGATGCGCTGATGGAGAAGTTTCGTCGCCGGGAGGTGGAGAAGACCTACATCGCGATCGTGCAGGGGCACGTTCGCCCGCCGCAAGGGACGTTGCTGTTCCCCATCAAGGACCTGGGGGCGACCGCCCGCATCGCGCCCGACGGGCAGCCCGCGGAGACGCGGTACACGACCCGCGAGCGAAGCGGTCCGTGCGCGGTGCTCGACGTGCGTCCGATGACCGGCCGCCACAACCAGATCCGGCTCCACTTCGCCCACATCGGTCACCCGCTCGTAGGGGAGCGGAAGTACGCCCGCGGCCGGGACGCCCGAGTCCGCCACAAGCGCGCCGCCCTGCATGCGGCGACGCTCGCGCTGACTCCTCCCTGGTCGGACGTCCCCCTTGCACTCGAGGCCCCGCTGCCGGTGGACCTCGAGAACCTCCTCGCGCGCTTGTCGTCCTGAGAGTCCCCGGAGCGTGGACCTCCACCGGCCGTGGACCACCCTGCTCTCCTGGGCGCGAGGACCTGGAGAGCGTGTGAAGCAATCTGCTCCGGATGGGAGCGCGGACCTCCAGAGCGTGTGAAGCAATCTGCTCTGGATGGGAGCGCGGACCTCCAGG
>NZBC01000110.1 GCA_002687715.1 Planctomycetota bacterium | reverse complement strand
TTGGCGCTTGTCACGAACGGGCGCCGAGAGGTTGATGGCGCCGCATTTCTCGATGTTGTGCGAGACGATCAGCGCTGCAGCATCGTGAACCCACGACTGGGCGAGCGGACTCAGCTCGCCTTCCGTCTTGATAGTCGACGGGACGCAACTGGGTTCGATGTCGAACTGGCCGCCGACCTGGGCCGTCACGGCCTCGAGGACCGGGCCCGGGCGGCCGAGGATTACCATCCGATCCGCGGGGCGCTCGCGGAATCGCGAGCCCATGAAGATGTTCGTGCGCTGGACCTCGGTGATGCAGCGGCCCGCGATGTCCTCAGGGCGCACCGCGCCACCGAGGTCGACCATGCGGAAGAAGCGGACCGTGTGGTCGTCGACGAGGCTCAGTCGGACGTATCCGGACAGCACCTCGAGCATGAGGAACCGCCCGTTCCGGACCCCTGCGTCGGCGAAGACCTCGAGAAAGGCGTTGCCGCCGGCGGGCCGGCACAGGCTCCGCTTGATCCAGCAGCCTTGGCTCTGGGCCGTCCGGTCGAGGCCGTCGAGCAGGCGTCCCTGGGCGAACACGGCCTCTACCGCGAGTCCTTCGCGTCCGTCCTGGAACGAGCGGCCGCGAATCCGATAGGCGGATTTGTCGGTACCGTTGCTCCGAGCAGCCGCAGCGACGAGCGCTTGGATCTGGCTGTCCTTGACCTTCGGGAGGTGCAGCAGCCGTTCGCTGAGATACGGCTCGCTGAGGATCACGTGCAGCTGTCGTGCAGAGCGTGGTAGCTCTTCCAGCGCCTCACCGAACGCGGTGAGAATGGCGGTCGGGCTGTCTCGGTCGCCTTCGTTGCCAATCGCCTCCTTCTCGCTGAGGACCCGGGCGATGACGACCGGACCGCGCGCATCGACCTCGAAGACGACCACGCGCGAGCGGTCGACACAGACGACGATGCCCGCTCCGCGGGCCAGGGGTTTTCCAGCGGCACCGCGGCGGACGTGTCGACGACTCGAGACCACCGAAGTGAGCTGGAACTGACCGGCTCCAGCATCGTCGTCATCGTCGTTCGTGGGCTCGGTTGCTTCCGAGGCGACCAGCGCCGAGGTCTGACCAGGAGCCTCGGGGACTGGCGGTGTCGGAGAATCCGGCACCGGCGGTTCAGTCGATGCGGCACCGGGTTCATCTGCGGACGGTGAGATGGGGGCCGAATCCGGTGGCGGCGCGTCGGACCGATCTGTCATTTCCTTCTCCCGGTTTCTCCTATCGGCGCGTGTTGCGCGAAGAGAAAGCCGTAACCGGGCGACCGACGGTCCTCAGAGGCGCGCCGAAGGCGTCGCGGTCAAAAACTGGCCCGCGGGGTAGGAATCGACGGAGCTGCAACTGACGAACGATCATCGCGGCGCTGCCCCAGAGCGGAGCCGATTGGCCGAAGCGTGCGTTGTAGTTCGAGATGGCGATGTTGACGACGTCGAGACGGTCCATCGTGATACTGCGGAGGACGTCGAAGACGCTGATCGCGATTCTCAGGTCGTCACTGTCGCCGAACCGGCCGTTGGGGCCGGACGAGATGATCGTGCCCTGGTAGCGATTCGTCCGCCGCCACCGGTAGGTGCGGTTCCAGTTGTCGCGACGGTAGTCTCCCGCCTGACCGGCCCAGCCCTGGATGATCTGTTGGACGTAGGGGCCCCGCCAGGCGCGGGTCCCGTTGGTTCGCCCGAGATGGTCGAGTGACGTCGGCAGCTGCTGCAAGTCGCGTGTGTACGCGGTCATGGCCTCCTGCAGGTCGGAGATCCGATCGCTCGTCTCGCGGGACGTCTGGTTGTCGATCCGGCTCGTGATTTCGGGAAGCGCAACCCCGGCGGCGATGAAGATCGCGCCGATGATCAGCACGATCATGATCAACGTGATCCCACGTTCACGGGTCGCCACGATCGACGTGCGAGATGGCGTCATCAGCGCACCCGCCGCAGGCTCGACGCCGAATTCCCGTTGAGGAGGTTCTGCGAGTAGAACGACGTCACCGGTGAGCCGTCGGCGAGCCACCTCTTGCCGAAGGCATCCGTAGTCCAGTTCGTCGTACGCGACAGGTAGCCGCGCAGCTGAAGCTGACGGATGATGGAGCTGGTCCTGCCGCTGAGCGGGGCCGAGTTCTGGTACCGGGTATTGTAGTTCTTGATTGCGGTGTTGAGGATCTTCAACCGATCGAGTGTCACTTCGCGCAGGACGGGCCGGATGTCGATCGTCAGCGAGAGATCGTCGCCGTCGTTGTTGCGGCCGTTGGGGCCCGCGCTTGCGAGCCGCCCCTGATTGCGCGAGCGCGACCAGCGGAAGAGGCGTCCCCAGGTGTCCTTGCGATAGTCCGGATCCGCACCTGATGTCTTGAGGAACTCCTGGATGTAGGGGCCGCGCCAGGTGCGGCGCCCGGTGGTCTCGTGGAGGTACTTGAGACGGGTGGGAACCTGGAGATGATCCCGCGCATAGGCAGTCACGGCCTTGTGGATCTCCTCCATGCGCAACGCGGTCTCGTCCTCTCGCTGGCTGTCGATCGCGCTGCCGATTCCAGGCATCGCGATTCCGGCCAGCAGGGCGATGATCGCCATCACGATGACGAGCTCGATGAGGGTCAATCCGGCGTTGGGCGCCGGGCGCGGGGGAGAGACCGCGCGAGGGTCCTCGAGGTCGGGCATCAATGGCCTCCAGAGACGAGCTTGATGATGGGCATGAACGCTGCGAACACGACGAAGGCGACCATTCCGGCGCAGAGCACGAGAAGGACAGGTTGCAGGACCGTGATGATCTTCTTCAGCGCCCGGGGGATTGCCCGGTCGTAGTAGTTGTTGACCTTCTCGAGAGCTTCCGGGATCTGGCCCGACTGCTCGCCGATGGCGAGCATCCGGATGACCAAGGACGGGAATACGCCGGCGATCTTGGCGCCCTCGACGACGCTGGAGCCCTCCATGATGGCATCGCGCATCCTCACGATGCCCTGGTCGGTGACGGCGTTGCCGGTCGTCTTGCTCACGATCTCGAGGTTGCGGTCGACGGTCACGCCGGCCTCGTAGAGCACGGCGAACAGGTTCACGAATCGAGACGCGGCGAACAGCTCGAGGACCCGACCGATGACGGGGATCCTCAGCTTGACGTGGTCCTTCATGATCCGGGTCGTCGGGAACCGGTTCGCGACAATGATGGCCGCGATGAGAGCTCCGAGGCCCGTGAGGCACACCTTCCAGTAATTCTGGATGAAGTTGGAAACGGCCACCAGCTTCTGCGTGACGCCGGGGAGGTCTCTGCCCGCCTTGGAGAAGATGTCCGTGATCTGGGGCACGAGCACCGTCACGACCATGATGGTGAGACCGGTGACGGCGACGAGCAGGAAGGTCGGCTGCACCATGGCCCCGAGGACCTGTTTCTTGGTCTCGTGCGCCCACTCCATCTGGCGGACGAGCTTCTCGAGCACGACGTCGAGACCGCCCATTTCTTCGCCGGCGGACACGATCGAGACGAACGCTTCGTCGAAGATCTTCGGGTATGCCTCGAGGGCCTTGGACAGTCCCTGACCATCTGAGACCCGGTCGACGACGTCCAAGATGACCTGCCGGAAGCCCGGATGCCTGGTCTCCTTCGCGATCTCCTGGAGACCGGTCAGGATCGGGATACCGGCGCGGATGATGATGACGAGCTGGTCGGTGAAGCTGATCAACTCGCATCGGTTCACCTTGCCTTTGTAGGCGCTCCTCGAGGCCAGTCGCTGGGGCTTGGCGTTCAGGACGTATAGGGCCTTCTCCTGTAGCGCGTTCGTGAGCGCGTGGAGCGTCGAGGCCTCCTGACTTCCGGCGACCTGGATCCCGTCGGCGTTCAGCGCCTTGTACTCGAAGACCGGCATCGCCTATCTGTCGAGTGCCACGCGGTCGACCTCGTCCAGAGTCGAGACGCCGTCGGCGACCTTGTACTCGCCGTCGATGTGGAGGGGTATGAACCCCTCTTCTACGGCCGCCAGGGTGATCTCTTCTTCGGTCGCCCCCTTCAACACGACGCGCTTCAGCGACGGAGTGAGGGCAAGGCCTTCGTGTACAGCGACGCGTCCGGCGAGCCCCGTATCCGAGCAGACCTTGCACCCCGTGCCGCGCGTGAGCTCCGTCACGAGCGGGCGGACCTCCGCGTGGAACCGGGAGAGCTCCTTCTCGTCCGGTACGTACGATTCGAGGCAGCGCTTGCAGTTGGCGCGGATCAACCGCTGGGCGAGGACGCCGCACAGCGTTGACGCCACCATGAACGGGTCCAATCCGATGTCGATGAGGCGGGTGATCGCGCCGACAGCGGAGTTCGTGTGCAGGGTGCTCAGAACGAGGTGCCCGGTCATGGACGCCTTGACGGCGATGGACGCCGTCTCCTGGTCGCGGATCTCGCCTACGAGAATGATGTCCGGATCCTGACGGAGCGCCGACCGGAGTCCCGCGGCGAACGTCATGCCGATCTCGGTGTGAACCTGCACCTGGCGGATCAGCGGCAGTCGATACTCCACCGGGTCCTCGATGGTCAGCACTTTCAGCTCGAGGGCGTTGACCTTCGAGAGCATGCAGTGGAGTGTCGTCGACTTGCCGGACCCCGTGGGGCCGGTGACGAGGAACAGCCCGTGGGGCCGCTTGATGATGCCGCGAAGGAAGTCGCGAATCGGCGGGCGCAGCCCCATCGCTTCCTCGGGGAGAAGGGCGCGGCTCGAGTCGAGGATGCGCATCGTGCAGCACTCGCCCGTGACGGTGGGCAGAAGCGAGACCCGCAGGTGGTACTCGCGCCCATCGATCACGAGACTGGCGCGGCCGTCCTGGGGCACGCGACGCTCTGCGATGTCGAGCTTGGACAGGAGCTTGATCTTCGCGATGACGGCGTCGGACAGCTCCTTGGGCACCATGGTGCCGGGTTGCAGCACGCCGTCGATGCGATAGCGCACTCGGAGCAGGTCGTCCTCGGGCTCCACGTGAATGTCGGCCGAACCCCGTCGCACACCCTGGGCGATGAACGGCTCGACGATCTCGCCTGCGGATAGAAGCGCTGTCTCGCCGAGCCCGTCCGTGGTGGCGCGCTGCTTGGCTTCTTCGATCATCGCTTCGATGCGGTCGGTGTGGTCTCCGATGGCGTCGAGGGTTGCGATGATCTCCTTGCGCGTCGAGACCTCCACGACGACGGCGCGCGCGATACGGCGCTGGACCTCCTCGCTCGTCTCGATGTCGAACGGGTCGTCTACCGCGAGCCTCAGCACGTTCATGTCCGAGCGCAGCGGCAGACAGGAGTGGTTGCGGCAGTAATCCTCGGAGAGCTGTGCGAGCGCGTCTCGGTCGACCTCCTCGGGATCGATGCGGGCGATGGCGAGGTTGAGCTGTCGGGCGAGCGCACCAGCGATGTCTTCATCCGAGCATGAGTTTGCCGCCACCAGCGTGGCACCGAGACGCATCTTGGTGCGTTTCTGGTGGTTGATCGCGTTGTCTAGCTGCGCCTTCGTCACCACTCCCTGGGAGATGAGGATCTGCCCGAGAGTCGGAGCCTGACTGCTGGTCGAGTTGCTCATTGGATGGACACCCCGATGTCGTCGCCCTGCGGGCTAGCGTGATCGGGCGATGTCTGAAGCGTTCCGTCCGGCCCGGCCGAGAGCACCCAGACGAGTCGGCTGGTGTGGTAGTTCACTGTCCACACGACGTATCGCTGTCCCCACGGGTCCGGCGGGATCGAGTCCATGTAGGGACCGCGCCATCGTGAACTCGCCCAGGTGTTGGTCCGTACAATGGAGTCGAGCGAGGTGGAGCGGACGGCAATGGGGAGTCGAGGCGGAGAGCCGCGGTCAGCCATCAATGCGCGGATACCTGGCGTGCCGTCTCGTCCGGTGGGTCGCAGGCGCGTGTCCTTCATGTAGGTCATCAAGGCGTCGGCGATCTGTCCACAGTCGAGCTTGGCTCGATCGATCTTCGTCGAGTCGACTTTGCCGAACAGCGGGATCGCGACTGCGGCCAGTGACGAGAGGATGAGGACCGTGAGGGTCACCTCGAGCAGTGTGAATCCGGCTTGTCCGGCTCTGATTGTCGCGAAGGCCCGAACGCGCACCTGATCATCTCCGTGTTCTCTATCTGTTTCGTAGTGCGCAGCCGGGCGCCTTGAGTCGCCAGGGTTTGGCAAACCGCGCAGTGAATGTCGTGTTTTGCGGCACAAACGTGTCGCAACAAAACACGCAGGGTGGGTTCAAGTCACGCTGTGCGCCACGACGACACTCCATCCCGACGGGGCATCCTGTGCTGGGGCGTAGCCGGTTGGTGAACGCTGCGCGCGGAATTGGTTGTCAGTCACGCAGGCTGCTGTCGAAGTGTAGAGATATCAGGACTCGGGGTCCTGGTGGGGCCCCGACCCGCGGGACCAGTCCCAGCTCCTGTGCGACAGATCGGAGATGGACGAGAAACGATGAACAAGCGATTCCTGAATGCAGGTGGTTTCACCCTGGTCGAGCTGACCGTCGTGGTCGCGATCATCGTGGCTTTGGCTGCGGTGATGGTCCCCATGGTCGGCAGCGCAAAGCGCGATGGGCAGGTGGCCGAGATCCTCCAGATGGTCGACCCCCTGCGTTCGGCCAGCCAGAAGTACTACGCCGACACCGGCACCGTCGGTCGCGAGTACTCCGGCTCGAACTCGACGAGCAACCACCAGTTCTCGCTCAAGCAGAGCGTGCCCGGCTGGAACGGCCCCTACATCTCGCAGGCGCTTACCAAGGGCGACAACCCATTCGGCGGGCACGTCTACGTCTACAACAGTCTCAACAGCGCGTATCAGAGCGGCTTCCGCCTCACGTCCGGCTCCGCCGGCCTCACGGCTCGCGGTCCCGGCAACTTCGTGCGCCTGACCAACGTCCCGCTGGACATCGCCGAGCTCGTCAACAAGGCGCTTGACGATGGTGTATCGGGCAACTGGCGCAAGGGCGGCCGGGTGACCTACTCGGGCTCCAACCTGTACATCTTCATGATGGATACCGACGGGCAGTAGACCGCATCACCGGCCTCGAGCCGGCACAAATGCCTGGGCGGCGGCCCGGGCGTTTTTTTTTGCCCTTGGCGCAGGTACTCTCGCCCCCGTCATGGACGCGCCCAAGATCGTCACCTTGCTCGTGCTCTTGCTGGCAGTCCTCGCGCTGATGCGTGAGTGGCTGCCGGTCGGACTCGTGGCGATCCTGGCTCCGCTGAGCCTGGTCCTGCTTCGCTGTTTCCTTGACCTTCGCCTCATCGAGCCGGAGCAGATGTGGGCCGGATTGGGTCACCCTGCGGTCGTCGCGGTCGGCGCCATGTTCGTCGTGTCCGCGGGACTGTCGCGGACGGGCGCCGTCGGGTTCTTGGGCCACGGTCTGTCCCGTCTCGCGAGCACCGGGCGCCGCCGCATCGTCGGGACGATGATGGTCGCGGTGGCGGTGATGAGCGCGTTCATCAACAACACCACCGTGGTGCTGGTGTGCTTGCCCGTCGTCCTGGCCATGTGCGAACGGATCGACCACCCGCCCAGCCGCTACCTGATCCCCCTGTCCTTCGCGTCGATCTTCGGCGGGATGATGACGCTGGTCGGCACGTCGACGAACCTCGTCGTTGCGCAGGTCGGGCGCACCGAGGTCCAGGAGGTGTACCAGGAAGATCTCTACGTCCCCGGCATGTGGGACTTCTTCCCGGTCGGCATCGTGTTCGTCGCCGTGGGCGTCGTGTACATGATCTTCTTCGGACTGCGGCTCCTGCCCGACCGGGTCGCTCTGTCCATGACTCTGGCCCGTGGCATGACGACCGAGTACGTGACGGAAGCGGAGATCCTGCAAGGGTCGGCGCTGGTCGGGCGGAAGCTGGGCGACGTCGCGGGGAAGTACCAGCTCCGGGTGTTGCAGCTCATCCGGGGGGACGTCATCGAGATCCCGGACAAGGAGACGCTTCTCGAAGCGGAGGACATCCTCCTCGTGAAGGGTAGGGCGAGCCAGATCATCGATCTGAGCACCGGCTCCGGGACGGCGTTGCTGCCCGAGGTCGACGCGGCCGACATGAAGGCCCGGCAAGTAGGGATGACGTTGGCCGAGGTCATCGTGCCGCCGCGTTCTCGGTGGGTGGACAAGCGTGTGGCGGACATCGGATTCCGGAGTCGCTACGGTGTTTCGGTCATAGCCGTGCAGCGCCACGGGCACCACATACGGCAGAAGGTCGGCGAGCTGCAGGTCGAGCCGGCGGACATGTTGCTCGTGCAGGGTACGGTCCCGAGCCTGCGCAACCTGCGATCGTCCGAGAACCTGATCCTCATCGAAGGCGTGCAGGAGGAGGTGAAGGTGCGACGGATGGCGCCGCTTGCGCTGCTCGTCATGGGTGGGTTCGTTTTCGTCGTGTCGACGGGCATCCTCGACATCGCCACCGGCGCGGTAACGGCGGCCGCGGCGATGGTCTTGACGCGCTGCCTCACGTTGCGCGAGGCGTACCAGTCCGCGGACTGGAACGTGCTGTTCTTGCTCGCAGGCTTCCTCGCGATGGGCGTCGCGCTGAACGAGGTCGGCCTCGCCGCCGATGCGGCGAACTTGCTGCTGGGCATCGCAAGCGATCAGCCGCTCTGGCTCGTCATCGGTGGGCTGTATCTCGTCACGGCGACCCTGTCCGACGTCTTGTCCAACACCGCGACCGCCGCGTTGATGATCCCCATCGTTGTGAAGACTGCATACCTGATGGAAGCGAATCCGGAGCCGTTCCTGATGACGGTGGCGTTCGCTGCGTCGGCTGCTTTCCTCACTCCCGTCGGGTACCAGACCAACCTGCTCGTATTCGCTCCGGGCGGCTATCGCTTCAAGGACTTCATCGTGGTCGGCTTGCCGTTGCGAGTCGTGTTTACACTCCTTGCGGCGGTGCTCATTCCCGTCGTCTACCCCGCATGAACGTCGTCGCGGAGAGACCGAGGATCCGGCCATTGTTCTGGCGGCTCACGGAGCGGGCTGGGCGTGCAGTCGCCATGATCCGGCTTCGCCTGCAGGTCCGCCTGGAAGGGGCGGTACCGGAGGGTGCGGTGCTCCTCTGCTCGAAGCACACGTCGTCGTTGGATATTTCGCTGCTCGCGACCAATGTCCGCCGCCTGCGAGGCGCGCCGCCGTACTTCCAGATGGGGTCGTTCGTCGGCTATCCGCTCCTGGGGGTGTTGCGGCCGGTGCTGCGAGCACTCGGGGGATTCTCCGTCATGCGGCCGAAGGAGGTCCGCCAGCTGAGCAAGCGCCGTGGGTGGGACCGCGAGTCCGCGACCCAGATGATGCGCGACACCAACGTTGCGGCCGATCGGGTGCGTCAGGACGTGCTGGGCAGTGGTGGCGTCCTCATCGTGTTCCCGGAGGGTACTCGCGATGATTCGGAACTGAGGCCTCTGAAGTCGGAACGCGAAGTTCTGAGCGGGATCGAGGCGGCTCGCGACGGCGTTGCCGTCCGCATCTGGCCAGTGACGATTGCGCTGGGGCCGCCGCGATGGTGGCGGCGTCCGGCGGTGATCCGATTCCACGAGCCACTCGAGCTGGACCCCACGGCGTCCGCGATAGGGGTGCTCGAGCAGATCGAAGCCCGACTGGAAGCCGGGTGGGTTCCGCCGGCCGAGGTCGCGACGGCTTGACCGAATGTGGGGCGCCGCTCGGCATTGCTATGCTCTGAGCGATGTCCCACGGCCTCGAACCCGGTCGCCTGCTCGTTGCGGCCAAAAGCCTGTACGACGACAACTTCCACCGGACCGTGATCCTGCTCTGCCGGTGCCACCCGGAGATGGGGGCGCTCGGGCTCGTGCTGAATCGGCCGACGGAGATTCCCGTCGGGCGCGTCCTCCCGGAGGAGGCCGCTGGCCGCAAGGAGCCGTTGTGGATCGGCGGGCCGGTCGACGGACGTTCGCTGTGGATCGTCCATCGACGCGGCGATCTCGACGACCCGGGGGAGGAAGTGATCGAGGGCGTCTGGTTCGGGGCGGCGTCGTCGCTCATCGAGGGCGTCCTGGCCACGAACGCACCGGATGCCGAGGGCACGACCTTCCGTCTCTACGTCGGGTACGCCGGTTGGGGCGAGGGCCAGCTCGAGCAGGAAATGGAGGCCGACGCGTGGAAGGTGGTGCCGACGGGCATGGCGACGTTGTTCACCGGAGCGACGTCGAGCCTGTGGGACGACATGATGCTCCGGTCATTGCTGCCGTGCAGCCGCGAACCCGAACTGCTCACGAATTCGTGGTTGAGCTAGCGGGTCGAATGCGGGGTGACGCCTAGAAAACGGGGACCGCGGCAGGGGGCCACGGTCCCCGACACCTCACAAGAAACAGCAAAGGGAACCACTCCCGAGGACACTCGAAGCGCCGGCAGACGCGACGTGGTCTCGATTGCGGCATCACGATCAAGAGTACCTGAACGGCCTGTGCGAAATCAAAGCGCCATGGAACTCCACCTCATCCCCGGCCACTTTTCCGAAGCCACCGCGAAGCTGCTCACCGAGCTGGCGCGGCCGGATGCGCGACGATTCCGCATCGTCGGCGAGGATGCAAAACGTCACGCCGCTGAGCTGGCGGGTCTCGCCGAGGCGTCACGGGGGGCTTCGAGCGTTGTCTCCACCCACGCTCGCGTGATGGGAAGCCGTCCCCTGGCGACGCGCATCGAGGGCTTCGGCGCGCACCCCGAAGGCCGGGTCCTGGTCGGAGTCCATCTGGAGTTGATCGAGGAATGCGGCGTCACTCTCACCGACCTCGAGATCGGTCTCCTCGGCGTCACCTGCGCCGCGTTGGCCGGAGAGGAACAGGGCGCTGTCATCATCGGCATCGGTCTGGGTCCCGTCGGCGCCGGCCTCCCCCGCGGGGCTGTCGCTGAGCAGATCCACGCGCTGGTCAAGCTCCACGAGGATTCCGTGGGCGTCGTGGTGGCGACGGCTGCGACGGCAGAGAAGATCGGCCAACTCGACGGGTTCGTTCGCGCTTCGCTCGCTGACCTCGTCGAGTGGCGCCGGATGTAGTCCGGCGTTCGTCGTGTCGATCGGGGGCGCGGACCTGGAAGTCCGCGCTTCCGATTGGGACTACTTGCCGAGCGCCGCGGCGATCCGCTCCCGCACCTCTTTCGTCGTCGTGGCTGGCTCCAGGCAGCGGGTCCCGACGCAGACGAGCACCGTGCCGTCGCCGGTCGGCTTGGTGGCGCGGGTCAACGACACGAACGGCTGGTACTCGTCACGGAGGGGAGCGACGAGGGTGTCTGCCTTCGGGCCGTGTAGCTCCACCTTCAGGGCCGGGCGTTGCAGGAGGTCGAGGGCGATGAGGGCGTGACCGGAGGCGCCGGGGCTGCGGACGAGTGTGTCGTGGCTCGTGCGAAAAACGGTCTGGGCGCGCCCGAGGAGCTTCTGGTCGCCGGTGAGAGTGCTGAGGCGAACGAGGCCGAGGGCGGCGAGCGACGTCCCCGAGGGGCGGGCGCCGTCGTAGATGTTGCGGGTCTGGAAGAGCAGGTCGTCCTGGCGCGAGTCGACGTAGCCCCCGTCCTCCGCTTTGAAGTGGGTGTCGAGGATGGTCGCCATCTCTTGCGCGCGAACCAGCCACTCCGCATCGAGAGTGGCCTCGAAGAGATCGATGAACGCGACGAGGAGCCCGGCGTGGTCCGAGAGCTCGCCGGCGTGCCGGGCCTTGCCCCCGGCGAAGGAACGTAGGTACGTGCCGTTCGGCGTACGGACCTTGGCGTCGAGCATCGCGGCGGTGGCGCGGGCAGCGTTGAGGTATCGCGGCTCCCCGAGGACGGCGCCGGCCCGTGCGAGGGTCGAGATCATCAGCGCGTTCCAGCCCGTCAGGACTTTCGTGTCGCGAGCCGGCTGGGGGTGGCCCGCTCGCGCGACCAGGAGCTTCTTTCGGGCGGACGCGAGGGTCGTGTGGACCTTGGCGGCGTCGATTCCGACCGTCTTGGCGACCTCCGCTTCGGTCACGCGCGAGTAGAGGATGTTGGTCTTGGTGGCGTCCTTGGGGTGCGCCTGCTCGACCCAGTTCCCCTGCTCGGTGGCCTCGCACCAGGTGATGACGCAGCGCGCCTCCTCCTTCGTGAGGAGGGTGTTCAGCTCCTCGAGACTCCACACATAGGTGGCACCCTCGACATGGTCGGCGTCCGCATCGTAGGCGGAGATGAAGCCTCCGCCTTCGGCCTGCATGTCGGTCAGACACCAGTCCAGGGTCTCGCGCACGGCGCTCGCGTACTTGGGGTCGCGCCAGATCTGCCAACCCTCGAGGAAGAGCACGCCCAACAGTGCCTGGTCGTAGAGCATCTTCTCGAAGTGAGGGATCTTCCACTCCTTGTCGGTGCTGTACCGGTGGAAGCCGCCCGCGAGATGATCCCGGATGCCGCCTCGGAGCAGCGCGTCGAGGAGGCGGCGGACGGGAAGCGCGTTCTCCCTGGCCGACCCCGTGCGCTCCGCCCATCGGAGTATGAACAGAGGCGTGCTCGGGTTGGGGAACTTGGGCGCGCGCCCGAAGCCCCCGTGCGCCGTGTCTTCCGTACCGATGATGGCCGTCGCGGCGTCATCCATGATGTCGATGCCGGGCAACTCCTCCGCGGCGCCGCGCTTTTGGAATCCCTGCAGGGACTTCGTGTTGTGCGCGGCCTGGGCGATCAACCTCTTCCGCTCCTCCGGGTCCTTCCAGAAGGAGCGCACTCGCGTCAACAGGTCCAGGAACCGATCCGGCGCAAAGTACGTCCCGACGAAGATCGGCTTACGGTCATGGGTCAGGAACCCGGACAGGGGCCATCCGCCGCGTCCCTGGCTCATCCACTGACACGCCTCCATGTAGATGCGGTCGATGTCCGGGCGCTCCTCCCGATCGAGCTTGATCGAGACGTAGTGCTCGTTCATGTAGCTCGCGATATCCGCGTTCTGGAACGACTGGCGCTGCATCACGTGGCACCAGTGGCACGCCGCGTAGCCGATGCTCAGAAAGACCGGCTTGCCCTCCTTCTTCGCCTTCTCGAACGCCTCGTTGCCCCACGGGTACCAGTCGACCGGGTCGGCGGCGTGCTGGCGCAGATACGGACTCTGCTCCTTGGCCATCCGGTTGCCGCTGGGCTTCGTCGTCGGGGGGTGGGTCGGGTCGGTCGGATTGGCGGGCTTGGTCGGCTTCGCGGACTTCTCGGGCGTGTCATCACTCGCGGGTTGCGTGCAGGAGGTCATCGCCACCGCAAACGACAGCGCCACCCCGATCGAGAAGGTCTTCATGCTGGGAGTGTAACCAACGGAGTCAGCGGGCTCCGGCGCGGTTTCCCGCTCGCAACCGGGGTACGGACCTCCAGAGCGTGTGAAGCAGTCTGCTCCGGATGGGAGCGCGGACCTCCAGGTCCGCCGGGAGCGCGACCTCCAACTTCCGCCGGGAGCGCGGACCTCCAGGTCCGCTTTGGGTCCGGATCCGGCTTCGCCGCCAGAGCGGACCTGGAGGTCCGCGCTCCCATCCGGAGCAGACTGCTTCACACGCTCTGGAGGTCCGTACCCCGGTTGCGAG
>NZBC01000109.1 GCA_002687715.1 Planctomycetota bacterium | reverse complement strand
GCCCACCCGTCGAGGGCCTGGCGAGACTTCGGAGTCAGCCGGGCGAAGTCGAGGTTCGGTCGCTGCGAACGAACGACCAGGTAGTCATCGGTGTCCTGAAGTGTGAATGCGGGCCCGTTGCGGCCGCCGTAGCGGTACTTGACAGTCTGCGTCGTCATCGGGGGGATCTCCTTGATATCGTGCGTGAAATGAAGTCGCCGCCTGATCCGCTCGTGGTTTCCGAGGACGCTTCACCTTTGAAGCTGGTCCGCGATGCTGCCGCCGTCCGAGACGACACTGTCGACAGCCGGGCCATCGTCCTCGCGAGGTTGCCGGGGGAAGGGCGGGTCGTGGTCGATACGTCGGGAGCGCAACCGCCGTCATCCGACGCCTGGCCCGTGTACTCGGCGGGGGCGCCTGATCTCGTGGTCGCCACCGGTCGCGCGACGATCACGACGACCGCCAATCTCGCCGGCCCGCGCTGGGCGGGACGGCTCGCGCAATCGGGCCTCGTGGCGGAGCGCCCGCTGCCCTGGATGACGAACGGCTGGCTGGTACGCGGAGCCGGTGCCGACGTGGCCGCATCACTGCATGCGCTCCTGGCCCTCCGGGCCGATTTCGAGATTCGTTCGGTGATACTGGAAACCCTCCGTCCCCGCCAATTCCGCGGGTGACTGGTATGCAATTCAGGGCATTCCACCGAACATCCCCCGACATCACGTCCTCCTTGGCGCCGACCTCAATAGGATAAGCGACAGTACGCTCGTCACGGTGACGGCTTTCGGCTCGCATACCCGCCATTATGGCCGACCGCCGCTTTTGTTGGCGGGCCACCCGCAGAGCTGTCGTCGGTGGCAGTGACCATGAAGTCCCTACGCCCACGGACCCGAGCCCGCCAGTCTCGCGATACTGAGCGGAATATGCCAAGATCGTTACTCGGCTCTTCGTCCTCTCACGCCCACCAAGAGACGACCCCCAAGCCGTCCAACGTGTCAGATCAACCTAGCGTAACGAAACTGCTGCACCGCGTGGCCAACGGCGATACGGCCGCGGAGAAGGCGCTGTTTCCGCTCGTAAAGAACGAGCTCTATCGAATCGCGAAGCGTCATATGGCGGATCAGGGCGCCGACCACACCCTGCAGGCGACCGCATTGGTGGATCAGGCCTTCATGCAGTTGTGCCGCGCCGAGCAGGGGTGGAGCGATCGGTCCCACTTCGCGAAGGTCGCGGCCCGCGCCATGCGGCACATCCTCGTGGACCACGCTCGCGCCAAGGGCCGGCAGCGCCGCAAGGCGCCAGGGGAACGACTGGGACTCGATCATCTCGTCGAGGCGCTCGAGACCCGCGCGGGTGATCCCGTCGGCCTGCACGAGGCACTCCAGGAGCTCGAGGCCTGCGAACCCCATCTCGTGCGGCTGGTCGAGCTGCGCTTCTTCGGTGGCTACTCCATGCCCGAGGTCGCAGAGCTTCTCGAACGTCCTTTGCGAACCGTGGAGCGCGATTGGACGTTCACGAAGGCCTGGCTGAGGAAAGAGCTTGACGCCTGAGTCATGGAAACGTGCCCGGGAGCTGTTCCACAAAGCCCTCGAAATGGACCCGGCGGATCGCGACGCGTGGCTCGTCGCCGAAGCTCCGGATGCGGACACATTGGAGCTCGTCCGTGATCTGATCCGCCACCATTTCGACGATACCTTCCTCGAGCCCGGCGTGCCTCAGGAGGAGGGCTCTCCGACCTGGCTCCCGGAGCGGGTTGGCGACTTCGAGCTGGGCCCGGTGATCGGCCGCGGCGGACACGGCATCGTATGCCGGGCCCGCCAGCTATCCGTCAATCGTGACGTGGCCGTCAAGGTCCTCATGCCCACCCATCCCCTGGCCGCCGACAAGGCCCGGCTGGAGGCGACGGTCACGGCCAAGTTCGAGCATCCGGGAATCGTGCGGGTCATTTCCGCCGGCGTTGACGAAGGCCTGTCGTGGATCGCGATGGAGCTCATCGACGGCACCAGCCTCCATGATGAGATCAAGCGTATCCACAATGCGCCGGAAGAGGGCCCGAAGTCGATCCTCATCGACGACCACGGTCGCCGCGATCTCCAGCGGGTGGCGGATATCGTGCGGCAGGTGTCGCCGAGGCGATCCACCATGCGCACGAATGCGGTTATCTCCATCGCGACGTAAAACCCGGCAACATCCTGATGGATGCGGCGGGGCGGCCCTATCTCACTGATTTCGGTCTCGCCAAGGACACCCGCGACACCCACCTCACGCCGACGGCTGAGGTCATGGGCACGCTCAATTACATGAGCCCGGAGCAGGTTCGCGCATTGCGAAGAAACGTCGATCATCGGACCGACGTCTATTCGCTGGGGGTCGTGCTGTACGAAATGCTGACCGGGGCCGTACCGTTCGAGGCCGAGACGTCGAAGCAGCTCCAGGACAAGATCCTCTCCAAGCCGCCCGCCCCCGTGCGGCGGCTGAATGACCGGGTGCCACGCGACCTGGCCACGATCGTCCACTGCGCCATCGAGAAGGACCCCGGACGGCGCTACGCCTCGGCCGAGAAGTTCGCTTCCGACCTCGGGTGCTTCCTCTCCCACCGCGCGATCTCCGCATTCCCGCCCGGGCTGGTCCTACGCCTGCGCGACCGGGTCCAGCAACACCGGGTCGCGGTCGTCATCATCGCCCTCATCGTGATCGCGGCGGCAACCGGCATGGTGGTCGAAGATCTGCACAACGACGCGGAGCTACGAACCGAGGTCCGGGGCAACATGGAACGCGCGCTGGAGCTCGTGGACCAGGACGATGCGGGCGACCGCATCCGCGGTGCGCTGCAGGCCGCCGAAGCGGCCGAGCGAAGCAGCGGGCTCGACGAAGCGGACCGCGGCCTGCGCGACGAGCTCGCTCGCCGCTTCAACGCACGCCGATCGATTCTGGATCAAGAGGCCATGGCCGCCGTCCTCGGTGCCATCATCGGAAAGAGCCGAACGACCCTCGACCCGCAGTTCGGGCAAACCCAACCGGTGCGACGAGCGTTCGACAACGTCGCGCGCGCCGCGGGTTATGCAGGGCGATTGTCGGAGGACGTGGGCCGAGAGCTCGCCCGGCTCGCCACCGTGGGCATCGTCCTGACCATCGAGTCCGACGCGACGGCCCCCATCCGGGTCCTCGTGCAGTCCCTCGACCCGGTGTCCGGTGCGGTCTCGCCCGCGCACGTCGTCCTGCGTCAACACGCAGCCGGCACGGACGCGAAGTTCCGCCTCGTGCCGGGGTACTACCGCATCACGGTGGTGCAGTCTGGGATCGGATTCTCAGAGCTCGTCCGGTCACTCAAGCCGAACCGCGAAGATGTCTCGCTGGTGGCGCGCATTGTCCCCGAAGCCATCCTCACCATGCGACCTATCGCCGCCGGACGCTTCCCGGTGACGACCCGCGTCAACCGGGGCGACACTTCGGGGACCATCCCGATGACGGTGACGGTCGACCTCCCGGCGTACTACATCGACCCGCGACCCGTGACGAACGCCGAATGGGAAGCGTTCGCGACCGCGACTGACGCCCGACTTCCCAAGCACTGGCCTTTCTTGCCGAAGCCCGCCGACTGGGGCGAGCGCCCGGTGACGTGGATCATGTTCAACGAGGCGCGGGCCTTCGCGGAATACCACGGCAAGCGGCTGCCCACTCGCGCCGAGTGGGAGTTCGCCGCGCGCGGCAAGGACGCCTGGAAGTTCCCCTGGGGTGACGCAGCCGACGATCGGCTCGACGCGTTCAACCTCGGCCGCGAACGCTACCCCGCTGCGAACATGCCCAAGGATCAGATCCGTCCGCGGTTCGACTGGTACGTGAACAACGTCGTCGCCGCGGGCCGCACGCCACCGGTGAGCCAGGGTCCCAACCAGCTCCACGACCTCGTCGGCAACGTCCTCGAGTGGTGCGACACCCCGACCTGGGACCGGCACGGAGAGGTGCTCCTGATCGACCTGGAGAGTCGCTTTCGCATGGGACTCTACTGCGGCTCAACCAAGGCACACGCCCGGGAGAACGGTCTGCAATGGCCGTCCCGAGCCGGCGTTCCCTACCCTCAGCTCACCACCGGATTCCGCTGCGCCAGAAGCGAAGCCCCGCCACCGGAAGGACGTTGATCCAGCCATGAACTACTCACTAGTCGAGTTCTACCTCACCGCCACCCCGCCCGACATCGACGACTACAACGCGCTGGATCCGGCGACCGCATCTGCCACTCTCCAGGCACTCGTCGAGAGTCTGCAGCTGACGGACAGCAAGGGAGCCGTCGTGTTCAACGGCGCCTTCCCGGTGGACATCCTCCCCGACACCCACCACGGGCGCCGGGCCGTGAAGATCCCCCTGGACGGGAACGGCCGTCCCAACGCAGTGATCCTCGAACAGAAGGTGATCGAAGCCCTCGCATGGTACGCGCAGACGGCCAACGATCTCGGACGTTACCAGGGCACGCTCGTCGTCGCCGGTGCCGCCAAGCGCGACACGTACTACTACCGCGACGACGTGGACGTCTGGTGTGTCGACGACAAAGGGCTCGCGTGGGAGGACGCCCTTGGCAACCTCACGGAGTGGACCGAAGCCCGGACCGCGAACGGCCTGAACGTCGTCGCATCGATCCGACTCAGCCTGCGGTTCAACATGCCCGCGGCCTTGAGCGCGGAGGCGAACAATGGCCGCTAGTCCAGCCGGAAGCCCGTACCCGTCAATCGTACGCAAAGCGCTTCCCGCGCAACACGTCCCCGATCAGACCATCCTCGAGCTCGCGCACGAGATGATCGTGCCACCTGATCAGGACGACAACACCTTCGACGAGGCGCGCGACAATCCGGAATTCGCGGCCGGGTACACGTACTTCGGTCAGTTCATTGCCCACGACCTGACCCTCTTCGAGCAGCGCCCGCTGCTCAAGAACCGACGTACTGCCGCGTTCGACCTCGACTCGGTGTACGGGGGCGGCCCGACGAGCGCACCGTGGCTCTACACTCGCGGCCCCGACCGCTTCGAGTTCCTGCTCGGAACGGCGCGCGACCGGTTCCCCGATCGGACGTCGTCCGAGCCGGACTTGCCCCGCAACGCGCACGGGATCGCGATCATCCCCGACGTGCGGAATGACGAGAACGTCCTCACGTCGCAGATCCACGTGGGGTTCATGCGTGCGCACAATCGCATCCAGCGGGACCTCGCACGGACCACCGAGCTCGTGGGCCTCGAGCTCTTCCAGACGGCCGCCCGCGAGCTCTGCTGGACCTACCAGTACCTCGTCCTCAACGACTTCTTGCCCCGAATCCTGGACGAACTCCACCGTGAGGCGCTCGAGAAGGAGCTGTCCAAGCTCACGGCGAAGCCCTCCAAGTCGAAGAGGTCGAGCCCCCCGCAGTCCATTGCGAAGGAGTTCGTGCTCGCGGCATTCCGGTTTGGTCACAGCATCGTCCGGCCCGGGTACCGGTTGAACGGGGATCTGCACTTCCGGCCGCTCCTGCCCGTGGACTTCCGCCGTTCCGCACGCGACGGCCATCTCGCGGGCGGGGACTTCCTGCCCACCCGGTGGGCGGTCGACTGGTCGATGTTCCTCACGCGCGACGAGCCGAGGAAGGAGATCCCCGACCCGGGCGGGAGGGTCCAGGTCGCGCGACTGATCGACCGGCGGCTGTCCGGCGCGATGGGCCAGATCCCGCCGATCCCGCCCATGGCCCCCTTCGCGCGCGAGATGCGACATGATGAGAGACTCCTCCGCAACCTCCCGCTGAGGACGCTCAAGCGCGGCCGCGACCACAAGCTCCCTTCGGGCGAGACACTGGCCGCGGAGCTCGGGGTGCCCTCTCACACCCCGTCACGGAAGGGCCTGCCGCTCTGGCCCTATCTCCTCGACGAGGCCTTCGAGCAGAGCGGCGGGCGTACGCTCGGGTGCCTGGGCTCGTGCATCGTCCTCGACACGTGCCTCAAGATCCTGAGCAAGGACGCGAGCTCGTTTTTGCGTGCCAATCCGGAGTTCATCCCCACCGTGGGGGGTCGGGACCGCAAGGAGCTCCGGCTGATCGATCTGCTCCAACCCGGGTTCGAATGAACCAGGTCCGCGCTCCTGTTCAGAGGCAGATCACGCGCGACCACGCAGCTGGGTCAGCACGACCGCGACCATCATCATCGCGATACCGGCTCCCTCGTGTGGTTCGAGCCCCTCACCGAGGATCGGGATCGCGAACAGGGCCGCGAACACGACCGACAACGACCCGAGGAGGCTCGCCTCGAACGACCTCAGTGTCCGCAGGACGTGATTCCACACCGTCAGTCCCACGGCGATCGTGACGACGCCGGCCAGCCCGATCACCCACCACGAGTCCGCTCGCGCCAGGGACGGCCAACCGTCGATCATCAACCCGGCGATCACGATGGGAATCCCGCCGATCCACGCCGCGAGCGTCGAGATGACGTCGTTGGACAGCTCTCCTTCAGTGATCATCACCAGCTGGCGCGCAAGGTTGTTCGTCAGCGCGAGCGCGACCACCCCCACGGCGGCGTACATCACCCCGGTGAGCCGTTCCGGTGCGGGGATCTCGAGGAAGAACACATGGAGCGCGACCACGGCCAGCCCGGCGCCGACCATCTGCCGAGGTCCGGGCCGTTCCCGCAGCATCCACATGCTCATGAGCATGGTGACGATGCCCACGAAGTTCACGAGATACGCGTGCGTCACCGCGGGTATCCGCTCGAGCGACAGCATGAACGTCACGCGAACCACGGCGAAGTTCCCCACGCCGATGAGGACGAGGTAGATCCACACCCGCGGTGGCAGCCCCCGCGGGATCCGTACGCCACGGACCCCCACCATGAACGCCGTCAGCACCGCCACGCCGATCCCGATCTGCAGCCACGCAAACGTGAACGGCCGGACCTCCTCCAGCACGCGCTTCGCCAGCACCGTGACGAGGCTCGATGAAATGACCACGGCGAGGGCCTGAGCAAGAGCGGCGAGACGGGGGCTCATGAGGCGGCGATGGTAGCAACCCGGCCATCGACTCCGCACCGCACCGACGAACCTACGTCGAGACTCACTCCGACGGTGAATCGTTGTCCGAACGGACGAGGTGCTTCCAGTATCGCTCGGGTGCGTCGAGGATCCCGTGGGTGATGGCGTAGTGCGTCGTTTCCTCCAGCGTGATCCGCTTCAGCCCGCCGTCGTCGAGGCTGACGATGTCGGCGCCGGGGTACGTCATCAGGATGGGCGAGTGCGTCGCGATGACGAACTGCGTATCGCCGCCATCTACCCATTGCCGCATCTGCAGGAGCAGCACGAGCTGCCGCTGCGGCGACAGCGCGGACTCGGGCTCGTCGAGGAGGAACAGCCCCTCCTGAATGCGGTTCTGCAGGATGGCGAGGAACGCCTCCCCGTGAGACATGGTGTGGAGCGACTGACCGCCGTACAGTGCGTAGGGGTCTGCCGCGAGCCACTTGCCGTCATTGAGCGAACCGAACTCCGGGTCCCTCCTTCGCGAATCCAACAACGACGCAAAGTGAGCCTGCATCTCGGCGCGGAAGAAGTACCCTTCGCCGGGACGCACTCGAAACACTGGGCGAACCGCACGGGACAGGGGACTCTCGTCCTCCGGACCGTGTCGCGCCTGGTACTCGTTCTTCGACCCGCCCGACACCGGCAGTTCGCACAGGTCCGCAATCGCTTCGATGAGCGTCGACTTCCCCGTTCCGTTCTCGCCCACGAGAAACGTCACTGCCGACTCGAACTCCAGCGGCAGCGCGTCCAGCAACGGCAGGTCGAACGGAAAACCGTCCGCCGCGGGAGGGCTGTTCTCCCGGCGGCGGACTCCGGTCAGAAAGGGCGCCTCGCGGCGGCGGCCCCCTACTTCCGGGCGTAGAGCCAGACGAAACCCGTCCG
>NZBC01000108.1 GCA_002687715.1 Planctomycetota bacterium | reverse complement strand
GATAGAGGTCGCTCCGGAACCGGCCCTCCTGAACCTCCCGCCCCAGGTCGCGGTTCGTCGCGGCAATGATCCGAGTATCGACATGCGTGACCTCGTCGGATCCGACCCGCTGGATCTCGCCCTCCTGGATCGCGCGCAGCAGCTTGGGCTGGATCGACAATGGGAGCTCGCCAACCTCGTCGAGGAAGAGTGTGCCGCCTCGGGCGACTTCGAGCTTTCCACGGCGGTCTCGTTCCGCGCCAGTGAACGCACCACGCGCATGCCCGAACAGCTCGCTCTCAGCAATCGACTCCGGGAGCGCTGCGCAGTTCACGTGAATGAGGGGGGCAGCACGTCTTGGGGATGCGTCGTGGATGGCGTGGGCGACGAGCTCCTTACCCACTCCGGTCTCGCCCGTGATGAGGGCGATGAGCTCTGACCCGGCGACAAGGTCGATCTCTGACCGAAGGCGCTCCATCGCCGATCCGGTCCCGATCATCTCTCCGGTGCGGGTCTGACGTTCGCGCATCAGGTGTCGTGCGATCGAGCCGTTGTGCTCTGCGATCGACTCGGTGAGCTCGATGAGGCGGTTCGTTCGTATCGCAGCCGCGGCGAGTGCGGCAAGGAACGACAGGTACTCCTCGTCGAGACCGTCGAACGCCCCCGGTGCGAGTGCATCTGCGGTGAGTGCCCCGACCAGGTCCCCCTCGATGCGAAGCGGACAGCCCAGGCAGGAGTGCACGTCGTCCAGGGCGTGCGCGTCTCCTTCCACGAGTCCGTCGAATGGATCCGGCAATGCGGAGTCGGCCGGGAAGCGTACGGGGCCGTCCGACGCGCAGATGATCTGAAGTCGCGGGTGCTCCGCCGGACGAAAACGCCGCGTCGCCGCCTCCGGTACCAGTCCGTGCGTGGCCAGGGGGACCAGCTGGTCACCTTCGAGCCGGAGCAGCGTCGTCGCGTCGCAAGGGACCGCGCGCCGGACCGCGGCCAGGAGTCGCCCGTATCGGTCGGACGCGACCATGGAGCGGGTCAGGTCGACCGCGAGATCCAGTAGCAGAGGGAGGCCGTGCATGTCATGGAAACCATAGCGTTGTTATGGAAACAATGCGCATGAAAAACACGCAATTGCCCCAGAAACACCAGCGATAGAGGGCTTTAGGCCTGGCACGCGCCGTGCTCAGGGGAGGGCAGAAAGGACCTCCCATCCATGACCTACTCCACGGAAACCACGCTCGCCGACCTTGCCACCAGGTTGCCGGCGGCGTCGCGCGTCCTCCACCACCACGGCCTGGACTACTGCTGCGGCGGTAGGAGATCCCTGACCTCAGCGTGCGAAGAACGCGGGCTCGACGCCGGTCGCGTGTTGGCGGAGATAGAGGGCGCTGCCGCCGCCTCTGACGCGCCCCGCTGGGACTCCCTCTCGCTCGGCGATCTGGTGCGCCTCGTCCTGACTCGGTTTCACGAGCCGCTGCGGTCAGAGCTTCCGCAGCTGGTCGCGATGGCCAGGAAGGTCGAGGCCGTGCACGCGGAGAAAGACGGTTGCCCTCGCGGGTTGGGTGCGCACCTCGCCGTGATGGCGTCCAGCCTCGAGGAGCACATGCAGAAGGAGGAGCAGGTGCTCTTTCCGCTGATCATGTCCGGTCGCGGCGCATCAGCGGCCATGCCGGTTGGCGTGATGATGCAGGAGCACGACGATCACGCGCTCAACCTCCGCCAGGTGCGGCGCCTGACCGATGATCTCACGCCCCCACCCGAGGCGTGCTCGACCTGGCAGGCCCTGTACCTTCGCTTGGATGAACTCGAGCGCGACATCATGGAGCACGTGCACCTCGAGAATCACGTCCTGTTTCCGCGCGCCTTGCAAGGGACTGCCGTCTCGGCGGAGGGGTCGAAAGAGGTGGAGTGATGGACGACCTCAAGAAACTGTGGCTCATTCTCGGGGGCGTCATCGTCGCCACCTTTCTTATCCTCGGGTTCTTCGGACGCGAGGTGTATCGCCAGGCCCCGCCGATCCCTGCCCGAATCGTGACGGACAGCGGCGAGCAGGTCGGCACCGAGTCGGAGATCCTCGACGGTCAGCAGGTCTGGCAGGGGATGGGCGGCCAGCAGGTCGGTTCCATCTGGGGACACGGGGCCTACCAGGCCCCAGATTGGTCGGCGGATTGGTTGCATCGCGAATGCGTGGCGTTGCTCGAACTCTGGTCCCGGCGCGAGCACAGCCGTCCGTACGACGCGCTGACGGTAATGGAGCAGGGGGCGCTCGAGGCGCGACTAGAGCAGGAGCTGCGTACGAATCGGTACGAGCCGGGTAGCGGCCTTCTCACCATCTCGGATGACCGTCGTGCCGCGATGGCCGACGTCGCCGCCCACTACGCCGGACTGTTCGGAGGCGACCCTGAACTATCCGACCTGCGCGAGTCGTATGCGATCAAGGAGGTCTCGGTGGCGGACGCCGACGACCGGAGAAAGCTGGGGTTGTTCTTCTTCTGGACCTCGTGGGCATGTGCGACACACCGTCCGGAATCGGACGTGACCTACACGAACAACTGGCCACACGAGCCGTTGATCGGCAACACCCCGACGAGCGCCAATCTCCTGTGGTCCGTGGCCAGCATCGTCTTGCTGCTGGCCGGCATCGGTGCGCTGGTCTGGTACAAGGCGTTTCGAGACCGTGACGAGGGCTTGCCTGATCCCCCCCAGACCGACCCGTTCGACAGCATCGCGTTGACGCCGTCGATGCGCCTCACCGGCTGGTTCTGCCTGATCGTGATCGGGTTGTTCTGCGTTCAAGTCCTGCTGGGTGCGCTGACCGCGCACTACACGGTCGAGGGCCAGTCGTTCTTCGGAATCCCGATCGCCGATGCCATGCCGTACGCGCTGACGCGGACATGGCACATCCAGACCGCCGTCTTCTGGATCGCGACGGCGTTCCTGGCGACGGGGCTCTTCCTGGCGCCGGCCGTGGGCGGCCGTGAGCCGCGCTTCCAGGCGTTGGGCGTGAAGGTCCTCATCGGTGCGTTGCTCGTGGTGGTACTCGGATCACTCGCGGGTGAGTGGCTCTCGATCAGGGGGACGTTGAAGGGCGATACCGGCTTCTGGTTCGGACACCAGGGGTACGAGTACGTGGAGCTCGGACGGTTCTGGCAGATCGCGCTCTGGGTCGGCCTGTTCCTCTGGTTGTTCCTCGTCCTCAGGGGCCTGTGGCCCGCGTTGAAGCGGAAGTCGGAGACCCGGTCGATCATCTTCATGTTCGCTGGCGCGTCCGCCGCGATAGGTCTGTTCTACGGCGCGGGCTTGCTGTACGGCGCCCGCACCCACCTGTCAGTGATGGAATACTGGCGCTGGTGGGTCGTGCACCTATGGGTCGAGGGATTCATGGAGGTGTTCGCTACCGCTGCGATCGCGTTCGTGTTCGTGCAGTTCGGACTGATCCGAGCGAAGAGCGCCGGACGCGCGGTCATCTTCTCCACGTCCATCTTCTTGGTCGGCGGTATTCCGGGCACGTTTCATCATCTGTACTTCTCGGGCACTCCCGTATCGATCATGGCGATCGGCTCGACGTTCAGTGCCCTCGAGGTCGTGCCACTGGTCCTGATTGGGTTCGAGGCGTGGGAGACCCTGCGCATGCAAGGCAGGTCGAGCTGGATGACCCGATACCGTTGGCCGATCAGGTTTTTCGTCGGCGTGACGTTCTGGAACCTGGTGGGGGCAGGGCTGTTCGGTTTCCTCATCAACCCCCCGATAGCCCTGTACTACATGCAGGGTTTGAACACGACGCCAGTCCATGGGCACACGGCTTTGTTCGGGGTCTACGGCTTGTTGTCGCTCGGACTCATCCTGGTCATCTTGCGTCGACTCCGGCCCGAGGGTAATTGGCGCGAGGCACCGCTCAAGTTCTCGTTCTGGTCGCTGAACATCGGGCTCGGCCTGATGGTGTTGCTGAGCCTCCTGCCTGTCGGCATCATCCAGGCCCAGGCGAGCATGGAGCACGGTTTGTGGTACGCGCGGAGTGCCGATCTTCTGCAGCAGCCGCTGATCGAGACCCTCCGGTGGCTCCGCATCGTCGGCGACACCATCTTCCTTGCGGGCGTCGGCAGCCTCGCCTGGTTCGCGATTGGCATCTGGACCGGACGCTCGATAGAGCCGTCTTCCTCGTGTGTCGACATCAGCAGCGAAGTCTCGGCGGAGAAGATCGAGGAGCCAGCCCTGCCGGTCACCTGATGCAGGGCGGGCGAGAGTTCGCTCGGGTTTCGGGCCGTGCTCCTTCGGCGAGCCGGAGCACGGCGGCGCCCATCAGTCGGCGACCAGGGTGGCGAGCCGATGGAGTCTCACAGGACCGGGTGTGAGGAGGGTCAGCGGCAGAGAGGCGGAGTCACGGGACGACGACGTTGGCAGCGGAGCTCACGCGTACGAAGTCGGGACTCGTCGGGTCGACCATCGCGAACTGGGCCGAGAGCGTCAGGGGAAACAAGGGCGCGACGTAGGTGATCGCCGAGGACACGGTGACCGATCCCGGCGGGAAGCCCGGGATGCCTCCGGGAGTGCCCCACGCCGTCGAGAAGATGTTGTTGAGCAGGACCGTCGTGGGGTGGCTCAGGTCGATGTTGATGACGTTCTGCGTGAGGACGAGGGCGTTCGGGATGGCGTCTGTGCCGGCTGCAGCGAGTTCCCACGGCAGCCCGAGCTGGTTGGAGGATACGGTCAGCACG
The DNA here is from genome assembly GCA_002687715.1 of Planctomycetota bacterium. Lineage (GTDB taxonomy): Bacteria > Planctomycetota. The sequence goes on along the minus strand of NZBC01000108.1, from coordinate 14,685 downwards.
AATGACGCGCCCTGGGGCACAGTCACGCTGGCCGCGCTTGCGGGCGAGCCCGAGTAGCCGTCGACGTCGAGACTCGCGCTCGGCTGGTTGACCTGGAACCCGGTGGGGAGCACGGTGTTCGCGATCACGTTGGCCACGTCCGTGAACGTCAGGGCGAACGGGTAGACCCGGACATCGTCCAGCATGCCCGTCAGCAAGCAGCACGTTGCGGCCCGAAGCACCGCCCCGAGGGCGACCCGGTCCACTGTGAAGGGGCCCGAGGGTGCGTAGGAGAAATCCGTCGCGTCTTGCACACCGTCGACATAGAGCCTGGCGTTGCCCCCGTCGTCCACCCAGGCGAGGTGGTGCCAGGTGCCGTCGAAGACGGCGCTCGTCGACTGGCGGACCAGGAGGACTCCACCTTGGTCGTTGCGGATGTAGACCCGGAAGTTCGTCTGGAGGCTGGTTCCGCTCCCGAGCGTGAAAAGTGCGCCGCCCCCGAAGGGAGCGACGCTGATCCCTTCGGCGTAGATGCGCTTGTCGTTCTGGGGGGCAGCGTTGACCCAGGCCGTGACCGAGTACGGGGTCCCCGAAGCGTCGTAGACCGGGAGACCGCCGTTGCGCATGCAGTCCACGTAGTCGTCGACGCCGTCGAAGGTCAGTCCGTTGCCGAGGATGCCGGGGCCCCACGGTGTGCCCTGGAAGTTGACGAGGTTCCCGTGGTTGCCGTTGGGGGATCCGTCGAGGGCCACGGTGCCCAAGGTCTCGTCGAGCGCCCAGTGCGCGGCCAGCGGAGCCTGCCCCGGTGAGATCACCGCGAGGCAAGGGAGCAGGAAGAGGCAGATCGTCCGGGTCATGGTGGGCTCTCTATTGGACGGCGATATCGGCGGGGCTGGACAGCGCCACCCCGTCGGGGCTGGACGGGTGGATCATGGCGAACTGAACGGTGACGTTCACGGGCGTTCCCGGTGCCGAGAGCGAGACGGTGGTAGTGGTCACCGACCCGCCGCCGCCGAGCGGGGGGATCGGCGGAGCGATGCCGAACGGGGTGTTGAAGAAGCCGTTCGTGAACATCAGGGTGGGGCTGGCCAGCGACAGGTTGACGATGTTCGAGGAGAGCACGAAGGCGTTGGGAATGGCGGTCCCCACGTCGGCCAGCAGGTCCCACGGCTGTCCGCCCTGGTCGGACGACAGCGTGAAGGAGAACGGGCCGCCCAGCGGCAGGGGGACCTGCGCGGCCGAGAACGGCGAGCCGATATTGCCGTCGACGGTCATGGACGCGGCCGGTTGGTTGACCTGGAATCCCATCCCGAGCGACTGGTTGTTCATCACCGCGAGGATGTCCATGGCCGTGAGGCCCTGGGGATAGGCTCGGACGTCGTCGATGGTCCCGGCGAAGAACAGCGAAGGGGTCGTGCGAAGGACGGCGCCGATGGCAACCCGGTCGACGTTCGTCCAGGTCCCCGAGATCGCGTGGTCGAATGTGTTGGTGTCGGGAATCCCGTCCACGTAGACGGTCACGGCGCCCGCGACGTCGACTACCGCGAGGTGGTGCCAGCTACCGTCGAATACGGCGGTCGCGGTCCGCTGATTGACCATGACCGTTCCCGCGTCGTTTCGGATGTACAGGTGGGCGCGGTCGGCCGTGCCGTTGTTGGCCGTGCCGGTTCCGATCGCGAACATCGGGTTGTTGCTGGTGCTGCTCGCCTCGCAGTACACGCGCCGGTCGGTCTGGGCCATCCCGTTCACCCAGGCGGTCACAGTCAGCGGGGCGCCGGTGCCGTCGAACAGCGGCAGCCCTGACGTGAGGGCGCAGCTCACGTAGTCGTTGACTCCGTCGTGCTGGAGGGCGTTGCCGTGGACGCCCGGCACCCAGGGGGTGCCGGCGAATCCGATCAGCGTCCCGTCGTTTGCGTTGCCGGAGCTGTCGGCGGCGAGGGTGCCCATCGTCTCGTCGAGTTGCCAGTGACCGGAGGCCTGCGCGGCCACGGGGAGCGTGATGAAGAGGAGGGGAGCGACGAATCGGATGGCCCGTCTCATGAGCGGTCCCTCGACAGGCGCCCCGAGTCACGAGGTCAGGGCGCGACAGTAACGCAGGCCAGACGGCCGGCCAGGCTACGGGGAGGTCGGGCCCACGGGGAGCCCGAAACTCCCCGCGAGCTTACACCGGGCCGATCTGCGGGTCCTCCGACCTTGTCCTGCGGGATCGTCGTCAGCTCGCCACGCCTCACAGCAGGCCAGATCGTTGATCATCATCGCCCGTTGCGGCCCGCGGACTCTGCGCCCCGCGTCGGACGGAGGTCCGATGAGTCGGCCGTCCGCTACCGGGCGCCCTCGAGATCCTCACGGACGCTTCGGCAGAGTCGGAGACCCAGATCGTCGCGGCCAGCGGAAGCGAGGCCCTTGCTGCGAAATGCCGAGCCGGCAAACCGCGCGGTGAGCCTGAAGCTGCCGCCGCGGACTACGCGGGTGTGCGTGGGGTCCTTGGGACGGTCACTCTCGCCGGGGAAGTCCTCGCGAACCCCGGTCTCCTGGTCCTGACGGCTCCTGTTCTCGTTAGCGGGGACATAGCGATCCTGACACCACTCCCGCAGGTTGCCGATCACGTCGCAGAGGCCGAAGCCGTTCGGCGAGAAGCAACCGATCGGCGCAGCGGCGATGTACCCGTCGCTGAACTCCACGTGGTAGCGCCACGGGAGTGGGGGGGCTGACGGGGCGTACCTCGCTCTGGCGACCCCGATGGTGGCGTCCGCGATGTTCCCCGCGCGGGTGTCGTTGATTGATCCCACGTCTTCCCCACACCAGTACCTCGTACGAGTCCCGGCACGGCAGGCATACTCCCATTGCGCCTCCGTGGGCAGCAGGAGATCCAGACGTCGGGCCATCCTCTTGCCTTGCACCCAACTCACTCTCGTCACGGGGTGAAGCTCCGTGACCTTGAATTGCTGCGTTGTCTCGTCGAGGAGCAAGTGCCCCGACTTGCTCTGGCTCGGGTTCTCTCTCGCTATGCGCTTCCACTGCCCCTGAGTCATCTCGTACTTCGACATGAAGAACGCTTCCAACTTCGCGGGCGGAAACGTATCGCGATTCATGAGATCACCCGTGAACGGCACCAGGGGATTGGTGTCGGGGTCGAACGCGGGGACCAAGACCAGGACCATTCCCATCCCGGCGGTCAGCTTGTCCGACTGCATCTGGCCACGGGGGTCTCCGTCAGGACGCGCCGCCCAGTTGGAGTCGCCACCCCACGCCGCACGCCACGCAGGTGCGGGATCCCCTCCGCTCTGGACGTGCCAGAACTCCCAAAGCCCTGATGCCCAGTCGATGCCGAGCGGCACGAGGCCTTCCTGGGGGGCGATGGGTTGCCCGCGATATCGAGAATCGCTTCGAGACATGTCCTCGCGGCATCGATCCCAAGCTGCATGATGTTGGTTGATCGTCCGGCGGCGCAGAGTGGAGGCGCGTTCGTACCGGTCCCGCATCTCGATGATCGTCACGCGGCCTGGGCTCGGAGGGCCCGCCAAGCGTCCCAAGCCACGAACCAGGTAGAGGAGCTTGTCGTGGCGAAACTGGTCTTCTTCGCGGGAGAACTCCCAGGTCAGTTGAGCACCAATCTCCTCGCGCAACGCTGCCGCCGTGGAAGCCCACGAGGCGGCGCGTTCTCTCACGGTTTCCCGATCCGCACCGAGTGGCTCGAGCTTCTTGGCGAACTGCTCAGCCCTCTGCTCCCGAATCCACGAACGCAACGCCGATTCGAACATCACATGTGATTCGTGCTTGCTCAGGTGCTGGAGGACCTCGCGAGTTGGAGGAACAGACATGAGCGCCAGTGCCGACGGGAGGATGGCCAAGCGGAGTATCCGACTCTCGGCCTCATCTTCGAGTTTGCGAAGTGGCTCCCATCGCTCCTCGATACGAAAGGCGAAACCAAGGCACGCATCGGATTCCTCTTTCAGAGTGGCGAGGTCCTCGTCAAACTCCCTGTCCTCCATGCACCCGGTCTCATCGGAGCTCTCGAGATGTCCGCTTCTGCTTGGGTCTGACTGATGGGACTGGCACGCGGCCCGAAGGGCCGGCCAGCGCAAGCAGGATGACGCCCTCTCCCAATACTCAACGATCTTGTCGATGCGATTCCACTCCGCCGCACGCGTTCTTCGGTCCTTCGCCCGGCCGCGTCCGGAGTAGGGGAGGGCTGTCTCTCGGATCGCCGCAAGAGCTGCTCTGTGCTCGGGGAGCCGGGAAACCAGTTCCTCGGCCTTTCGCTGCCATTCGAGCATGTCAGGCGCCGTCATCGAGTTTGCCGGCCAGAGAGCGTCGGCAGCCGAGAGCAAGTCATCCAGGTGCCGGCCGTCAGCAAGGCGTCCCCAGTCGGTGAGACTCTCTCTCGTCTTGACCTCTCTCGTCGCGGCCAGGTCTTTCGCCTCGGACACGCGCACGAGGAAGTGCGCGCACAGGGCAAGAGCCAGCACCAGTGACCCCAACGCCGTGGCCACGGCCGGACTTCGCTGAGCCCAACGCCGAAGCCGAAGCAGAGCGCTTGCCGGCTGCGCCTTGATCGGCCTGAACTCCCGCACCCGGCGAAGTTCCTCTGCCAGGTCTTCCGCGGTCTGGTAGCGGCGGGCGAGATTCTTCTCCAGCGCCGTCTGCAGCACCACTTTCAGGTCGCGGCAGATGGCCCGGTTGACCTTGCGAGGATCAGGGATCTCCTGGCCCATGATGGCCTTGAAGAGAGCCTGCCGGGTCGGGCTTTGGAATGGTCGTCGCAACGTGAGGGACTCATAGAGAGCGACGCCCAACGACCACACGTCGGTACGGCGGTCGAGTTTGATGTTATGCCGCGTGAGCTGCTCCGGCGACATGTACTCGGGCGTGCCGAAGAAGTCCCCGCTCTGGGTCAGCGATTCCAGATCCACGTCTTCGGAGCGGGCCAGCCCGAAGTCCATGATCACGGGTCGCCCATCTGATACGACCATGATGTTCGCTGGCTTGATATCTCGGTGGATCACCCCCGCTTCGTGGGCGGCATGCAGTGCCCGTGCGCTGGCCTCGAAGGTCTCCAAGATGCGTGCGAGCTGCGCCCATGCCTGGGGAACGGTCCCTATGACTTCAGGAACCACCGACTCCGGTTCGCCGCTCTTCAGGTCAGTCGAACCCAGCATCACGGTGGCGCTGCTGCCCGCCGTCGTCTGCTTCGCCGTAGTGATCTTGTCGCGGAGCGTCTCGCCGTCCAGCAGCTCCATGACGATGAACGGCGTCCCTCGGTCGAGACCGACGTCGAGCACGGCGCAGAGTGACGGGTGCCTCAAGCTCGCCGCGATGGCGGCCTCTCGCTTGAACCTGTTGTACACCTCGCCGGTTGCCGGCCCCAAGCCCTTGAGGATCTTCAACGCCACCTCGCGACCCAGCCGCATGTCCTGCGCCCGCCACACGACCCCGAAACCTCCCCGGCCTAGCTCCTCGATGAGCCGATAGTGGCCGAGGGTGGAGTCGGTCCCAGGTATGGCGTGAGTGGCGTCGGTCGCGCGACCCGCAGGTCGAGTATCGCAGGCGTCCGAAGTGGGCTCCCCCGGGTCGGCGCCGTGGTAGGCGCGCGAGACGAGAGCCTCATGGCCGGGAAACCGCAGCTGGTAGACCGCAAGGGGCTGGATCGCACCCCGATCTCGATCGGTGACCCACAGGTCGAGGAACTCGGCGAGGACGGCGTCCTTCGCGTTGTCGGCTGTCTCGCTCATCCATGACCTCCAGTGCGGCCCATCTGCGACGCGCGAACGCCCGTCGATGTTACGGAAAACCGGTGCGAGGGCTGGCACCTCCACCAGCTGCTCCATTCATGTCGGCGCGCCTGGTTACGACCGCCTTGGAGAATCTGTGCCCTTCGCCACCACGAGAACCCCGCTTGCGGCTGTAACCAGTCGTCGAGTCACGAATGGTCACTGGTGCAACTGCGGACGGCTCGGCGTTCGGACGATCTCGCTCAACGAGGTGGCCTGGCCCACCGTCCGGCCCGGTCCGCAGGCCGTGCGGCAGCCTGCCCCGCCCGCCTACGGGTTGGCTCCCGAGGAGAAGCACCATGAAGAACCTGATGCGCAAACTGGCAGCGGTGGGTCTCGCCCTTCTGGGTTCATATCTGTTGCTCACGGGCGGAGTCCTGATCTCCCTCGACGACGGGTTCATCTTCAAGAACACCGCCGAAGGCGGGACGCTTTTCATCATCGTGGGCCTCGGCCTGCTCGTGTCTGCTGTCGGCCTGTTCAAGACGCCGCGACGCCCCGAGGACGTCGATGGTGCTCCTGCACGCGATCAGGTCGCGGAGGATCGGCGGCGATGATCCGCTCTTCGAGGGATCCTCGGCGGTCCTCTCCGTGTCGATGGGCCTGGTCAATCAAACCAACTGGTGTAACCACCAGCCCGGCGAGGAATGGAGACCATGTGGTCGCTGCTTCCTGGTCGTGTGGTGTCGATGTTGGACGCGGTCCAGCCGGCTGCTTGGCCCGGGGCCGGAGAGTGACCCGGGGAGGTCGTTTCATGCGTCTTCTCACTTCCGGTTTCGTGCTGACGTACTTGCTTGCCCGGCTCTCCTTCCCGGTTTGCGGCCAGGAGTCTCGCCGGACGATCGACGTGCCCGGGCTGCCCGACGGAGACTTCGTCGCCTTCTCCGAGCTTCTGAAGGACCGATCGCCCTGGTTCGTCGCGCCCAGGCCCAACCTGAGCAAGGAGGTCGAGTACCTGTTCGCGCTTCCGAATCAGCAGCTAGAGGATTACGCGAAAGCGAAAGCGAAGAACGGCCGCCCTCCGGGCACGGTCCTGCGCATCGTCGACGATCTCGCCATCGATCTTTGGAACTACAAGCACCACCTGATCATGTGCTACGGCTTGTTCTCGTTGCGTGGCATCTCGCCGGGCAACGCGGCCTCTGGTCCGAAGAGCGCGGACGAACAGGAGAAGGCGCGGGGCGTGCGCTGGATCGCGGATCACCGGATGCCCTTCCACCTGGCCGATCGCAACTACAGGGAGATCGTCCGTCTCTACAAGTACAACGCGGATCTCCTCCGCGGCCTGCTTCGCTCGACCAACTACCGCGTGCACTATGCCAGTGCCATGCATGCCAAGGTCGCGTTCCTGTGGAACCTCTTCCAGGCGATGTACGTCGAGAGGGGCTACAGCAGGACGCGGTTGTTCGTCGTCCTCGATGCGGCCTACCAGGCCGCGTGGCGGATTCCCAAGGACCGCGCTTCGGAGAAGCTGCGCGAGGCGCGGCATACGCATCTCGATCGACTCCAGGAGGTCGCTCGTGCGATGGGTGCGCGGCGCCTACGGTACGCACCGCTGGACGAGGATCAGGAGCCGATCGGCGAGCGGACGATCCCGTACTTCAGGAGCCACGACAACGGCTCGCTTTCCGAGGCCGGGGTCCTCATCAACTACACGATGCGCCACCAGTACTTCATCAAGTGGGATCGCGACGGGTTGCCCATCATCAAGACCACGTTCAACCGGGGTGTCGAGTCGGGCACACGCGAGCGCTGGATAGGTACGGGAGACGAGCGTACCCACAGCACGGTCCGGATGGTCGGTGGCCGCCGGGAAGGCGCTTTCGTCATGACGCTCGAGAACTTCGGGCGGATCATCGTGATTCAGAACTTCAGGGCCGGCGAACTTCACGGCAGAGCACGATACTTCGATCGCCGGAGCGGTAGGCCCTCGTCGACGGAGCAATACCGGGAGGGCGCCCTACACGGCTTCCGCGACCTCTTCGCGATCGACGGACCCGACAAGGGCAAGCACACGACGCGGGAGATCTGGCGGGACGGTCGTCGCGAGAAGGTCTTGTCGATGCTCCCCAAGCGACGCTCGATCCCGGCTCGGTAACGATCTCGTTCGGCGGGCGAAGCGGTCGTCGTCACCCCGGTTGACGCTGGTCAGGCAGTCGGCCGGATTCTCGTTCACCACGGCACGCCAAGTGTAGAGTCCATCGCGTCGCTCGATCGTCATGAGGTTGCTCGTTGGTAACGCCGGACGCGAACCGACCGGAGCGTCCATACCTGTTCAGCGTGAACGGCAAGACCAATGTCAGGGAGGTGTCGCATGGACGATAGTGAGAATGGCGAAGCGAGCAAGTCGGAACACGTTCGCAGAATCAGACCCGAGAGATGGGCGGATTGGTTGGAGAGTGTCCTCCGCCGTGGACCATCTTGGCTCGTGGCCCCTCTCAATTTCGTCTTCCTTCTCGTCCTTGCGTCCTCAGTGATGTCCTCAGGGGTCCTGCTATTGAAATGGGATCTTCTCGTGACTGAACTCACTGAATCAGGTCTGCTCAGGGTCCTTGATCACTATCTCAAATTCGCGATTGTGATCACGCCGCTTGCGCTGGCATGGCTCTGGATTGAGGGGTGGCGGTTCTGCGGCGAGCTTCTGGTGTTCTGGTTCGTTGGCCCGGCGGTCTGGGCGCTCTTGACCGGGATGAGTCTGATTCCCCTCTTCTTGAGCGGCTACCTGTTCGGGTACCCAGATCCGGCAGACGCGTTATCCTGGACCTGGCTCGAGTGGGTGGGCGTATACTGCTGGTTGCTCCCCGCAATCTGCCTGATCCTGGTGATAAAAGATCTCATTGTCATGGCGATCAACTGGTTCGAGAACAAGGTGATCGGGTGAGTAGCACTCGTCGTGCGTTGTAGGCTTCGATCGATGGACTCTCCCGACCCGACGACGCTGCACGTCAAGCGGGCCGTTTCCGGCGAATCCGAAAGCCTGGAGTGGATCGTCAGACGTTTCTCTCCCCTGCTTCTGGCGCAGGCCCGCTACCGCGTGGAGCGACACCTCCAGGGTGTCCATGAACCCGAGGACCTGGTCCAGCGCACCTGGCTCGTCGCCCTCGACCGGCTCGACCGCATCGAGCCGAAGGGGGGACGGCTTACGCCCGTTCTGCTCCGCTATCTCAGCAGCACCTTGCTGCAGACGTACCGCAACCTCCGCCGCGCGGCGGCTAGCCGCCCCGCACCAGCCGCCGGCGCGATGAACGACTCGCGTTCCCTCTCCGCGCCTGACCCCGTGCGCGAAGCCACTGGAGTCGTCAGCCGCGCGCTGCGTTCGGAAACCCGAGACGCGGTCTCCGACGCCATCGATGAGATGTCCGGAAAGGACCGCGAGATCCTGGTCCTTCGTGGGATCGAGGAGATGTCCTACGCGGTCATCGCGATCAAGCTCGATGTGTCCGAGGGAGCGCTCAAGGTGCGCTACCATCGGGCGCTCAGGCGGCTGAGAGGCCACCTGCCGGAGGATCTCGTCGCGGCGATGGAAGACGCATGACGCCCCCAGGCCCCGACCTCCACAGGTTGCGCACCGTCGGTGGAGCAAGAGGTCAGGCCCGTTGGCAAGAGCACCGTTGACCCTGGGTTGCTTCACTACCCATGTTCGCGCGCCCCGGCGTGGCTACGTCTCTCTCTGTGTCATGCGGTCTCGATGGTGATGGCAAGCTCCTCCAAGGTGTTGCGCAGCCAGGCCAGCGATCGTTCGATCATCGGACCGCCCTGGCCCTCGCACTCCATGCTCAGGACACCCTCGAACCCCCCGTCGCGGAGGATGCCGAGGATGCGCTTGATGTTGTCGGCGTTGACTCCGTCTCCGATCGCGCATTGGCTTACGGCAATCCCCGTCTGATCGCCCCGGGCCGCTGCGGCAAGAGACTCGCTCACGTCCTTCACGTGGACGTGATTGATCCGGTCCTTGAAGCGCTCGCAGAAGGCGACCGGGTCCTGGCCCGCGATGAACGAGTTGCCAGTGTCGAGGTTCAACCGGAGGTACGGGCTGTCGCAGAAATCCAGCATCTGCTCGAGGCGGTCCGGGTTGGTGGTGAAGTAGCCGTGCACCTCGATGTTGACCACGATCTCGTAGGCCTGCGCCACCTCAATGATCCGCTCGTAGCTCCGCTTCATGAGCTCCATGGCCTGGTCGTCAGACAGGCCCTCGGGCCTGTGCAAACCGTCGGTCGTGGCGATGCGGTCGCAGCCGGCAAGCCTCGCCCATGGGATTGTCTTGAGCACGTAGGGCACGCCGTACAGGGGCCCGTCCCGACCCGAGAGGGGGTACGCGGCATCGACTTGCGAGAAGCGGACGCCATGCCGCTCCATCTTCTGGCGCAAGAGGAGCGGATCCTCGTACAGGGCGACGTGGGGCTGGTAGCCCAGGCCATGTATCCAGCTCACCCCGTCAATGACGCCGCACTCGATGAAGTGGACGTCGTTTTGCTGTGCCCACTCGAGGCACTTGTCGAAGCTCCAGTAGGCGGAGTTGAACGCGTCAGTGTGGAATCCGATCTTCACTGCAAGTCCTCCTGGATTTCGGACGGAAGCGGGGCGGCTTGGAGCCTCGCCCATGGGGTAGCGCTTGCCGTTGACCTTCGAGCGCGCCTCTGCGAGGACATCGATCGGCGTCGTCCTCTCGAGACCGGTGTACACCTCGTCGGTCGTCTCGATCGACGCCAGTCCCGCGGTGACCTGCGTACTCCTCACCGGTGACGATCACGACCCGCCGGTCGGGATCGGATGGGCACCCGACCAAGACCGCCACGACCATCAGCATCATGCTTCGGATCATGAGTCGATCGAGTATAGACGAGTCGTCCGAGTCGTCCGAGTCGGGGGTGTTCATGACGGTAGTCAATCAAGGGCGCCCGCGCTTGTGGCGGTGCTCGCGTCGCGGGTGCGTCAAGCGAGGTGCGAAGCCTGTGATCGCAGGGCTGTTGTCGTCAGCTCGTCCCCCCATCATCGGCAGTCCGAACTCAGCGCGACGGATGGGCGCCCAACTGACGAGCACACGTCGGATTCTGTGTAGAAGGTCGTGGGACGCAGCTCGGGTCCAGGTTCTCGCGAGCACCTGTACCGAGCTATCTGTCCTGCACTCTGGTGGTCGCGCGGCTCTCGCAGGCCACGGTCGGTTGGAACGAGTGAACAGTGGCTACACGGCGTGCCGGGTAGTGGCTACGCTGCGAGAATGACCCTCGCGTTCCTGAATCTCATCTTGCTGTCCGTCACGCCGTCGCATTTCTCGTGCGGTCCGTTTCTGCTTCAACCTGGGCCCACCGGCATGACGATCGTGGTCGACCACGAGACGCCGGTGCAGGCGGAGCTGCGGTATCGAGTCGCGGGTGCGAAGACCGACGTCGTCGTGCGACACGAGAGCCCGATCCGCCATCACGTGTTCAGTTTGAAGGAGCTTCGTCCGGGGACGGAGTATGTCTACAGCGTCACGAGCCGCGCCAAGCTGGCCAGCGGCGAGCACCGTTTCCGCACCCTGCCCATCGCGCCGGACCGCTATCGCATCGTCGCGGTCGGTGATGTTCGCACGTTGCCCCTTCGCTGGCACAAGGTGTCCAAGCGCATGTTCCATCACGAGTCCGATGCCCTCTTCGCGATCGGAACGGGCGACTACCCTTCCGACGGGCGGCGCTACAAGCAGTGGATTGCTCAGTTCTTCAAGCCGGCCCGCGCGTTTCTCGGTCACATGCCGCTCTGGCCGGCGATCGGCAACCACGAGTCGACCCGACGCCACGACGACCTGACCCGAAAAGAGGAGTCCAAGTACTTCTCGCTGTTCGAGCTGCCCGGCAACGAACGCTGGTATCGCGTCGACTATGAGCTCCTGACGCTCCTGATCATCGACAGCAATTCGCGCATGGGACCCGGCGAGGCTCAGTACAAGTGGTTGCGCAAGCAGCTCCGGTCGTTGCGGAACCGGTTCACGATCGTCGCGTTCCACCACGGGGTGCTGACGTCGGGTCCGCACGGAAAACTGCATGCCGACGAGACGCCGCGCGAGCGTCCCCTCGACGAGGGGCGCCGGTTTCTCGTTCCTCTGTTCGAGATGTACGGCGTCGACCTGGTGCTCAACGGCCACGACCACCTCTACGAACGGTCGGAGAAGGATGGTGTCGTCTACATCGTGACCGGGGGAGGCGGCGCACCGTTGTACAAGATCAACGAGTCCGCGAACCGGTTCCAGAAGGTCGCGGTCTCGGCCAATCACTACCTCACGCTGGATATCGCGCCGGCGGGGATCGAGCTCGCGGCGGTGGATACGGCCGGGAAGGTGCTCGATCGCAAGTCGATCCCGGTCTCCGCGCGGAGCCTCGCCAGGCGTCACCACTTCCTGACCGCACGGATCGCCGACACGCTCTCGCTCCGGCCCCGCGCCGGGGACCCGCCCGTCATCGAAGGGGTCATCTCGAATCCGCTCGATCACGATCTCGCCGTGACGATCCAGGCGGCGACGGACCCCGCGGTCCGGCTCGGGTCGGACGCCAGGTTCGAACTCGCACCGGGCGCGCGCCGGACGTTCGAACTCGCCGCCGCTGGCTTCGAGAAGAAGACGGCGGATGCTCGCTGGCGCGAGGTCCAGCACGCTTCGTTGACTCTCAGATTACAGGGACGCGACCAGGCGACGATCCTCGATACGACCGTGGACAAGAGGGTCGTCCTGCGGCCCCCGACGTTCGAGGCCGGCGCTCTGCCGTCCGCGAGCGTCGACGGCGAGCTGTCGGAGTGGAGCGCGCTTCCTGCCATGACCATCGACGGGCAAACTCCCATCGTCAAGGGGAAGAAGTCGTTCAAGGGCGCGGACGATCTCGGGGCCTCGGTGAAGCTCGCGCATGCCGGCGGCCGACTCCATGTCGCGGTCTCCGTGTCCGACGACGCGGTGGTGAGCGATGCCAAGACGTCCATCATGGAGAGCGACAGTATCCACCTGATGTTCGTTGGCCCTGATGGGAAGCCGCTGCCTCTGAACTCGTTCGGGGCGTCCGGCCGTACCGAATCGGGCGCGGGCGGGGAGGGCATCGAGAGCAAGACGACGACCCGGCCGGGAGGCTGGACCCTCGAGGCGAGTTTCCCGGCGGCCGCGCTCGGGTTGGACGAAGCCATCGCCCGGGGCGCGCGGATACGCTTCGACCTCCTCATCGTCGACCGTGACGACGCGCCCGGCGTGCCCTCCTATCACCGCCTCTGGACGAAGAGCCTCAGCGTCAAGGACACGTCCAGCTTCGGGTCATTGATCCTCAGGGAGTGACGGCGGCCTGCTGTCGTTCTGGAAGACACCGAGGTTCGAAGAGGGTTCGCCTCAGGGCCTCAGGCTGACCCGCTTCAAGTGTCCGGAGGGGACAGCCTTGATGTCCGAATAGCAAACTCCCGGTCACTTCGAGCCCTCCGAAATCATGAACTCCACTCCCGGGGTCAACACACGCTGCCAGGATTCACGCACATCTTCGCTGTACTCAGGATCGTGGGTCTTGACGGCATCCAACAGGCTGTCGAGCCAGAGCCCGTACGAACGCGGCGAGATGCCTAACTCGCGGTGGCGTCTCGCCAGGCGGATCATCGTGGCGTCCGGTCCGTGTACCGGATCGAAAGAGGCGACGTGCACCAGAGAGATCAGCAACATCTGCTTTTGGGTATCGAAGTCGGTGGCCGCGAACATCTCTGCAATCTCGCTCGATTGCGACAGGAACCGTTCATAGAAGGCATCCATGAACGGCACCCCATCCACCGTGGCTCGTACCGCCCGCCAATAGCTCAGGTTGAATGTCTCTTCATGGTCGCCCATGCTCTCGAATCGCGAGGACGATCGCGACTTCTCCATTCGTCATGTGAGTGTGAGGCTACCGAATACTCGGCCCTCGCTGACTCCTGCCCCGATTCGGCAGACACGCGAATAGGCCAGTGCCGGACTTCACCACGAGCCAAGCGAGTGGTCAATGGGATGGCATCGTCTCCGCCGTCGGCGTGCGACCCAGGATACCGGGGGTGTCGGTCGGACCCTCGGCGACCGTCTCTTTGCATTCTCTCCGGAAAGGGGCGAACGAGCGACGTGGTTGACGCCTGGGTCCTGGCTGCCGAGAGGTGCGGGTCTCTTGGTGCCGGGTCCAGCGACGACGGCGCCGCGGGGTCTCAAGGCGGCGCAGGCAGCGTGGTCGTCCCTCCGCAGGTGATCATCGCGTCCCGGGGCTCTGAGGCCCGGTGACCGAACACCCTTCGGAGCTGCAACGATCAGTTTCCAGCGAGAGGTCATGCCCGGAAACCCGTTCTGCTCACGACCCTCCCGCAGAGCGCCGAGTCCGCGCTGCGCCTGACGGCGATCAGGTCTTCCACTTTCGAGCCCGCTTGTCATTGTTCAACAGTCGTTTTTGAGGAATCGACGCGCGCCGGGACGATTACCACACCGCAAGCTGTCCCTGCGCCAGGCCTCGTTCCCAAGGAGCCGAGCCGTGAACTGCCGCCCCGACATGATGCTCGCTGCGTTGCTGGTCCTCGTCGCCGTGATCCCCGCTCAGGAGCCACCGGCGTCATCGGCGACGCAACAGGAGGACGCCGAGCGTGCCGTCCGGGCCGTGCTCGCTGATGTACGCCAGGCCAAGGCGGAGGCGGACGGGGATCGCTTCTTCAAGCACTTCTCCGCCACGGCCGTCTGCCTGGGCACCGATGCGACCGAGCGGTGGACGCTCCCCCAGCTCAAGAAGGCGTTCCGGCCGTCCTTCGACCAGGGGCTGCGTCGGCCGTCCGTGCTCATCGATCGCGACGTGCATGTCACGAAGGACGGCAAGGTGGCGTGGTTCTCCGAGGGGTGCGGATCCTTTGGGACGACGCTGAGTTCGTTATTTGACAGTGGTTTATGACGGTCGATGTCTAGAAAACCAGGGCCTTCCCTGCTACCTATGCG
>NZBC01000107.1 GCA_002687715.1 Planctomycetota bacterium | reverse complement strand
CGGAGCGGACCTGGAGGTCCGCGCTCCCGTTCAAGGGCGGCCGCAGTGCGGGGCGGCCCCGATGAGGAATTCCCCCGAGGGACGGGTATCGTGGGGAGATGTCCGCCGAGACCTTCATGCCCACCGACGACGAGCTTTTTCGGCCGAGTCTGACCCCGGCCGACGACGCGGTCGGTTTCTCTCGACCCTGGTCGCCGGACGCCCTGACTGCGGTGGCCTTCTTCGCAGGTCCCGTGGGCGGGGGCGTGCTCTTCGCGTGGAACGCCCATCGGCTCGGAATCATCGGCGGAGTCCGGCGGTACTCTGTGCTGTTCGCGGCGCTTTCCATCGTCGTGTACGGGGGCATGAGCTACCTATTGGCGTTCGACCCCGATGGCGACGGGAGTCTCCATCGCCTGGGGGAACGGGCACTGACCGTGGTGGTTGCGCTCGTGGCGGCACGAGAGCAGCGACCCCGGTTCCGGGTCTGTCTCGGCCATGGCGGTGAGGTTGGGCCGTTGTTGATCATTGGCCTCGCGATGATCGTGCTGGGGTTGGTGATGACCTTCATCGGGGTGTGGATTCTCGCCGTCCTGTGGAGCCTGATTCTGTGACGCCATCCGACGAGCAGCCCGTCTTCGAGGGAGAGGCCGCGGGATCCGACCCCGCGGACCGCGCGTTGGCGCGGGCCGCGCGCTGGCTCGAAATCGACCAGCGTGACCGCGCCGAGGAGGCGCTGCACGAGGGGCTGGCCGCGGAGCCCGAGCATCCGTTCCTGCACTATCAGCTCGCCGTCGTGAAGCTGCGTCAGGACAACCTCTCGGAAGCCGCGGAAGCTGCGCAGCGGTGTGTCGCGCTGATCCCGGACAACGCGGCGCCGTACCACATCCTGGGTCTCATCCAGACCAACCAGGGGAAGCACTGCGACGCGGAACGCACGCTGCTCGGGGGCCTCGCGTGCGACGCCGGCGACCCGGATCTCTTCGCCGCCTACGGGCAGCTCATGCTAAAAGTCGGGCACCTCGACAAGGCGGAGAAGCTGCTGCTGCGCGCGCTGGCGATCGACGCCGACCATGCCGGATCGCATCGGATTCTCGCGCACGTCCATGCCGAGCGCCAGGAGTCGGGGCGCGCCCATCACCACGCCGAACGACGGCTCGAACTCTCGCCGGACTCCGACGCATCGCATCACAGTGTCGGATTCGCGTATCTGCAGACGGGCCACCCGTTCAAAGCGCGTCGCCATCTTCGCGAGGCGCTGCGGCTTGACCCGTCGGACGACTCCGCCGAGGAGGGTTGGCGCGAGGCGGACAAGGCGTGCCGCATCGTGTTCATGCCGATGTATTTCTACTCCCTCGCCATGATGCGGCTCCCCGGGAAGCAGTTCTTCATCTGGGGCATCGTCGTCGCGGTGGTCTTTCTCGGGCCGAGGTTCGGTATGCCGGCCGGGTTCACGTTCTGGTTCGCGATGAGCTATCTCGCGTTCTGTGTCTACACCTGGTGTGCCGAGGCCCTCGTCAAACTCTGGGTGAAGCTGGTGCCGCCACGATGAGCGATCCCCTGGTCGACGCGTTGAAGCAGGCTCTGGAGAAGGACCCGCGCAACGGTCCGTTGTGGATCCACTACGCGGATCTGTTGCAGCAGGCCGGGCGCGCCCCGGAGGCGCTCGCCGCGCTCCGCACCGCGACCGCGATTCCGGCGGTGAAGCGGCCGGCGACGCTCAAGCTCGTGCGGCTTCTGCTCGAGTCGGGCGAGGTGTCGGAGGCGCTCATCCGCGCTGAGTCCGCGCTCGAAGAGGCAGAGGACGAGGAGATGCGTCGGGAGCTCACGCGGATCGAGGCCGCGCGCGCGGGTGAGGGAGTGCCCGCGGCGCCGGTCGTTACGAGTTCGTCGGCGGAGCCGCGAGAAGCGCGTGCGGACGTCAGGAATGACGCGGCCGATCCGCACGAGTGGGCGCGGCAGTTCGACTGGGGCGATCTCCACGTCACCCTCGACGACGTGGTCGGGCTCGACGACGTCAAGCGCCAGATCCGGCTCCGGATCATCGCGCCGTTCAAGCAGCCGGACGTCTACGAGGCGTTCGGACGGGAGGGCGGGGGCGGGCTCCTGCTCTACGGTCCGCCGGGTTGCGGCAAGACGTACATCGCCCGGGCCACTGCCGGCGAGCTCGGTGCTCGTTTCGTGTCCGTCCCCATCCACGAGGTGGTCGACAAGTTCTGGGGCGAGAGCGAGAAGTTCGTCCACGCGCTCTTCGAAGACGCTCGCAAGAACACGCCGACCGTTCTGTTCTTCGACGAGTTCGACGCGCTCGGTGCGCGGCGTGGTGGGTCGGGCTCGCAGTTCTGGAAGACGCTCGTCGACCAGCTGCTGCATGAGATGGACGGGCTCAAGGGCGGCAATCGCGACGTGTTGATGCTCGCGGCCACGAACGTCCCGTGGGGGGTGGATGCCGCGTTCCGTCGGCCGGGGCGGTTCGATCGCGTCTTGTTCGTGCCGACGCCCGACGAGCCGGGCCGCGCTCAGCTGCTCGAACGCCACGCGCGCCGGCTCCCCGGCGGCGACGCTCTCGACTTCTCGCCACTTGCGAAGGCTACGGCCCTGTGGACCGGCGCGGACGTCAAGGCACTCTGCGAGCGCGCGGCAGAGGGACCGCTCGAAGCGTCACTCTCTGGGGGCGAGGTCGTTCCCGTGACGCCGTCGCACTTCCAGGCCGCATTGAAAGCCATGAACAGCACCGCCCTCGAGTGGATCGCCCAGGCGCGCAACCACGCGCGCTACTCCAACGAAGGCGGGCACTACGACGATCTGGTGGCCTGGCTGAAGGGGATCCGTAAGTGGTAGGGGGTCGACGCTCTGGGACCACGAGTGCTCGCCGATAAGGGGAGAGCAGAAGAACCAAGGAGAACCCAGGACCCAGGAGCAGAACCGGATCTGTTCTGAATCCTGGGTTCCTGGGCTCTCCTTGACTCGTCCTTAGCGTCCCCAGATCTTCTTCATCAACGCGAACGTTTTCGGATCGACCTTGCGCAGCTCGGCGCGGACGAACGGGAAGAAGTCGTTCGTGCCGAGATAGGCTTCGGTCATTTCGGCGAAGAACTCCTTCTCGTTGGTGAGCGCGTAATGTCGCCGCTTCTGGCCGGAGACGTGGAGGACCGACGCGTACAGCTTCGCATCACGCGCGGCCTCGAACGCGGCGCGGATCCCGGCATGGTCGAAGCCCAGGACCCGGTGATGATAGGCGTGGGCGAGTTCGTGCAGGACGACCCAGGGCTGGTGGTGACTCTCCAGCAAGGCGAGGAATCCCGCCGCACGGGGGATGTGGACGGACCGTGCGAGCTTCTCGTCGTATCCGTGGTCCCTCAGCCACCGTGGCGACGGGTGGTACTGCGCGTTCTTGAGCGCGTGGTCCTCGGTCAGCCAGATCGGCACCCCGCGCATGCCGGCGAGGGGTCTCTCCGGGACGACGTTCGCGACGTCGGCGAGCTTCTGGGCGAGCAGGTGGAGCGTTCGTTTGCCCACCGCGGTCGAGAGGAGGGACCGCTGGACGTTGACCGTGAAACCGTGGAGCTTCCGCGGAAGGCACCGATGTCCACCGACGGTCTCGTCGCCCGGTAGCGGCCACGGATACGCGCCGAAGCGCACGCGTTCGTCCTGCAGCCGTTTCTGCATGTCGGCGAGTACCCCCGCGTACGCGGGGTCGGCGTGAACGGTGCGCATCTCGTGCGGGTCCTGCTCGAGGTCGAAGAGCTGCCATTCCCGCGTGGTCGGGAAGTACATGATCTTGTGCCGCCGGGTGCGGACGCCGTCGTGACGAGGGACCCGATGCTCGCCCTCCTCGTAGTAGGCGTAGTACACGGCGTCGCGCCATGGTCCACGCGGCTCGCCGGTCAGGATCGGGACGAGACTCTTGCCCTGCACGTCGCTGGGCACCGCGACGCCGGCGGCTTCGAGGAACGTGGGTGCGTAGTCGATGTTCTGCACCAGCCCATCGACCCGGGTGCCCGGACGGACGCGCTTGGGCCACCGGACCAGCAGCGGCATCCGCAGGGATTCCTCGAACATCCATCGCTTGTCGTACCAGCCGTGCTCGCCGAGGTAGAACCCCTGGTCGGATGCGTAGACGACGATCGTGTCGTCGGCGAGTCCGTTGCGCTCGAGCCAGTCGAGGACGCGCCCGACGTTCTCGTCGACGGCGGTGACGCAGCGCAGGTAGTCCTTGATGTATCGCTGGTACTTCCAGCGCACGAGCGCCTTGCCCGTCGGCTTCTCCTGGAGAAACGCAGCGTTGCGCGGGCCGTAGGCTGCGTCCCATGCCTTGCGCTGAGCCTCCGTCATGCGGCGGTACTCGGGGCTCTTGAGCGCGCGATCGAACGGGTTCGGCATTCCCGAGTCGCGGATCTTCAGGTCGTAGTCCCAGTAGAAGTAGTCGCGGATCGACATCTCGTTCTTGGCGAGCAGCGGGCTTCGGTCCTTCCACTCGTCGAAGAGCGTAGCCGGCTCCGGCAAGTCCCGGTCGGCGTAGAGGTCGAGATGGCGCGCGGCTGGGGCCCACGTGCGGTGCGGTGCCTTGTGCTGGCACATGAGGAGGAACGGCTTCTTCGTGTCGCGCTTCTCCAGCCACTTCAGCGCGAGGTCGGTGGTGATGTCGGTTGCGTACCCCTCGATCCGGCGCTGCCCGTCCTTCGAGCGGAAGTCCGGGTTGTAGTAGTTGCCCTGCCCCCGGAGTACTTCCCAGTAGTCGAATCCGAGCGGATCGGCGCGCAGATGCCACTTCCCGATCAGCGCGGTCTGGTAGCCGGCTTTGCGCAGCAGCTTCGGAAACGTCGGTTGCGTCATGTCGAACCGGTCGAGGTTCGTCCGTTTGCCGTTGGCGTGACTGTGCTTTCCGGTAAGCACCGTTGCCCGACTCGGTGCGCAGATCGAGTTGCCGCAGAAGCTGTTGAGGAACAACGCCCCCTCTGCCGCCAGCCGATCGATGTGCGGCGTACGGTTCACGCGTGATCCGTACGCCGAGATTGCTTGATAGGCGTGGTCGTCGGAGAAGAGGAAGACGATGTTGGGCTGCTGCGCGGGCGCCGAGGCGACGAGCGCGCACACGAAGAGGAGGCTGGCGTTTTTCACCCGGCCAGTGTGGGGGCGGCGCGCGGGTTCAGCAACCGGCGTAGAGTGAGTGGCGATGTGGAACACGATGGTGGGAGGAGCGGCATGCGCGCGATGATCTGCTGGTGCTCGATTGTCTTTGCCCTGGTTCCAACCCTGGGCGCCCAGGGGCAGGAGCGTCCGCTCAATGTCCTGCTCATCATGATCGACGACCTCGGCTGGGCCGATCTGCACTGCCAGGGCAACCAGGGGCTCGAGACGCCCAACATCGATCGGCTGGCGCGTCAGGGAGTGCGGTTCACGGATGCCTACGCCGCCGCGCCGGTGTGCTCACCCGTGCGCGCGGCCCTGCTCACGGGGAAGTCGCCGGCGCGGCTCCACATCACCAATCACCTCCCGCACCAGCCCCGGTTCACCCCCAAGGACGCCGTCCTCGACCCGGCGCCGATGCTCGATCACCTGCCGCTCGAACACGTGACGATCGCCGAGCGGCTGAGGCCGCGCGGCTATGCGACGGGGTTCTTTGGCAAGTGGCATCTCTGCGGCAGCGGTCGCGGCGAGCTCGGTCGCGGGTTGGCCGCGTATCACCCCGAGAAGCAGGGCTTCGACGTCAACGTCGGCGGCTGTGCGCTCGGTGGACCGCCGACCTTCTGGGACCCGTACCGCATTCATCAGATCCCCAGTCGCAAGAAGGGCGAGTACCTGCCGGACCGACTCGCCGACGAAGCGAACGCGTTCATCACGAAGAACGCGGCGCGACCATTCCTCCTCTGCCTGTGGAACTACACCGTGCACTGGCCGATGGAGGCGCCGAAAGACCTGGTCGAGAAGTACGAGTCGCGGGTCGGCCCTGGCATCCGGGACGCGCGCTACGCCGGGATGATCGAGGCGATGGACCGGTCCATCGGTCGCGTGCTGGGGAAGCTCGACGAGCTGAAGATCGCGGATCGCACCCTGGTCATCTTCACCTCCGACAACGGTGGCTACTCGGGCGTCGCCGACAACCGACCCCTGCGCGAAGGCAAGGGGTACCTCTACGAGGGCGGCATTCGCGTGCCGCTGATCATCCGCGGGCCGGGCGTGAAACCCGGCCGGACCGACGCGACCCCCGTCATCACGATGGACCTCGTCCCGACGTTGAGCGAGGCGGCGGGCGTCACCATCGACGACGCGGAGATCGAGGGGGTCAGCCTGTGGCCTCGCCTCCGCGACACGGCTCCGCTGGCGCCGCGCGCGCTGCATTGGCATTACCCGGCGTACGCCTGGCACAAGAGCAACCGGCTCGGCGGCGCCATCCGGGAGGGCGACCTCAAGCTCATCGAACGCTACGACGACGGATCGCTCGAGCTCTACGACGTCGCCCGCGACCTGTCGGAGACGACCAACCTGGCCCGCCGACGCCCGGAGGACGCGGCCCGGCTGCGCAATTCGCTGCGATCGTGGTTGAAGGAGACGAACGCAGCGATGCCGGTACGTCGGTGATCCCGGTGGAGCGCGTCCTGGTGTTGTGGTTCGTTGCTGGATCCGGGGGGGCGATCTTGACCGCAGTCACCGAGAGACAGCGCGGCCGCGGCTGTCCACGGCGCCGAGCAGGCGCTCGTACGCCCGAAGTGTCGCGGTGGTTTGCTTGATGTCTGAGTCACCGCCGCCAGCGAAGCGCTCGCGCACGGTCGTGAGTGCGCGTCGTACGTCGTCGCGGGCCTCCTCGATCTTGCCGGCAGCCGCGTGTTCGGCCATCTTGGCCATGGCGACGGCCATGGCGGCGATGGTCCACGACTTTCGCACCTCGTGATCCTCGAGGACGTCCGCCGGTGCGCGTCTGGTCACGGGAACCGCGGTTCGCGAGATGACGGTACGTGCCTTGCCGTCAGCGTCCTGGAACGCCAACTTCGCGACGATACTCGCGGTCGTTCCCGGCGGGAGGTCGGACACGGCGCAATCGAGCAGGACGATCTGCGTCGCCCCCTGATTCAGGTCGTCCAGCTGGAGCTGCACCCCACCATCGACCTTCTCGTGGGTGTATCCGGGCAGGTCCACGATGCGCAGCGCCGGATCGAGGGTGATGGTGAGCTGGGGCCGACGCGCGCATGGGGCGACGAGGCTCTGCGCCTCCTGGACGAAGACCTTGCGAACGTCGGCGCTGTCACCGAGAAAATGGCAGAGGCCGCGCCCCGCGGTCGCGAGTGATCGGAGCAGGTCGCGGTTCAGGTCGTTGCCGACTCCGATGACGGCGAGATCGACACCCTGGTCGTTGAAACGCTTCGAGTCTGCCTCGATGATCTGGCTGTCGGTTTCGCCGACGTTCGCGATGCCGTCCGTCAGGAGCAGGACGCGGTTGGTGCCCGTCTTGCTGAGGTGGCGCAGCGCTTCGGCGTATCCCAACATCAGGCCGGCATGGATGTTCGTGCTCTCCTCCGGGACGAGCGCAGTGATGGCCTGGCGGACCGCAGCGCCATCTCCGAGCGGTGCACTCTCCACGAGGACCTCCGCCTTCGTGTCGAATGCGACCAGCGCGATCCGGTCACGCGGGCGGAGCTTCTTGATGAAGAAGCTCAACGCTTCCTGGACGCGGCTCATCTTGCCGGCGGACGCCATCGATCCACTCCGATCGATCACGAGCGCGACGTTGATCGGCGGCAGGTGTTTCATGTCGTAGACGTGTTGCGTGGCGATGCCGATCTGCACGAAGGTCCGGCTTCGGGGCGCAATCGACGCGCCGCCGAACCGGATTTCCAACGCGAGGGGTTTGCCCGCGCGGGGCAGCGCGACCCGGTGCTGGTGGTAGTTGAAGATGTCCTGGATGATCACGTCGCCGGGCTGCGGCAGCTCACCGAGCTCCGCGCGGTGACGGGTCAGTGCGTGGCCCAGAGAGGACCCGCCTCTCTGGGTGAATCCGAATGGGGCGATGGTCAGAAGCAAGATCACGATACGGACGGTGAGCCGGACAGTGTGCATTGGGGTTCCTCCATTGGGTCTCGGGAGTTGGTACGGCGGGGGTCCGCGTCAGCTCCCGAGAATCGGTCGCACGACGTGGCCGCGCACGTCGGTCAGCCGATACCGGCGGCCCTGGAAGCGGTAGGTGAGCCGCTCGTGGTCGATGCCGAGCAGATGCAGCAGCGTCGCATGGAGGTCGTGGACGTGGACCGGGTCGGACTCGATGTTGTAGCCGTAGGGGTCGGTCGTTCCGTGGGTGTAGCCGCCGCGAATGCCGGCGCCTGCGAGCCAGAACGTGAAGCAGCGCGGGTGATGGTCGCGGCCGTAGTTGGTCTTGGTGAGCTTGCCCTGCGAGTAGTTGGTGCGACCGAACTCACCACCCCAGATGACGAGTGTGTCGTCGAGAAGACCACGCCGCTCGAGATCGAGGACGAGCGCGGCCGAGGCCTGATCCGTTTCCCGGCACTGGGTGCGGATCGCCTTGGGGAGATTGCCGTGCTGATCCCAGCCCTGGTGGAAGAGCTGGACGAAACGCACACCGCGCTCGAGGAGCCGGCGCGCCAAGAGGCAGTTGGCGGCGTAGGTGCCGGGTGTGCGGGCGTCTTTGCCGTAGAGGTCGAACCCCTCGTCGCCCTCTCCGCTGAGGTCGGCCACTTCGGGAACGGATGTCTGCATGCGGTAGGCGAGCTCGGCCTGAGCCATGCGCGAGTCGATCGCCGGGTCACGCTCGTGCGCCCGTTGGTCGAGGTGGAGGGTGCGCAACGCGTCCAGCATGCGCCGCCGCGTTGGACGTTCGATGCCACCGGGGTCGGTGAGGAAGAGCACCGGGTCCTTGCCGGCGCGGAACTGGACGCCCTGGTGACGCGCCGGAAGGAAGCCCGCGCCCCACAGACGCGCGTAGAGCGGTTGGCCGCCCTTGTTCTTGGTCACGAGGACGACGAAGTCAGGCAGGTCCTTGTTCAGGCTTCCGAGGCCGTAGGACAGCCAGGACCCGATACTCGGCCGTCCTGCGATCTGCGACCCGGTCTGGAAGAAGGTGATCCCGGGATCGTGGTTGATGGCCTCGGTGTGCATCGAGCGGATGAAGCACAACTTGTCGACGATGCGCGCGGTGTGAGGGAGGAGGTCGCTGACCCATGCGCCGCACTCGCCGCGTTGATGGAAGGGGAATATCGAACCCGCGAGAGGCAACGTGGCCTGGTTGCCGGACATCCCGGTCAGGCGCTGACCGCGGCGGACGGAGGCCGGAAGCTCCTCGCCGTTCTTCTCGTTGAGCAGGGGTTTGTAGTCGAAGAGGTCGTGCTGCGCCGGCCCACCACTCTGGAAGAGGTAGATGACCCGGCGAACCCGAGGCGGGAAGTGGGGGAGCTGAACGTCGTCGGGGTCGAGGCGTGCGAGTGCAGCCGCACCGAGCCCGAACGCGCTGCGCGCGAGAAAGTGGCGTCGGGTGCCGTCCATTGGATCGAAGGGAAACGTCATGGTCACCTCACCACCTGGCACGCGTCGTAGCTGAGTAGAGTCGAGCCCAGGAGCGCGCCGGCGGCGACCTCGGCGGCGTCGAGGTCCTTGGCGAGGGGCGCATCGCCCGTCCCGATGAATGCCAGCGCCGCTTTCCGGTGCGTGTGCCAGTGGGACATCTCGTCCGTCCACAACGCGCGAAGCGGCGCGAGCTCACCCGGTCGCGGTGAGCGGCCGCACAGGCGGCGGAACATGTAGCGGATGCGTACGTCGAGCTCCGGTGCGGCGCGAATCGCCGCGGCGGCGAGTACACGGGCGGCTTCCACGAGTTGCGGATCGTTCCACATCACGAGGTGCTGTAGAGGCGTACTGGTGGTGTGCCGCCGGACGACGCAGACGTCACGCTTGGCGGCGTCGAAGATCATCATCGTCGGCGGCGGGGACGTCCGCTTCCAGAACGTGTACAGGCTCCGTCGCCAGAGCTTCTCTCCCTTGTCACGCCGATAGGCCTGGCCACTCTTCTCCTTCCAGAGTCCGGGCGGCTGGTACGGCTTGACGGGTGGCCCGCCCACGGTGCGGACCAGGAGTCCGCTCGCGGCGAGCGCCTGATCACGCACCATCTCCGCGGACAGGCGGCGCACCGGAGCCCGGGCGAGCAAGAGGTTGTCGGGGTCGCGGGCGTCGAGATCTGCGCGGCGCCGAGATCCTTGACGGTACGTCGCCGAGAGCACGATCCTGCGTAGCATCGCCTTCACGTCCCACCCCGATTGGACGAACTGGAGAGCGAGAGAGTCGAGGAGTTCAGGATGGACGGGCGCGGTGCCCTGGCTGCCGAAGTTCTCCGACGTGGCGACGAGCCCGCGCTGGAAGCAGAGCTGCCACAGGCGGCTCACCGCGACGCGCCCCGTGAGCGGGTGCGCTGGGTCGGTCAGCCACTGCGCGAGGCCGAGGCGGTTCTTCGGCGCGTCCGCCGACAGCGGCGGGAGCATGCGCGGGGTCCCGGGCGAGACCTTGGCGCGAGGCGACAGGTAGCTGCCACGCTCCAGCACGTGGGTCGGGCGCGGCGTCGGCAACTCGCGCATCGTCATGATGCGGCGGATGCCGCCGAGGAGTCGGTTGCGCCGGGTGCGTAGTGCGAGCAGATCGGCGGTGGCCTTGCGGGTTCGGGCGTCGACGGAGCCGGACCACCACTCGAACACGCGATCCCGGTGGGTGGCGTCGAGGGAGGCGCAGGGCTTCGCGAGCAGGCCAGCGAGCGTGCTACCGTCGTGAAGATGGGCGACCTCGACCGGCGAGATGGCCCGGCGGAACACGCGCAGGTCATCGACCCGGCCACCGATGAAGCCGCGGTCCCGAAACCGCTGGCCAAGGGTGAGCTGCCCGCCGCCACCGGTGATGGACTGGGTCAGGTAGTCGCGGACGACGTCGGTCGGCACCGCGACTCCGTCCACGAAGAGACGCAGTCCACTCGCGCGCGAGGATCCGTCGTACGAAACGGCGACGTGGACCCAGCGTCCGATGTCGAGCTTGTCCCGCGCGGAGATGGAGATGGCGTCGCCAGGCCAGAAGTGGATCAGCGACCACGAGAGCCGTCTGTCCTTGATGAGGAGCTGGTAGCCCTGGCTGCCGGCGTCCGTCCACGCGCGGGAGCGGTGGAGGACCACCGCGCGATCCGTGGACACGGGCGCGTGTATCCACAGCGCGATCGTGAACGCATCGCCGCGGTGGAACGCGCCGTCCTTGGGGAACTGAGCGTTGTTCTCTCCGCTCAGCAGGAGCCCCTGGCCGTGAACGCCGTCGATGACCGGTGGCCGGTCCTTCGTGCGCCCCGGGCGCTTGGCGTCGATGGCATTCACGAGCTCGCCTTTCGCACCGAGAGCGTCGAGCGGATACCGGCCCGTCTCGTCCGCGAGGAGCGGCTCCGGAGCGGCGCGGATCGTCGATCGCAGCCACGCGTCGAACGCGGGACGGCGATCGGCCACGACCTCGGCGGTCGCGCGTTCGGTGTCGCGGATTTCGCGGGCGAACTGCTCGAGCTTCGAATCCTGATCGGGCGTCGTCAGCATGAGCGCCGGGGTCGGGGTCGCGCGAGTGAAGTGCGAGTAGAGACCGCTCTCGTCGATGTTCGCGAAGAACGCGGAGACCTCGTAGTACTCGCTTTGCAGAATCGGATCGAACCTGTGGTCATGGCACCGTGCGCACTCGAGCGTCAGGCCGAGGAAGGCCGTTCCGAATGTCTGGACCCGGTCCCCGACGTATTCGAGTCGGTACTCCTCCTCCACGGACCCGCCCTCGTTCGTCTGCCGGTGAAGCCGGTTGAACGTGGTGGCCAGCTTCATGTCGAGGGTCGCGTCGGGGAGCAGGTCGCCGGCGAGTTGCCAGGTAACGAACCGGTCGAAGGGCAGGTTCTCGTTGAAGGCGCGAATGACCCAGTCCCGCCACGGCCAGACGTCGCGCGTGACGTCGGACTGGTAACCGTAGGTGTCGGCGTACCGCGCGACGTCGAGCCAGTCCTGCGCCATGCGCTCGCCGTAGTGGACCGAGGAGAGCAAGCGATCGACGACACGCTCGTGGGCCCCGGGCTCGACGTCCGCGAGAAACGCGTCGATCTCCGGTGGTCTCGGCGGAAGCCCGCTGAGGTCGAACGTCACCCTGCGGAGCCAGGTCTCGCGGTCGGTCTCGGGAGACGGGCGCAGCCCTTCTCGCTCGAGGCGGGCGAGGACGAATCGATCGAGAGGATCGCGGACCCACGCGGTATCGGCTACGGGTGGCGGTGCGTGTGAGGTGGGCGCGACGAACGCCCAGTGCGGTCGGTACTCGGCGCCCTCACGGACCCACTGCTCGAGCACCCGGATCTCGCCAGCGGAGAGGGTCAACTTGGATGCCGCTGGGGGCATCTGCCGTTTGCCGTTGGCACGAACCCGGGCGACGAGTTGGCTGGTTTCAGGATGCTCGGGAACGATCGCCGCGCCGTGGGGGCGGGCCGCGATCGCTGCGTCGCGCAGGTCCAGCCGCAGCCCGGCCTGACGGGCCTCCGCATCCGGGCCGTGGCATGGAAAGCACCGGTCCGACAAGATCGGTCGGACGTCGCGATTGAAGTCGAGCCGGTCTGTCGTTTGACCGAACCCGGCCGAGGTGAGCATCAGGATCACGACGAAGCGCGGCATGGGCTTCGATAATACTTGGTTCGACGTGAAGTCGGTGCTTCGTCCTCGGCGTTGACTGCTGCAGTGCCCGCCAGGCCTCGATTGGTATATCTTCTGCTCGTCATGACACACCGCGCGAACGTGAAGGGAAAGGCGCTTCTCGCCATCATGCTGATGGTCGGGTTCTATCTCCTGACGATGGGAATCGTCGGCGGGCTTCTGACCCTCGTGATCCTGACGCTCACTGGGGTGATCCGGCTCGCGCCCCGTGCCGTTTCCCTCTCCATCGTCGTAGCAGCCGCCGTCCTCGTCGGGGTCGTGCCGCGGCCTCGGCGCTGGATCGCTCCGGGTGTCCGGATCACGCCGAAGGAGCAGCCGCGCCTGTTCGAGCTGCTGCGCGAGATTGCGACGCGCGCCGGCGAGAAGCCACCGGCCGAGGTCTACGTCAACCTCACGATCAATGCCGGAGTCGGGAGGCGCGGAGGATTCATGGGGATCGGTGGCCGCAGGGTCCTCGTCCTGGGGCTTCCGCTGGTGCAGACGCTCACCCGGTCGCAGCTCGTCGCCATCCTGGCTCACGAGTTCGGGCACTTTCACGGCGGGCTCTCCGGCCTCGTCTACGGTGCTCGTTGCACGATGGCTCGGACCGTAAGCCATCTCCAGGACACGATCCTGCAGAAGCCGTATCTCTGGTACGGCACTGCGTTCATGCGGGTCAGCCATACGGTGTCGCGCGACCAGGAGTTCGCAGCGGACGAATTCGCCGCCCGACTCGTCGGTCGAGCGGAGGTCATGCGGGCGCTGCGACGATCGGAGATCTCGGCGGCGCTGTTCCCGATGTACTTCGAGACGGACGTCGCACCGATCGTCAACCGCGGTTACCTGCCCGACATCGGGGGCGGATTCCGCCGCTTCATCAAGGCGCACAAGGAGGCGGATACGATCTCGGCGATTCTGCAGCAGGCGACGACCGATCGTGCCGTCGATCCGTACGACACCCATCCTCCGCTAGCGCTACGGCTGGAGGCGATGAAGGCGTTCCCCGACGGTGGTGAGCGCTGGGACCGGGGTGACGTCTCGGCGATGGACGTCGTCCAGGACGTCGAAGAACTCCAAGTGCGTGCGCTCGGGTGGGGGGCCGGGATCGGGGAAGAGCGCGTCCGCGAACTCGTGCCGATCGCGTGGGAGGACATCCTCGATCAGGTGTGGCGTCCGGACTGGAATACCGTGGTGGACTCCGTTGCGCACCGGTTCGTCGGCGTGACGCCCACGCAGTACCCGCGCCTCGTTGCGGACCCGACCCAGCTACTCGGGAAGGAGCAGGGTGTGGGTCGCCGATCCGGGAGCACCGTGGGCAACGTGACCATCATCGGGGTCCCTCTCATGATGGCCTTGGAGCGATCCGGCTGGACGATCGAGTGCCGGGTCGGGCGGGGTATCGCCGCCTATCGGGGCGACCATCGCATCGGGCTCGATGATCTCGGGCGCGTGTATGCGGAGGAGGTGACTCCGGCTCATTGGATGGCGCTGTGCGACGCGGCGGGCACCGGCGATCTGGACATCGGGCGCGCTCTCGGCGTCGGCGTCGATCGGCCTCCCGAGCTGCCGGTCGAGCGTGATCTGCGCCAGTCGTTCTCGGTGCTGGCGCCGCCGCCGATGCCGGTCATCGTCGGGGAGCGGGTCTATGGTCGTCGCGTCGCGATCGCCCGCCGCAATCCGAAGGCCGTGCGTCGGCGCAAGATCCTCGCCGCGACCGTGCTGGGGGGTCTCGGGGTCGTGATCGCGCTGGCCTTCATCACTGACTTCGGAGACGACGACCCGCCCGCGAAGCGGGATCCCGCAGCGACGTTCGCCGACCGCGTTGCCGGCTTCGAAGCCGCCTGGGAGAAGGAGGGCGTGGACCCCATCCGTCCCTTCCTCACCACCCGGCGGAACCACCGCGCGTTCACCCGATTCGCGCGGGGGATGAAGAAGCTGAACATGCACATCGAGAAGCCCGCCATCAGCCCCCAGGGCGTCGAGGAGGCTCTGGGCAAACGCGAGGTGACCTACACGTCGTCGGCCGGGGAGTGGGTCTTCCGGTGGCGTTGGCGCAAACGGCGAGTGGATGATCACCGCGTTCGGCCTCCCCGACCGGAAGTAGCGCCGCGGCCGAAGGCTAGGAAAGCAATCTGCTCTTCCCGGGAGCGTCCCCGTGAGCTGAGCCTGACGCAGTCCAGCGTCGCTCTGGGCCGAGCGCAGCCCGGATTGCGATTGATTCACAGCCTCTCCTGTACCGT
>NZBC01000106.1 GCA_002687715.1 Planctomycetota bacterium | reverse complement strand
GACTGCCCCGCTCGCTTCGCCTTCCTTGCCAGCGCCGCTCTGGGCGCTTCGCTCGCCTCGGAGCCGATTGACTCACAGCCTCTGGAGGTCCGCGCTCCCAAAAGAAACGGCGTCGTCAGTCCGGGTAGCAGAACTCGACCGGGCGCTCGACGTCCGGGTGGAGACTCTTGTGCACCGGACACGCAGCGGCGGCGCGAGCGAGGGCCGGACGGTGCTCCTCGGGGATTCCGGCCGGCATGCCGAACCGGACGACGAGCTTGCCGATCCGGCGGACCGGGTCCATGGTCATGCGCTTCTCGACCCGGACCGTCGTCCCGCGGATGTCGAGGTCCTTGCGACGGGCGTAGATACCCATGATGGTCACCATGCAGCTTCCCAACGCGGTGGCGAGGAGATCGGTCGGCGAGAAGCTCTCCCCGAGTCCCTCATTGTCCTTCGGCGCGTCGGTGGTGAGCTCCGCACCCGACGGCTCATGCCGTGCGTTGGTGTGGAGATCCCCCTCGTAGGTGATGTCGATCTGGACCATGGCGAGATCCTAAGTCTCGTCGAGCCAGAAGAGTAGAACTCCTGAGAACTTCAGTGGAGTCGGTGCGTCCAAAACACCGGAGCAGCCCGTGCAACTCCGAGCCCTACGCTCGGTTGAATCCTCGAGGGACACCCATGACGACGAACACACGCCGCGACTTCCTGGCGGCTGGTAGCGCCCTTTCGGCTGGCGCACTCGTGTTCGGACTTCGCCCGCTCCTCGCGCACGGCGAGCACGACGCTCCCGGGATCGCACGGTTCGACGACGCGAAAGCGTTGATGAAGAAGCACCGGCTCTACGGCGTCGCCATCGCCATCCCGAAAGGCAAGGACGCACGCAAGAAGCTCGGAGCGCGAATCGAGGGTTTCCTGGAGAGGTCCGCCGCCAGTCTTCGCCCGCTGCTGCTCGAGGCCGTCTACGTCGCCGTTCCGGCGAAGGACCTCCCCCTGGAGGCCAGCGAGAACACCGTCCTGCTCGATCCCGACGCCGCGCGCGTCGCGGGCGCGAAGCTCAACTACGCGAACCTGGCCCGCCTGGCCGACGGCCTGCGTCTCCTCCTTCACGACGACCACCGCCGCGCGCGACGCATCAACGCGTCCCGCACTCCCAGGATCAAGGCCGACGTCGCTGCGCTCAAGAAGGCCTTCGGCCCCGCCTACGCACGCCTCCTCCAGGACTGGCGTCGCGCGGCACCGACATTCCTCGAGCGCTACGACAACACCAAGAACCCGGACGAAAAGAGCCGGATCAGGAGCCTCGTCAGCTCGATCTGGTCCACTCTCATCGACGAGAAGGACGATCGCATCGGTCTCCCGTTCGGAGTCGAATGGAAGACCAAGCGCTGGCCACTCCCCGAGCCTTGCCCGCCCTGCGGCATGGCTCGCCCGCGTCCGCCGTCGCGCAAGTTCATCGGGTTCCTCGCGAAGTAGCGACCTCCCCCACGACTCCCGGTACTACGACATCACCGCTTGTAGAACTTCATTGCCTCGGGCATCCACTCGTTGAGCTGCGCAACCCGTGTCTCCGGGTTCGGGTGCGTCGAGAGGAACTCGGGCGGTCGCCCGCCAGAGCTCTGGGCAGCCATGCGGGTCCAGAAGCGCGGGGCTTCGCGGGGGTCGTAGCCCGCCTTGGCCATGAGAATGAGACCGATGTGGTCGGCTTCGGATTCGTGCTTGCGACTGAAGGGGAGCATGACGCCGACGTTGGCCCCCGCGCCGATCAGGGCCGTGATCTGGGCTCGGGTGTTGGGATCGTCGCTGCCCAGGACCGCTGCCGCCGCTTCGGTGGAGAGGTTCAGGAGCATGCCGTGGGAGACCCGCTCGTTGCCGTGGCGGGCAAGCGCGTGCCCGATCTCGTGACCCATGACGACGGCGACGCCGTTGTCGTCTCCGCAGATTGGCATGATGCCCTCGTAGAACGCGACCTTGCCGCCCGGAAGGGCGAACGCGTTCACCGTCGGGTCGGCGATGAGCTTGAACTCCCACTCGAAGTCATACGGGAGATCGTCATCCGTCACCGCCGCGATGCGACGCCCGACGCGATCGACCATTTCGACCCACTCCCGGCGCGACGACGACCGGGCCGCACCGACCGTCTCCTGATAGGACTGGAGACCGAGCGACGCTTCCGTGTCGTTGGAGAGCAGGAGAAGCTGGTTCCGCCCCGTGTACGGCGCAGTGCCGCAACCGACGAGGAACGTGGCCACGAACACCACCACGATCAGCGCCCGAAGGCTCAAGGAGTCGACTCTCGTGTTCATTTCCGCGGGCTCCCTCACAGGTGTGTCTTCCAGAACTCGAGCATCCGCTTGTAGAGATGGATGCGAGCCGGCGAATCGGAGATCCCGTGCTTGCGCATGGGATAGACCATGAAGTCGAACATCTTGCCCGCCTTCAACATCTCGTCGACGAAGTGGTACGAGTTCTGGATGTGCACGTTGTCATCATAGGTTCCGTGGACCAGGAACAGGCGTCCCTCCAGGTCCTTGGCGCGCTTGGTCAGGTCCATGTGCGCGTAGTTCTTCGCGTTGGATTGCGGCGTCTTGTTGACCGTCTCGCTCCAGATGGTGTCGTAGTACTCCCATCGCGTGACGGGCGCGACCGAGATTCCCGCCTTGAACTCCTTCGAGCGGGTCATGCAGAGCAGCGTCATCATCCCGCCGTTGGACCAGCCCCAGATACCGACGCGGTCGCGATCGCACCACTCCTGGCCCTTGAGCCACTTCACGGCATCAAGGACGTCGTTCAGCTCGTGGTCGCCCGTCATCATGCGGTTGACGATGTCCTCGTCCTTCTTGGAGAATCCCGTCGCGCTGCGATTGTCGACGCAGACTACGACGTACCCCTCGCGAACGAGGATCTGGTGCCACCAGTGCGAGAACATCCACTGGTCGGTCACGCTGCGCGAGCTCGGCCCCCCGTAGGTGTAGAAGATGACCGGGTACTTCTTCGCCTGGCCGGTCGCGCTGACCTGGCCGAAGTCTCGCGGCTTGAAGATGTAGCCCGGCATCTCGAAGCCGTCGCGGTTCTTGACCCAGAACAGCTCCGGCGTGACGACCTGCAGATCTTCGAGCTCGCGGTCGCGACTCTTGTTGAACGTCTTGACGATGCCGTTCCAGTTCGGACGGCGCATCGTCAGCTCCGGCGGCGTCTGGAGGTTCGAGTACTCGTCGAAGAAGAACTTCGCGTCGGGGCTCATGTCGATGACGTGGGTCCCGCGCCGCCCGGTCAGCCGCTGCATCTTCGAGCCGTCGATGCGGATGCGATAGAGGTGGTTCTCGAGCCGGTTCTGCTCCAGCGCGCCGAAGTAGATCCAGCCTTCCTCCTCGTCGATGCCCGCGACGGCCTGGCGCATCCAGAAGATCGGGCTCGATCCGTGCAGAGCCCACTCCCCCTTCGTCACCGGGTTCACGAGCTTGCCGTCCATCGTGTAGCGGTGGAGATGCGCCCACCCGCTCTGTTCGGTCACCCAGAGAAAGTGCTTCCCGTCCTTCAGGAAATAGAGGTCGTCGTGGATGTTGACCCACCCCTTTCCCTTCTCCGAGTCCTCGGTGAGGACCCGCTTGCCCTGCCCGGTCGCCCGGTCGCAGAACCACAGGTCGAGGACATCGTGGTCGCGGTTCATCGTCTGCGCGGAGACGCGCTTCGAATCCGGCAACCACTTCGCGCGGACGACATACTCCTGGCGGTTGTCGCCGAGGTTCACCCAGGTGACGGGGTCGGCGCGTCCACTGACCTCGGCGATGCCCAGCCGCACCTTCGGGTTCTTGGTACCCGCCTTGGGATAGCGTTGCTTGATGACCTTCGGGACCGCGGGCTTGAAGTCGACGTAGGTGACCTCCGTGACGTCCTTCTCGTCACTCTGCAGGAACGCGATCGCGGAAGAGTCCGGCGACCACCAGTAGCCCAGGTCTTGTCTCCCGAAGATCTCCTCCCAGTACACCCACGTCAGCGTCCCGTTCTTGAGCGTGGCGGATCCGGAGGTCGTCAAGCGACGCGCCGAAGTCCTCTCGAGGTCGAGCACCCACAAGTCGTTCTCGTGCACGAACGCGATCTTCTGGCCATCCGGTGAGAAGCGGTGCAGCTTCTCGTCCTGTCGCACGGCGTGCTCATAGATGATCGTGTGGTCGGGAAACTCCATGACCACGAGCTTCTGCCGGATGCGCCAGAACCCGCGCTTGCCGTCCTTGGACCACGAGGGCGCCGGGAATCGCGTGCGGAGCGCCTCCCCCTTTGCGTTGACGAGCCCCAGCTTCTTGCAACCCACCTTCGCCGCCTCCTCGGCGTTGAAGTGAGGTGACCGCTTCTCCGTCCGCGGATCGAGTCGGTCGAGGTTGCCGTTCTTACCGCTCACGAGGGCGAACCCGTCGGATAGCCACTGAGCGGAGTCGACGCTGGAGAACTGCGACGGGCCGCCGCCGTAGATCCATTCAACGGTGATCTTGTCACTCTGTGCCGCCGCGGCTCCGGCGAGCAGAAGCCACACGAGGGTTGAGATGCGCATCATGGGGAAGATGATACCGCGACTTGAAACTGGCGGACGCCTGACATCATCGCTCACCATGAACTTCCAGCCACGGCATCTGCGTGATCTGCGATAACGCCGTCGCCGAGACCGCAGACCGCATCGCCCCCGAGCACCTGCAGCTCAGCCTCACGAAGGCAACCCTAGCCGCCAACCGGTTCCGCAACTACGGCAGCCTCTTCGTCGGTGTGGCTTCGGCGGAGGTGCTCGGAGACTGGGGCGCGGGCCCGAACCACGTCCGGCCAACGGGCGGCACCGCGCGCTTTGCCAGCGGTCTCTCGGCGGGAGACTTCCTGGTCACCCGCACCTGGTTCGCACTCGAACCCGACGGCGACGCGTGGAGGCTCGCGCATGACGCGCACGAGCTCGCGGGTCTGGAAGGTCACGCGCGCGCTGCGCAGGCGCGCGCGCGGACCCGACCGCCTCCTACCATCCACTCATCTGCTTGATCATGTTCGCGACGCCGGCCACTTCAACGGTGATGCCCGCGCTGTAGACGAGGCCGCTGCGACCGGCGTAGACGCCGATCGGCGCCGGAGGACCGTCCGCGACCTGCGGCATGTCGCCTCCCATGTCCATCGCTTCGACGAGACTGATCACCTGGGTGACGGCCTTGCGGAGGTCCATGTGGAACACCATCGCCGGGGCCCGACCGGCCTTGTCGAGCGTGTTCTTGAGGCCGCCCTTCGCACCGCCCTCGAACCCGGCGAGCGCGGTCCGCATGAGGGCTTCGCCGCCACCGATGGTCACGACGACGGTGTTCTCGCCGACGGTCGCGAGGCGCATGGTCGGGTCGTCCTCACCGAAGATGCTCTTCATGATCCCGACCATCATCTCGGGATCTCCGATCGGTTGGCCCACCATCTGACCGAGCTTCTCCCAGTCGAA
Source organism: Planctomycetota bacterium (assembly GCA_002687715.1). Classification (GTDB taxonomy): domain Bacteria; phylum Planctomycetota. The sequence goes on along the minus strand of NZBC01000106.1, from coordinate 13,237 downwards.
CTTCATCTTCACGGTGGAGATGCCGTCCTTGGTCTCGCCCGCAACGCCGATGACGCCGATCTTCTGGAACATCTCGTTGTTCATGAACCCGAGCGTCTTCTTGACGAAGGCTGCCGGGTCGTCGGCCGTGAAGACCTGCACGAGCTGGATGCCCTTGCTGCTCGCGCCCATGCTGAACCCGAACTCGCTGCCGAGGCCATCGAGCAACTTCAGGTTCGCGTCCATCACCTGGTTGAACGCGTCTCGTTGCTCTTCCGGCATGCTCTCGGCGATCTTCTTGTACATCGGCATGAACGTCTTCATGAGTCCGCCGATGTCCAGGGACATCATCATCTGCAACGCGTGGCTGCTGGGGAGCAGGCCCGCGAGGCGACCGAGGCCGCCACCCTTGATCAGGCCGCTCTTCGCCATCGCCGATGCCTTCTTCTCGCGGAGGTCGAAGCCGAAGTTGACGTTCGTGTCGCTGATCTTGAGGTTGATGTCGAGCAGGTCCGCGGAATCCATGACGGCACGCGTCCACTGGAACATGGGCTTGATCATGGCCTCGGCCGCGGGATCGCCGCCCGACTCTTCGAGCGCCTGCTCCATGGCCATCTCGAGGCCCTCGCCGATCTCATCACCCCACGTCTTCAACACGGCGGCGAGGTCGATGCGCAGCACGCCATCGGCGTTGGGGAGACCGACCAGGAGGCGCGACGGAGTATCGCCGACCTTGAAGTTCCCCTCGGACGCGAACGCGACGTAGTTGCCGCGGACCACCGGGTCCTGGTCGAAGCCCATCGACGCGATGTCCTGGCCGACCTTCTTCGCGTCTTTGAACGGGAGCATCAGCACGATCGTCGGGTCCGCGAAGTCGTCCTCCGGCGGACAGACCGCGATGGCCGCGGGCTTGCTGCCGTCGATCGGAAGCTCTTCACCGCCCGCCATCGCCGTCAGGCCCGCGACATCGATCATGTCGGCGGCGTCTTCTTCGATCATCGCGGCGATCTTCCGGACCTTCGCCTCGGCGTTGGTCAGGTTCGGGATGTAGGCCACCGCCAGTGCGTTCGCTGGAACCAGCGTGGCGAGCACGTCGCCCTTCTGTTCCTGCGCCGACAATCCCGTCACGACCAGAGCGACCAGCAACGGCAGCATCCAAAGCTTCTTCGCGGTCATCGATGCGTTCTCCGAATGGCCCCGGGCAGCCCGGGGGTCTTCTCTTCCCTGACTCTGAGTCTCATAGGACCCGGACGCATCCCGCGTCCGGGTCATCCATTGTTCTGTTCGAATTCGTGCATGAAGGCGACCAGCGCCGACACGGACTCGGGCGGCATCGCGTTGTAAATCGACGCGCGGCAGCCACCGACCGATCGGTGACCCTTGAGTCCGACCATCCCGGCGGCCTTCGCGTCCGCGATGAACTTCTTTTCGAGGTCCTCCGACGGCAGCCTGAAGCAGACGTTCATGATTGACCGGTCGCCGAGGTCGGCAGTCCCCCGGTAGAACCCCGAGTCATCGATCTGGCCGTACAGCGCACGGGCCTTGCTCTCGTTGCGCTCCCGCATCGCGGCGAGTCCGCCGAGACGTTCGATCCATGCGAGCACGCGGCCCATCAGGTAGACGCCGAACGTATTGGGCGTGTTGTAGAGGCCGTCCGCCTTCACGTGCGTCTGATAGTCGAGGATCGCGGGCGTGCCTTTCGGCGCGCGGCCGATGAGGTCCTCGCGAATGAGCACCACCGTGACCCCGGCCGGACCGAGGTTCTTCTGCGCGCCGGCGTAGACGATCCCGACGCGGTCCATGTCGATGGGGCCGGACAGGATGTCCGACGACATGTCCGCAACCAGCGGAGCTGATGTCTGCGGCAAGCCCGCGAACTGAGTCCCGAAGATCGTGTTGTTCGTGGTGATGTGAGCGAAGGCCGCGTGATCCGGGACGCTCCACTCTCCCTCCCCCGGCAGCTTGCAGAAGTTCGCTTCCGCGCCGGACCATGCCTCGTGGCCCACTCCGAGCCGGTTGGCCTCGGCCAGCGCCTTCTTCGACCACACCCCGGTCAGGACGTACGCCCCGGGATGCTCCGCCGTGGCGAGGTTCATGGGCACCATCGCGAACTGCATCGACGCCCCACCCTGCAGGAGCAGCAGCTTGAACGGGTGGCCTTCCGCGAGCCCGAGCAGCCGGAACAGCCGCTCGGCGACCTCGCCACGGACCGCGTCGTAGTCCGGCGAGCGATGGCTCCACTCCATCACGGACAGGCCGCTCCCGTTGGTGTCCAGGATGCTCTCGCGAACCTCCTCCATGACCTCGAAGGGGAGGATCGCGGGACCTGCATTGAAGTTGTGTGGACGGGCAGACATGGGCAGACCTCAACGATGCGTCAGTAGTGCCGGAATATTTGCGACCAGAGGGAGCCTTCTCGAACCCCGGGACCCTTCCGTCCCCGGCGAGGTGGGATACCGTCATAGCACGTCCCAAGTCCTTGACGAGGCTCGGACGACAGAAGTTCACCAGTGGCAGGCTCTTGCGTCTGCCCCCCCGGCTTCGGCCGATCTCTCCACACGCGGAGCGACCCCATGAGCGGCGCCGACAAAGACCCCCTGAAACGGTATCTGCCCTCCGATGAGGAGATCGAAAAGGCCATGGAGGCCGCGATGCGGGACGTCACGGTCAGCGGTGTGCCCGACGCTGGCCCCAGCTTCCAGATCATCCGGGCCAACACCCTGGCCCGAGGCACGGTGATCATGGTGCAACGGGACACGGTCGTCGTCGATCTCTCGTACAAGGCCGAGGGAGTGATTCCGCTCGACGAGTACGGCGACGCCGAACCATCCCCGGGGGACGAGGTCGAGGCGTGGGTCCTCGCGGTCGAGAACAAGGACGGGCAGGTCGCACTGTCGATCCAGGAGGGCCAGCGCCAGAAGGTCTGGGAGAGCGTCAGAGACGGAGCGACCGAGGGCGCGATCCTCCGCGGAAAGATCACGGAGGCCGTCAAGGGTGGTTGCGTCGTCGACGTCGGGATGCGCGCGTTCATGCCGGCCCGCGAATGCGACATCCGCTTCGTCGAAGACCTCGAGACGCTCGTCGGCCTCGACGTTGAGGTGCAAGTCATCGAGGCGGACCGCGAAGAGCGAAAGGTCGTCGTGTCGCGGCGCGCCGTCCTCAGCACACACCGCGAAGAGAAGAAGGGCGAGCTGTTCAAGAACCTCGAGGTCGGACAAACCCGGACTGGCGTCGTGACCAACATCACGGACTTCGGGGCGTTCGTCGACATCGGCGGCGCGGACGGTCTCATCCACAAGGGCGATCTCGCCTGGGGACACGTGGAGAAAGTCGAGGAGGTCGTCCAGCTGAACCAGCAGGTCGAGGTCGTCGTGACGAAGTTCGATCGTCAGGCCGAGAGGATCGGGCTCTCGCTCAAGCAGGCTGGCCCCTCGCCGTGGGACCACGCGTCGGTGCGCTACGCCCCGGGGACCCGCACGTCGGGCCGCGTCGTCGGTCTCCTGGACTTCGGCGCCATCGTCGAACTCGAAGTGGGAATCCAAGGTCTCGTCCACGTCTCCGAGATGCGGTGGGGACAGCGGGTCAGCAAGCCGCAAGACGTCGTCGAACTCGGCCAGCCCGTCAACGTGGAGGTCCTCAGCCTCGACCTCGATCGCTGCAAGATCTCGCTCTCGATGCGCAAGGTCGAGGAGAACCCCTGGGCCACCCTGGAGCAGAACTACCCGTTCGCCACGGTCGTGGAGGGAACGGTCTCCCGGCTCGAGGACTTCGGCGCCTTCATCGAACTCGAAGACGGCATCGAAGGGCTCGTCCACGTCTCCGAGCTCTCGTGGACCGAGCGAGTCAGCCACCCGAGGGAGAAGGTCTCCGTCGGCGACGCCGTCACCGCGATCGTCATCGGCAACGACACCGACCGCCAACGCCTCTCCCTCTCCATCCGCAAGACCGAACCCGACCCGTGGTGGGACGTCGACGAACGCTTCCCGGCCGGCAAGACCGTCCAGGGCACCGTCGTCCGCATGAAGGACTTCGGCGCCTTCGTCGAGGTCGCCACCGGCCTCGAAGCCCTCGTCCACGTCTCCAACATGGGATTCGGGCCCGGCACCCGCCCCCGGGACGTCGTCAAGATCGGGAACATCGTCCAGTGCGAGGTCATGGAGGCGAGCGAGGAGTCGCGCCGCATCGGGCTGCGGCTGATCGAGGTCATCGAGGGCGAAGACGCGTAGCAAGGAGAGGGAGAGTCAAGGAGACCCCAGGAGCCAGACCCAAGCCAGGCCCCCCGGTGTCAGGGTTCCTGGGTTCTCCTTGATCCCTCTTTGTCCTTCACGCCTTCCCCTAGAGCCCCTCGCGCCCGCCTCCCCGGGCCGCCGCGCGCGACAACGTCTCGAAGATGCGGTCCGCTTCGTCGAACGTCATGTCGACGACCTCGACCTGGGAGAGTGAGCCTCCGCCCGCCGTGGCGAGATGCAGAGTCGCGAGGTTCATCCAACGTTGCAGGGGGCTCTGCTGGACGCGGACGGCCTGCACCTTCTCCTGGGGGACGACCCACCACTTGCGGGTGATGATGCCGGAGCGCGCGTAGAGGAAGCGACCGAAGAGTCCGTAGCCAACCACTCGGTAGTGGCGCCAGGCGACCACGACGGCGAAGGCGGCCCAACCCGGCAGGAACCACCACGGCCAGGTGTAGCCGGCGATGAGGCAGCCGGTGGCGATGCACCCGCCGAAGAGGAACACCCGGATGCACTTCCGCCGCGCCGCGCGCAGCGGCAGCTTCTCGAGCACGACGGAATTGATGTCCGTGTCCGGGTAGACGTAGCGGCAGAAATCCTCAGCCTCGTACGCGGACAAGAGGGGGCAAAGCAACGTCGTACCGCCTTGCTGCTCGTCGGCCTTGGACCCCGCGGTCTCGACCCGAATCGAGAGCGCCTCGAAGGCACGGCGGAGGAGGCTCGCCTCCAGCCGGAGCACCTGGATGCGGCCGATGGGAATCGTCGACTCGAAGCGGGTGAGCAACCCGTGCCGTTTGCGGAGGTCGGTGCCCGAGCGCGTCAGCATGAACCCGTGGTACGTGATGAGCGTCCACAGGATCGACGCAACCCACCCGCACAGGATGAACCCACCCGCGAGCATAGCCACCGCGACTGGCCACATCACCGTGCCGGAGACGCTGCGCTCGACCTGCTCGGCGATCTGGTTGTCGTCCGCACCCAGGTCCCCCGCGAACTCGTAGAACCCCCAGATCGCGGCGATGAGGACACCGATGCGGTTCTCCGTAGCGCCCGCGAGCAAGAGCTCCTTGAACCGGGCGCGACGCAGGACCTGGACCCCGTCTTCGGCGGGCTCCGCGGCCTTGGCGGTGTCGGATCGGCTCTGCAGCACCTCGCTCCTGAACACCTCCGCGCGCTTCTGGGTGATGACCGAGAGGTGGGCCTCCGCCTCGCCCGTTCCCGCCGTCTCCACGCGCACCTCGACCACGCGGAAGACGCGGTGCAGCAGGCCGCTCTTCAGGTGCAGGTTCTGGATGCGGTCGACCGGGATCGTCCGGTTCTGACGGAAGACGATTCCCGTGCGGATGACGAGGCGATCGCCGACGACCCCGTACCGCAACGTGATGTAGCGAATCGTCGTGACCCCCAGCTTGATGGACGTGAAGAAGATGCCCATCCACAACCACCACGGAACTTCCCCGCTGCCGCGGGCGAAGACGAAGAGCAGGACGATGGGGATCGACCAGTTCTTGATGGTCTGCACGATCTCGAGCAGGATCGTGGACGGGTGCAGCCGGTGAAGCTGCGGCTCAGACACGCGCCCAGTCCTCCGAGATCAGCCGCTCGCGGATCGCCTCCGCGTCCTCGGGCTCCAAGCCGGGAATCGTCGCGTCCGCCTCCCCCGTGCCCGCAGTATACAACGTGCACTTGACGAGTCCGAACGCGCGGTCGATCGGGCCAGATCGGACGTCGACGTGCTGGATGCGCGGACGTGGGACCGAACGCCGTACGCGCCACAACACGCCGTACGCGAGCAACACGTCATGCGCGCGGATGGTGTAACTCCAGCGACGCCACGCGAGTCCCGGCCAGAAGAGCGTCGTGAGCAGGAACAACCCGAACACCGCGAGACTCAGCACCCAAGGAACGAACGGCCACCACGACCAGCGGGGCAGCAGCAACGTCTCCAAGGTGGCCGCGCCGCCGGTGAGGATCACGGTCCAGATCGCGTGCTCGATGCGCCATGCATTCTGGATGCGCGGGTCGAGCTGGCGGGTGACCGGCGGGACCTCCGCCGCCTCCGAGTCGTAGCCGTCGTCCTCCGCGACCGGGCCATAGATCGCCGGTGGACGCAACCCCGCCTGCCGCATCAGCACGATCAGTTGGCCCCGGTGGTGGATCTCGTGATCGAGGACGACACGGAGCGTGTGGCCCCGCGTCCACTGGGCACCGTAGACGTCGTCGACGATCGCGAGTGCGGTGTCGTCCCACTCGACGCGAATCGCCGCAATGAGCGAGACGACGGCGGTCTCGTACACCTCCTTGATGACTGTCGGTGAGGACGGCGCCGGCATCTGAGGATCCGGCGCGTCGACGTCGAGACCCGTGTGTCGCGCGATGCTCTTCAGGCTCTGCGGCAGGTGCCACGCCACCTCGGCAAGCGTGCGCAATCCCGGACCGACGCGCGAACGCAGCGACGGTTCGTCGAGGCTGGAGAGGACTGCCAGCGTTCGCTGTGCCTCGACCTCGAGCTCGCGGACGACGTCGTCGATGGTGGTGAACAGGGTCACGCTCCCTAGGTGTCCAGGTTCCGCAGGAAGGTCCGCGCCCGTTCCTCGATGACGTCATAACGGCCGCCTGCGACGTCAGACTCCGGGAACAGCGGCGCGACGAACCCGACCGCCCAGGCGCCTGCCGCGAGGAAGTCCTTCGCGTTGTCACCGTCGACGCCACCAGTCGGCACGATCCGCAACCCAGGGAGGGGGCCGAGGCACGCCTTGACGAACGCCGGACCGCCCGCCGGACCAGGAAACAACTTCTGCAGTTGGGCTCCGGCCCGCTGCGCACGCAGCATCTCGGTGGGGGTGGACGTCCCCGGCATCATCGCCACCTCGAGTCGAATAGCCGCGGAGATGACGGACTCATCAACTACCGGAGAAACCAAAAAAGTCGCACCAGCCGCAACAGCCGCACGGGCATCGCCCTCCGTCAGCACGGTCCCCGCGCCGACCAAGACGTCCGGTCGCGCGGAGAAAGAGGCGATGTGATCCAGCGCGCCTGGGGTAGTCAAAGTGAACTCCACCACGCGGAATCCACCTCGAATGGCCGCGTCCATGGCAGGTGCCACGGCATGGGCATGAGGGGTCCGCAGGATCGCGGAGGCGCGGGCTTCCCGGAAACGCTCGACGAATTCGTTTGGTGTCACGCCCTTCATTCAACACGGATCCGCAAACCCATCAAGCCGACCCGACCACACCAACGAACCGAAAGCGTAGAATGAGAAAGAACTGTCAACACGTCACTTGGCTTCTGATCGAGAAAAAGCCTCGACCGGGGAGAGTCTTGCCACGTCGGCAAGGAACTCGACCAGACGGTGGAGCGCGCCCATCAGGGTTGCCATTGCGCTATCCCCCTGCCCAATCTCCCCCAAGAGAGGTGTGAAGGAACGTATCGAGGACCGTTGCCCATGGTCCCTGGCACTTGCTCGCTGGACCGCCCCCAGCTCCTAGAGTATCTGCGTCAACACTACTTCCGCGTGCCGGACGCCCTCTCGGGGTCGTGCGGGGTCGTGCTGGAGTGGATGGTGAAGGACGCTGCCCATACGGCGGACGGAGCCTGTCCAGCTCCGCATCCCGACGTGGGGTCGAGGATCGCCACCGAACTTAGCGACCTCGTACCGCACCTATCCGATGGACCATCCCTGCTCGAGCTGTCGGGGGGAGGTCCGCTGCGTCTGCCCCACGGTGGACACATCGGGTTCTCGTCGGGTGGTCAGATTCGCTACGAGAGTCCGCTGTTACCGGACCCCGTCCGCGTGGTCACCGATGTCCGGCTGCATGTCGGCGGCCTGCTGCACCGCCTCGGCGGGTCCGGGCTCCGGTGTGTGTTCCAGGGCATGGACCCCTACCACGACCCATCCGACATCCCGCTGCACCTCACCAACCTGCGCCAGCGTCTGATGGAGGCGTACCTCGACCAGATCGGGACGCACGGGCAGTACGCCATGCGGTGCGCGTACGCGTTGCAAGTGAACCTGCATCCCGGCTTCGGGATGGAGGGAGCCACCCGCCTCGCCGCGGCCGATCGTCTGGCACCGATCATGGCCGCGATCTTCGCGCACTCCCCGTTGCACCGCATGTCCGCGACCCCGTTCGTGACCCGCCGACTGCATCACATCCTGAACATGGATCCGGCACGGACCGCGCCGGTCGGGTGGCGACCGGATGAAGATCCGGCGGAGACGTTGCTGAAGCACGCCCTCGCCGTTCCCGTCATGCTCAAGGATGACGGTCTGGGCGGCGCCGCCGCACTGGCCGACTCACCCACCTTCCAGGACTGGTGCAACCTGACCCACCCGCAGGGTCCGCCAACCCTCCTCGACTGGCAAACGCATCTTTCCACGCTGTTTCCGCCCGTACGACACCGGGGTCAGATAGAGATCCGCATCACCGACGCGCAGGAGTTCCGCTGGTTCCCCGTGCCGTTGATGCTGTGGTGGTCACTGCTCTGGATCGGCGACCCCAACGAGTGGTGCGAACCCGCGTCCGGGGTGACGGACATCGACCGCGACGCCATCGCCGAGCGGGGCATTCGGAACCCGAACATCGTCGTCGCGGCGCACAAGATCTTCGATCGCGCACTCGAGATCCTCGAGACCTCCAACTCCCATCGCATTCCGGTCTCGCTGCTCGGCCTGGTGCGGGCGTTCCGCCTGCGGTATCTCGACCGTGGACGCATGCCCGCCGACGACCTCATCGATCGCCAACACCACACGCCTGGAAGCGGGCCCGCGCCCAGCGACCACTACCCGGCCGGGGCGCCTGCGTGAGCGAAGCCACCCCGGCCGGCCGCGTGCACTTCGTCGGCGTCGGCGGATCGGGGATGAGCGCCCTCGCCCAGCACCGCGCGATGGGCGGGCTGGCCACATCGGGCAGCGATCGTGCGTTCGACCAAGATGACCTGGCCGCCGAGCGATCGCATCTCGAGCGCGTGGGGGTCCTCATCCACCCTCAGGACGGATCGGGCGTCGCCGGCGCCGCACAGGTCGTGGCCTCGACCGCCGTCGAGACAGAGATCCCGGACCTCGTCGCCGCGCGCGGCCAAGACGTCCCCGTCGTGCATCGAGCCGATGTCCTGGCGGCGCTGCTGGGTGCGGGGCCGTCAGTCGCCATCGCCGGAACGAGCGGCAAGTCGACGGTGACCGCCATGACCTTCGAGATCCTCCGCCGCACCGGCCGCGATCCCGGTCTCGTCACGGGCGGAGACCTCCTCCTGCTCCGCGCCGAAGGTCTCCGGGGCAATGCCTACCGCGGCACGGGTCCGCTCGTCGCCGAAGCCGACGAGAGCGACGGCACGCTGGTGAAGCACGCGCCCGACGTCGGCGTCGTATTGAATCTCCATCGCGATCACATGGACACCGAGAAGGTGCTCGCGCAGTACCGCGTGTTCCTGGAGCGAACGCGCGGAACGGGGCTCGTCGCCGCCGACGCCGCCCTCTGCGGCCTGACCGACCGGAGCCAGAGCCGGCCTGGAGGTCCGCGCTCCCTCCAGACGTTCGGGTTCGCGGACGACGCGGACCTGCACGGCGAGGATCTGCGGCAAACGGCCAGTGGTTCATCGTTTCGTGTCGACGGCGTAACCGTGCACGTGCCGGTGCCGGGCGCGCACAACGCCGAAAACGCGCTCGCGGCGCTGGCGGCGGCGAAGGCGTGTGGCGTCCCCCTCCCAGAAGGCGCCGCGGCACTCGCGGAGTTCCAAGGCGTGGCCCGCCGCTTCCAGATCGTCGGCTCTCGTCGCAACGTCACGGTCGTCGACGATTTCGCCCACAACCCGACCAAGATCGCCGCCGCCCTGCGCGCCGCCCAGGACACGGCCCCTCGCGTCCTGGCGTGGTTTCAGCCCCACGGCTTCGCGCCCGCGCGGTTCATGCGGGATGAGCTCGCGGACGTCCTCGCGACCACCCTGCGCGCCGAGGATCGATTCTGGTTTGGCGAGATCTTCTACGCCGGCGGATCCGCGACGCGGGACCTCGCGGCGGCGGACCTCGTCGAAACGACCCGCGCCCGTCCGAGAGGCGCCCACCATCACCTCGACGTCGTCCCGAAGCCGCAACTCGCCGCCCGCGTAGCCGCCACCGCCCTCCCCGGCGACGTCGTCCTGGTCATGGGCGCCCGCGACCCGTCCCTCCCATCGGTGAGCGCTGGGATCGTTGGCGCGCTCTAGGCCTCGCGGAGCTTGACGACGCCGGTCACCTCGGCGCGCGGGATCATCAGCTGCTGATGTTCGACTGCGACTCCGAACTTCTTCGTATCTTTGACCCACTCGTCGCGCGGTTTGTCGTTATCGCCTGAATCGTGCAGCGACGCCCCGACCATGCGGATCATCCCCTCCACCTCCGAGTCCCACCGTCCGATGAAGGTCCGCGGGCCGCTCGTATAGATGACGACCGTCTGCCCGTGCAGGTCGTCGTGGCCAGGATGAAAGACGCCGTCGCTCATGAATCGGATCTCCGCCGGTGGAAGGCTACTCGAAGAGCTCCTTCAGACTCGTGCGTACGCTGACATCATCCGTCTCCGAAACGGCCTCGGCAAGACCGAGAAGATCATCGATCTCGAGCATGACCTCCTCCATCGTCGGGATGCGATCGATGGGGTCTTTCGCGATCATGGACTCGATGAGGTGCGCGGCCGGCGCCGTCACGGTCGTATTGAGATCGGTGACGGGACGCGGCTCATCCTTGAGCGTGGCGCGGAGGACCTCGGTGGAGTGCCGACCATCGAATGCGACTTTGCCCGTAAGGAGTTCGTACAGGATCACACCAAGACTGAAGATGTCGGTGCGGGCGTCGACCTCGGCGCCACGGATCTGCTCGGGCGCGGAATACGCCGGCGTGCCGATGTACATGCCGAGTCCGGTGAGATTCAGGTTGTCGTCGCGCAAGTCCTTCGCGATGCCGAAGTCGAGGACCTTTACGACGTTGTCCTGATTGCGGACCATCACGTTCTCGGGCTTGAGATCGCGATGAACGATGCCCTGCCGGTGCGCCTCCGCGAGCCCGGCTGCCGTTTCGCGGCAAATGCGGAGCGCGCGGCCCAGTGGCAGCGACCCGCGCATCTGGAGGAGCTCGTAGAGATTGACCCCGTCCACGTACTCGGTGATGAGAAAGAGGCGGCCGCCCTTCTGGCCCCAGCCGTAGACGCGGACGACGTTCGGGTGCCGCAGCTTGCCGAAGTTGCGCCCCTCGCGCATGAACCGGGTCAGGAGGACCGTGTTGTCCGCGTACGTCTGGTGCAGGAACTTCAGGGCAACCGCGCGCTGGTGCTTCTCATCCCAGCCCATGTAGATGTTGCCGGACCCACCCGAGCCGATCAGACGGGTGACCACGATCCGGTCGTTCTTGCCGACCCGCTGTCCGATCAGGTCGTCATGGGACTCCTCGGTCATGACACCATTCTATGCGGGCCGCTGGAACGACGCCCACGACCGGGTGACGCCGACGATCCGGACATCATCCCGGCGAACGACGTCCGCTTCGATGGCGACTCACGACCGGAGAGGACGCACCCGGTGGGCCACGGCGCAGCCGGGCTTTCGTGGAAGGCCCGCTGCCTGGCCTCGTCCCGAGGGCGGACTGCGCCCGGCTCCCGGGTCGAGCTCTCCCTCGAACGCCCCCGGGGTGGAGCCGGAGTGAGACCGGCTCAGCGAGGTCGCCATCCCGCTCGGTCAGCACTTATCCCGCTTCTGGATAAGGAATTACGCCCTTTCACGCCTGACCTGGGTTCCAGGTCCTCACGTCCCGGCTTGGGTCCGGGCGGTCCTTCGTTACTACATACGTCCGCACGGGTTGCGCCGAACTGCGTTGCCCGTTGACCCGATCCGGGGGGCTTTGGACCCCCTTTGAAGAGAGGACGAACGCCCATGGGCATTCGCGTCATGGTCCGTGACAACGAGCCGGTCGAGAAGGCGATGCGTCGTCTGAAACGCTTCTGCAAGGAAGAGGGCATCGACCAGGCAGTCAAGTCGAAGAAGTTCTACGAGAAGCCCAGCGAGCGTCGCCGCCGCAAGGCCAAGGAACGCATGAAGGTCATCCGGATGGCGCACAAGCTGCGCACCGGCGTGATCTAGCCCGCGCGTCCCCCGCTTCTCCACCGCCCTACCCCAGAGATGGAGCTGCAAGGCAGCAAGGCCCTCGTGGGCATGATCCATCTCGGGGCGCTTCCCGGCACCCCGCACGCGGACCGTCCCCTCGCGGACGTCGTCCGCCAGGCCGTTGACGAGGCGCTCTTGCTCGCCTCCTCCGGCGTCGACGCGCTCCTGCTCGAGAACATGCACGACGCGCCGTACCTCAAGCGGGAGGTCGGTCCCGAAATCACCGCCGCAGTGACGGCCTGTGCGTGCGCCGTGCACGACGCCGTCTCCGTCCCGTTCGGCATCCAGATCCTCGCCGGCGCCAACCGCGCCGCGCTCGCCGCCGCACTGGCCAGCGGCGCCTGCTTCGTCCGCGCCGAGGGCTACGTCTTTTCGTCGGTCGCCGACGAGGGCCTGCTCGCCGACGCGGACGCGGGCCCGTTGCTCCGCTACCGCCGCCAGATCGGCGCGGACCGCATCAAGGTGCTGTGCGACGTCAAGAAGAAGCACTCGGCCCATGCGATCACCGCGGACATCGACCTCGCCGCGACCGCACGCGCCGGGGCGTTCTTCGGTGCAGACGGCATCATCGTCACCGGGGCCGAGACCGGCTCCCCCGCCGACGTTGACGACGTCGCTACCGTGGCGGGCGCCACCGACCTCCCCGTCATCGTCGGCTCCGGCATCACTCCCGACAACGTCGGCGACTTCCTCGCCCATGCCGACGCCGTCATCGTCGGTTCCTGGCTGAAGGAAGACGGCGCCTGGGACAACCCACCCGATCCCCGGCGCGTCGAGGAGATGGTGGCAGCGGTGCAAGCGACTCGCCGCGGCTGAGCCCGTGGGCTCCCCGGGAGCGCGGACCTCCAGGTCCGCTCCGGATCCGGACCCGGCTGCGCCGTCAGCGCGGACCTGGAGGTCCG
>NZBC01000105.1 GCA_002687715.1 Planctomycetota bacterium | reverse complement strand
TTCTCGATCTCTTCCAGGACCTCGTCACGATAGGCGCGGACGTCGGCCACCGAATCGCCCACGGTCACGTGGAGGACCGGCTTCTGGTCCATGGCCTTGTCGATGGCGATCGACATCAGCACCGCCACCTTGCCGGTGCCGTGGCGGGCGCAGATGACGCCGAGGTTCCCGACGCCGAGCCCGCCGCTCAAGGCCTTGTCGAGAACCCGGAGAGGACGGTTCGCATCAATGCTCATGCCTTCTTCGCCTTCTCTTCCCGGTAGGCAGCCACCAGCTCTTCCTGGACGTCCGAGGGGGCAGGTGAATAGCGATGGAACTCCATCGAGAACTCCGCCTTGCCCTGGGTCGCAGATCGTAGCGCAGTCGCGTAGCCGAACATGGCGGCCAACGGGACCTCGGCCTCGATCCGGACGAACCCCTCGTCCTCCATGGTGCCGACGAGGATGCCGCGGCGCTGCAACACCGTGCCCACCATGTCCCCCTGGAACTCGGTCGGTCCCTCGATGGAAACGCTCATGATCGGCTCCAGGACCTGCGGACCGCCCTTCGGGTAGTACTCGCGGAAGCAGCCCCTGGCCGCCGCCTGGAAGGCCATGTCGGAGGAGTCGACGGCGTGGTGTTTGCCGTCCTGCAGCTCGACCTTCAGGGATTGGACGGGGGCGCCGATCAATGGACCCTCTTCCATCATCGAGTTGAATCCCTTTCTCACGGACGGGATGAACTCGCGTGGGATGTGACCGCCGCGGACCGAATCGATGTACTCGAAACCGTCTTCCTCGGACGGCCCCATGGCGCCGATGATCCGGCCGAATTGCCCGGAACCGCCGGTCTGCTTCTTGTGGGTGTAGTCGAACGAGAGCTCACGAGTCATCCGCTCGCGATAGGCCACCTGAGGCGCGCCCACCGTAACGTCCGCGTTGAACTCCCGACGCATGCGCTCGATGTAGACGTCCAGGTGCAGCTCGCCCATCCCCGAGATCACGGTTTCGCCGGACTTGCCATCGACGGCGACCCGGAACGTCGGGTCCTCCTTGGAGAACCGCTGCAGGGCTTTGGACAGGTTCGCCTCGGCCTTGCGATCCTTGGGTTTCACGGCGAGGTGGATCACCGGCTCCGGCACGTGCATCGACGCGAGGACCAGCTCCGTGTCGTCAGACCGGAACGTGTCCCCCGAGGCACAATCGACACCGAACAGAGCAACGATGTCGCCCGCGGTCGCCGAATCGATGTCCTCCATCTTGTCGGAGTGCATGCGGACGAGGCGGCCGACCTTCACCTTCCGGCCGGTGCGGGCGTTGTAGATCGTGTCCCCCTTGTCCAGCTTGCCCTGGTATAGGCGAAGGTAGGTGAGCTGGCCGTAGGCTCCGTCCTCGAGCTTGAACGCGTACGCGAGCAGCGGGTCCGCGGGGTCGTGGCTCACGCGATGCTCGGAGCCGTCCCGGGGATCGGTCGCGTTGTTCACCACGTCCGTCGGGCAGGGGAGATAGCGTACCGCCGCGTCCAGCACCAGCTGCACGCCCCGGTTCTTGTACGCCGATCCGCAGAGGACGGGGCACAGCTCGCGAGCCAGCACCCCGGTCCGGATGGCGTCGTGGATCATCTCCTCGGTCGGTGTCCCTTCCAGGACCGCCTCGAGGAGGTCATCGTTGAAGATGCTCGCTGCGTCCAGCAGGGCTTCCCGGCGCGCGTCGCACTCGGCAGCGAGATGATCGGGGATCTCCTCGTACCGGATGATCTCGCCCGCGTCGCCGTCGAAGTAGATCGCCTTCATCGACACCAGGTCGACCACGCCGACGTGATCAGCCTCGAGCCCGATCGGCACCTGGACCATCACGGCGTTGAGACGGAGCTTCTCGCGGAGCTGGTCGGCGATCCGGGCGGGGTTGGCGCCGGTCCGGTCGCATTTGTTGACGAACGCCAGCCGCGGCACGTTGTACCGCTTCATCTGCCGGTCCACCGTGATGGACTGGCTCTGGACGCCCGCGACCCCGCACAGGACGAGGACCGCGCCGTCGAGGACCCGGAGCGACCGCTCGACCTCGATGGTGAAGTCCACGTGGCCGGGGGTGTCGATGATGTTGATGTGGTGCCCGTCCCACTCGACGTGGGTGGCAGCCGAAGCGATGGTTATGCCGCGCTCGCGTTCGAGGTCCATCGCGTCCATCGTCGCACCGACGCCATCCTTACCCCGGACCTCATGCATCGCATGAATGCGGTCGGTGTAGAAGAGCATCCGCTCGGTCAAGGTGGTCTTGCCCGAGTCGATGTGCGCGCTGATGCCAATGTTGCGCAGGCGATCGAGATCAAAGGTCATGCCGGGGGACTCCGACAGACATTGCCAAGGCGCGCGGGCGGCTCAAGCCAATAGGAAGAAAAGCGCGCGACCGGGAGCGCGGATCTCGGGGTCCGCGCTCCTCGGGAGCCTCTACTGGAGCGTCTTCAGCAGCGCCGCGAAGCCGGGGTGCTTGCGAACGTTGTCGAGGTCGCTGTCCTGCTTCAGGTGGACCTTCGAATCGAAGCCTTCCTTGATCGCCTTCTTGAGCCAATCGAGGGACGACTTCCTCTGGTCGAGGAGACTCAGGGCGCAGGCGATGTTGTAGGTCGTCGTACGCCGGTTGAAGTCGAGGGCGAGCGCCCGCTTGAAGTGCTTCACGGCGGGCTCGAACTTGCCGGCCTGGTGGTAGCTCATCGCCAGGTTGAAGTGGCCTTGCCCATCGTCCGGCGCCTGCTCCAGGCCCGCCTTCAGTTCCTCGATCTGGCGGAGGAAGCGGGCGCGCTCGGCGGGGTCCTTGCTGGGGTTGATGATCCCCGTGGCTGCAGGCGCCCCGGCCGGCTCGGCGTGATCCTCACCGGAGCTTCCCGCGCGCGGCGCGCCGACGAAGTTCCTCTGGACCTCGCCCACGAACTGCTCGATGGCCCAGGGCAGGCAGCCCGGGGCACGATCGATGGCGGCGGACGCCAACGCGAGCACCGATGCGATGCCGATCATCCGGGACCGGATGACGATGCCGTCGGAGTCGCCGTAGCAGGTGCCCCCGAAGCTGTTGGTGTGCTTCAGGAAGATCTCGAGGGATGGCATGCGGGCCAGGTTCACCGGAATCTCGGCCGGGATGAGGCCCGGAGCGACGTCGTAGGCAGCCTCGTAGCCGAGCGTGAGGACGCGCTTGGTGTCGAGGTACCAGAAGGCCGAGGCTTTCTGCCAGTTCATGCCCTCCATGGTTTCGCGGAAGTTCGCCGCGGAGGCGATCCCGCGGGCCTGGGCGTCGTCGAGGCGGCGCAGAGCGCCCTCCATGCCCGTGCGAGTGGGGGAGATGATCAGGCGGTCGCCGGTGAGGCAGTAGCAGGGGCTCCCCACCATCATGCCCATGGACCCGCCCTGCGGGCGCGCGAGCCGGATGGTGTGCTTGCCGAACGGCACCTCCAGGAGCTCGAAGGGCGCCTGGCTGGTGAGCTTCGAAATCAGCATGAAGGCCTTGTCCGTATCACGAATGCCGATCGAAGCGACCAACTTCGGGACCCGCAGGTCGCGCGGCATCGCGGCGTAGACGACGAGCTCGTCGCCGATGGTGCCGAGGATGTCCTCCCGCACGCGGAAGCCGATCTGGTCCTCGACCATCGAGATCCCGCCCTTGATCTGGGCCATGACCTCCTCGTCCATGAACTCGTTCATCGACGCGAAGACGAGGTCCCAGGCCTTGGCGAGATCGCAGCGAGCGGCCACGGCGACGACGGCATCCGGCGAGATCATCCGCATCGATTCCGGGCTCACGGGCTTGCCGTTGGAGAGTGTGAGCAGCCCGCGGCGGGGCGCCGGGGCGTCGACGTAGAACGTGTCGACCGTGTCGCCGTCGTCGATCGCGCTGGCGTAGTAGAACGCGCCGACGTTATCGAGGCCGAGCGTTTCCAGCTGGTCCTGGATCTCGTCTGGGATGAAGAACGCGAAGCGCTTCAGGGCCGGCTTGACGCCCGTGTAGACCTCGAGGAGCCGGTGGCCCCCCGCCTTGGAGCGGCAGCGCTGAAAGGCGGGATTGGTCGAGAGGGTCTTGGAGACCTCGTTCTTCGCGAAGTTGATGCACTTGCGGATCGGCCCCTGGTTGACGCTGAACAGCAGCAGGTTGTCGAGGAAGGCGGTGCAGAACGTGACCTTCATCCCCTGCAACTGGGTCTTGAACAGCTGGACGTCGACGCCCTTGAACGGCTTCGAGGAGCGGGTGACGCCGAACCCGTCCAGCATCGGCTGCATCTCCTGCAGCGCCTTGTCCAGGAGCATCTTCGCGTGCTCCCGGTTCGAACCGACGTCGATGGCTGCGACCATGGCCGGCAGCGGGATCGTCGAGTCCTTGCCGTTGTAGGTCACCCCACCGGTCATCGCGATGGAGATACGGCCGCTCAGTGCAGCCTTGGCGGCGTTCCACATCTTGAGGTCACGCTCGGGCGACTGCGCAGCGACCTGCTGGTACTTCTCGATCAGGCCACCGAGGAACGCCTGGGTGTCCGCCTCCTTGAAGAGACGGAACAGGCCGAGGTCGTCCGCCGCCTTGCTGCTCGCCTCGACACCCGCGAAAGACAGGAAAAAGACCGTGTCCTTCGGCGAGATGTCCTCGAGCTTGAGGTGGGTACTGTGGCCGTTGAGGCGGGCCTCTTGCGCGACCAGCGGCGCCACGAGGATGCCAAGAAGGAGGACACAAACGAGCGCGCGTGGCGCCGTTCTCACGTCGAACATGGTGGATGGTTCCCCTGCGAGATTCGTATCTCGTTGTGTGGAATGCGGATAGAGCATTAGTGCTTCCGGCGGGTCGAGCGCTGGGCCCAGACCAGATGGCGCCCGGGCGGGCCCGGCCCCGGGAGAGAATCCACCCGGGGTGCGCCGTCGCGAGATCCGGTTGAACCTCTCGACACCTGCCATACGTAGCGCGATGGGAAAGTTCCTGCGTGGACGCCGTCCCTTCAAGGACGTCGGTTAACATCTCGCCCGACCGCCGGTCCCGACGCCATGATCTTTGCCAGCAGCATCTTCCTCTACTGGTTCCTCCCGGCGTTCCTGCTGCTCTACTACGCCAGCCCCAAGGGGCTGAAGTCGGTGACGGTCGCCCTGTGCAGCTACGTGTTCTATGGCTGGTGGCGGCCCGACTTCCTGATCCTCATGTGGATCTCGACGGTCCTCGACTTCTTCGCCGGGCGCCAGATCGAGAGGGGACGCGAGGCTGGTCGCCCGGGCAAGGGGTGGCTCCTGCTCTCCGTCATCGTGAACTTGGGGCTGCTCGGGTACTTCAAGTACGCCAACTTCGGGGTCGACACGGCGAATACGCTGCTCGCCTCCCTCGGGTTCGAGCAGATCGCCTGGACGAAGGTCATCCTGCCAGTCGGGATCTCCTTCTACACGTTCCAGACGATGAGCTACACCATCGACGTCTATCGCGGAACGGCGCCGAAGGTGAAGAGCTTCGGCGACTTCATGTGCTATGTCGCGATGTTCCCCCAGCTCGTCGCGGGGCCGATCGTCCGCTACCACGACCTCGCGGAGCAACTCCGCGAGCGCACGCACTCCCTCTCGCGCTTCTACCAAGGCGTCGTGCTCTTCCAGTGCGGGCTCGCGAAGAAGGTCCTCATCGCCGACCTGCTCAACCCGGTATCCGTCGCCGCATTCGAGCAGGGCAACGCGCTGTCTACCGGCGACGCGTGGATCGGTCTCGCCGCCTACACCTTCCAGATCTACTTCGACTTCTCGGGGTATTCGGACATGGCCATCGGCCTCGGGCTGATGATCGGGTTCAGGTTCCCGCTGAACTTCAGCTCGCCGTACAAGTCGCAGAGCATCACCGAGTTCTGGAGGCGGTGGCACATCTCGCTGTCGACGTGGCTGCGCGACTACCTCTACCTGCCGCTCGGCGGCAACCGGAGGGGCGCACGCCGCACCTACATCAACCTCGCGACGGTCATGCTCTTCGGTGGTCTGTGGCACGGAGCGAACTGGACGTTCCTCGCCTGGGGCGCGTATCAGGGCGTCTGGCTCATCGTCGAGCGGCTTTCAGGTAAACGGTCGTTCTACGGCGGCACGCCTGCGGCGGTGCGGGTGCTGATCACCTTCGTCATCACGATGGGAGGCTGGGTCTTCTTCCGCGCCGTGGACATCGGCGCCGCGGGCGACTACTTCGCGTGGCTCGTCGGCGGAGGGGGTGAGGGCGCCGTTCCGATCATCCTGACCCGGCTGCAGGTCCTTGCCTTGGGAGTCGCCGTCTTGATCGCGTTCGGTTTGCCCGCCAGTCAGGCCCTGTCCGCCCGGGATCGTCTGTGGTGGGTGATCGTGGTGCAGGTCCTGTTCCTCATCGCCATCATGCAGCTCCACTATCAGTCCCATGTCCCGTTCCTCTACTACCAGTTCTGACGATCCCGCCGACGGGCGGGTCGTGGCGCTGGGGGGGATACGCCGGGGGTGGGCGTTCGGAGTTGCGGCACTGTTCGGGCTGGTGTGCATGGTGACGGGTCTCGTCGACCTGGTGGCTCCGCTCGATGTTCACCCCCTGGGTATCGAGGCCGACGAGCTCGCTCGCCGCCGCGCCGCCGCCAACGTATGGGACGGGAGCTGGGCGCGGCTGTTCGAAGACGATCGGCGCTGGCAATCACGAGCCCGCTTCGCGGTGCTCCCGACCTGGGCGACGGTGCTGCTCGCCGCGACGGGCGAGGGACGGTTGGACGTCGTGGCTGGGAAGGACGGATACCTGTTCCAGGCGGGCCTGGGGGGCTGGCCCGTGGATCGTGAGGCTGCCGCAGATGGCGCGGTGTCCCGGATCGCGGTGATCGCGCGCCGGCTTCGGGCAGTGGACGTGCGCCTGGTGGTCCTGCCCGTGCCACCGAAGGTCCTCGTCTGCCCGGAATCGCTACCCGATCACGTGAACCCACCGACCGGGGCTCACCGCGTGTTCGTGGAGGCTTTGCGGGCGCGGGGCGTCGAGACCATCGATCTCCTTGCCGCGTTCCAGGCCCGACCCGAGCGGCACGCCTTCTGGCGGACGGATACCCACTGGTCCGCCGACGGAGCCGCCATCGCCGCGGAGGAGGTTGCGAAGGCGACGGGCACGCTCGTGCCGACCGGAGAGGCCCGAACGCGCCTGGTCCGCGACGGCGCGATGGCCGACGCAGGCAACCTCCTGCAGCGAATGGGATGCCGGACCGATCGACTGCACGCAGGCGGTGTCGAGCGGTGGTTGCTCGAGGTGACGGGTCGGCTGCGACAGGGAGCCGTGCTCCGGGTTCGCGACGAGAGCGGGCGCGACCTCGACGACCGGGACCTCGCGGGACCGCCGGACGCGTCCATCGTTCTGTTCGGGACGAGCTTCACCGAAGCATCCGGCTTCAAGGCGTGCCTCGGGCACTTCAGCGGGCGACGCATTCGCGCAGAATCGATGCAGGGCGGCGGCGCCCTCGGGGCGTTTCGCCGGCGCCTGCGACGCGGGGTGCGTCACTTGCCCCGCATCGTCGTGTGGGAGTTCCCGTTGCATCGGCCGATGGTCCGAGCTTCGCCGCTGGCGAAGCTCGGCGACCTCCTGCAGCATCTTCGCGGGGTGGCCTACCGTCCGATGCTGCTGGCGGGCGACACCCCCGACCGCGGGATTGGCGTGTGGGGCGCCCTCACGCCCGGGCAGCATGCGCTCGGGACGACTCCGATCACCGCGACCGTCCGGGTCCCCGGGCTCTTTCACTCTCGCGACGGAACCGTCGGCGTACGGCTCACGGGTGCCATGACCGGTGGCGCCGGCGAGATCGTCGTGTATGGAGAACCCAGTCGTCGAATCCGGCTGCCGTGGGCCGCGGGCGTCCCGTCCGTGGTCGTCCCGTTCTGCGGCCTCGGAGGGACGGAAGCGCTCACCTTCGGAGTGCATTCGGCGACGGGCGCAACCCTGGACCTGACCCGCGTCGAACTCGTCTGGGACCTGGACCCCGGGCGGGCCCTCACGGTTGTTTCCGGTACGCCTCCGATGCCGGTCGCCGACGGCGCCGCCCTGGTGATCGACGTGGCCGCGGCTCCGGACCGGGACCTGACGGTCATCGCGCACGCCGACCGGGGTCCGTCCATGACGACGAGGATCCCCGCCGCGGCCGGTTCGCGCCGGCTCGTTCTGAGCCTGGGCGAGCTGCGCGGGCGGAACCTGAAGGGGGTGCGGCTGG
>NZBC01000104.1 GCA_002687715.1 Planctomycetota bacterium | reverse complement strand
GTCTTGCTGGGGTCACGAAGGATCTCTCCATGTCGTCCTCACGTCGCCTCGACTCGTCGAAGATCGTCGACACTTTGAAAGAGCTGCAGCGCCGCATCAGCGAGCGTTTTCCGGACAGCGGGCTCGCGAGAGTGAGCCTCGATCTCGTTGCCGTCGCGACCGAGAACGAGGCGACCGTCCGGAACATCCACCGCGGAGGCGACGGGTTTCGCCTGGGGATCACCGTAGTCCTGGTCATCGTGTTCGCCGGCATCGCGGCATGGATCATTCCGTTCGCCGACGGTCTACGATGGGCGCCCCAACACGGTGTTGATCTCATCACCATGGTCGAGGCCATGATCGCCACGGTAGTGTTCATCGGGGCAGCGATCATCTACATCATGAGCCTCGACACGAAGTCGAAGCGCCAGCGCGCGCGGCGGAAGCTGTTCGAGCTGAGGGCCATCGCCCACGTGGTGGACATGCACCAGCTCCACAAGGACCCCGACCGCATCCGCCGCGTCGGTCAGAGCACGGCCTCGACGCCGGAGTTCGACATGACCCCGTTCGAGCTCGGTCGGTATCTCGACTACTGCTCGGAGATGCTCTCGCTCATCTCGAAAATCGGCGCGCTCTACGTGCAGGGCTACGACGACGCCGACGCGATCTCCGGCGTCGTGGAACTCGAGAACCTGACCGCCGGTCTGGCCCGCAAGGTCTGGCAGAAGATCATGATCCTGGATGGGATGATGGACCGCGATCACGTCTGACGCCGCCCGGTCAGCTCTTGCGTCGACGGCGCGCCAGGTGCGGTAGGAGCCACAGGTACACCCCGGTGATCCACAACCCGAACAGGATCACGCCGGCGGGCAGGAAGACCCACAGCTTCACTCGGTCGTGGAAGAACGAGCCGTCGTGAATGCTCTCGATGAGGTCCGACCGGCGGTAGGCCACCTGGAGGACGGCGCCCGACGCGGCATCGACTTGCACCTCCCACCGGCTCTTGGCGCGGACCTTGATGACCCCGCGGTTCGGCCGCACGTCGAGGCGTTCGACATCGTCCCACGTCGCGATGCCGGCCTCGGACGCCGTGCGGGCCGCTTCCAGGACCTTCTCGAAGGAGATCGTGGGGCGCGTGCCTCCGCCCGCGGCGGTGGGCGGCTGCACCCAGTCGGACTCCTTCTTGAGCTGCAGCACGATGCCGGTGCTTATCACGACGATCACCGGCAGCGCGGTCAGGAGCGCGCCCCAACGGTGGAGTTTCCGATTCAGGATCGAGGCTTTCATGCAGCGGCTCCGGGTCCGAGGACGCGGATGATACGGCATTAGGACCGCCCCGCATCGAAGGCGCTGCGGGTTGCCCAGCCCTCCCTACCAAGGTACCATGGTCGCATGGTAACCAAGAAAACGCGACCGGCGTCGCGCCCAGCGGCATCCTCCAAACGGGCTCCGGTGCCGATTCCGGTGGAACGGGTCCAATGCGGTGTCCGGCTCGAGAAGCGGCTCCTCAAGGTGCTCAAGGGACTCGCCGAGTACTACGACCTGTCCCTCGGCGACCTGCTCGAGGGCATCGTCCTGCACGCGTTCGACGGGAAGGTGCCGTTCGGGCGTGAGAGCCGCGACCGCATCAAGACCCTCAAGGGGGTGTACCGGCTCGATCTCGACCACCGGGCGAGCCACCGCCTCGTCGAATCGGAGCGTGAATGATGACACCGGACCAGATGACGGATGAGCAGCTTCACCAGGCGGTCGCTGCCGGTGACCTTCCGGCGGGCACTTTTGGCCATCTGGAACACGTGCGAGTGGCGTGGTGGCTCGTTCGCGAGGGGGCCGGCACCGCGGGCTCCCGAATGCGCGAGGCGATCCATGGGTTCACGGGCAAGCACGGCCTCCCTGACGTCTATCACGAGACGAAGACGACTGGGTGGTTGCGGGTCCTCCAGGACGCTGTCACCAGGTGTCCGGAGGCGACGTTCGCCGCGTTCGCGAAGGCATGCCCGGAGGTGCTCGACTCGCGGCACCTGCTGAAGTTCTGGAGCGGTGAGGTGCTGGAGGGAGCGGACGCGAAAGCGCGCTGGATCGAACCGGACCTCTGCGCACTCCCCTGAACGCCTACACCCCCAACTTCGTCACGGGGTTCTCGAGGATGCCGAGCCCGTCGATCTCGACCTCCATCCGGTCGCCGTCCTGGATGTAGATCGGCGGCTTGCGCGCGAACCCGACTCCAGGAGGTGTACCCGTAGCGATGACGTCACCCGGCTCCAACGTGATGGTCTGAGAGAGGAACGAGACCAGCTGCGGAATACCGAAGATGAGCTGGTTGGTGTTGGAGTCCTGCAAGGTCTCGCCGTTGAGGCGGAGACGGATGCGCAGGGAATGCGGGTCGGGGATCTCGTCCTTGGTGGCGATATAGGTTCCCATCGGAGCGAACGTATCGCACGACTTGCCACGCTGCCACTGCCCGTCCTTGAACTGGAAGTCGCGTGCGCTGACGTCGTTGAAGTTCATGTAGCCCAGCACCGCGTCGTACGCCACATCGATCGTGATGCGCGAGACCCGGCGTCCGATGACGACGGCGAGCTCGGCCTCGTAGTCGACCTCCTGCGAGCCGTCGGGCAGTACGACGGGACCACCGGGCCCGATGACCGAGGTTGGGAACTTGGAGAACACGACCGGCGACTCCGGAATGTCCATCCCACTCTCGATCGCGTGATCGCGGTAGTTGAGCCCGATGCAGATCACCTTGCCGGGGCGTGGAACCGGCGCGACCAGCAACACGTCCGAGGCGGAGAGCACTCCGTCCTGAGCAGACAGTGTCGTCAATGCGGCGGGGTCGCTGCGAAGGCGACCGAACAGATCGTGGGCTTCACGGAACGCTTCCCCGTCCAGGTCGAGCCAGTCGAGATGGTGGGCCGGAGCGCTGATACCGCACGCCGGCGCCGTGAAGTCCAGAATCTCTTGGCCTTCGGTCAGCAAGGCGCCCACGCGCGGAGCCTCTCCCGCATCCTTGACGAACGTCACGAGTTTCACGCGGAATCCTCCTCCCGGACGACGATCACCTGGAGGTGCTTCGGGCCGTGCACGCCGACAACGAGGGTGAGCTCGATGTCCGCGGTGCGCGAGGGTCCCGTAACGAACGTGATCGCACGGCTGATCTCCGTCGCGTCGCCGTCGGGACCAACCACCTTCAGCGCGTCGTCCAGGGTGCCCAGGATACGGCTCTCGCGTAGAACCGCTACGTGCAGCGGTGGCAAGAGGGAGACGAGACGGTGGGTCTCCGCGGACGAGACGAGCACGAGAGTCCCGGTTTCAGCGATGCCGAACTGGGCAGTCGTGAGTCCTGCAGGACAATCGAGCAGGGCAGCCCGGTCGCCGAGATCGTCGACCAGTGCCACTCCCTCGAGCCGTTGCGCGAGTTCCGACACCACATCAGCGTTGGAAACGGCGACCTTCTCGGCCCCTGCCTCGCGCAGCGTGTCGCGCACCGCCGTGGCGGCGTCCTCGAGGTTGGCGACGACCGTGCAGCCGGCGCCCACTCGTTCGAGCATACCGCGGAAGCGGGAGAGGCGCTCCGTGGCCGCGATGGTGGGCACGGCGCACCTGCTCGTGGACGGGTCCAGCGGGGGAGGGTCACCTTCGAGCTCCCGTGACGACGCGAGCGCGGCTGCGATCGAGGCGAGGATTTCCCGCTTCGCGTCTTCGCTCATGACGGGTCCTCGATGCCGTCGCGCCACGCGTCTCGGAACGTCCGCTTCGCCGGCGGGCGGAGATCGCGCGCCGCCGTCCACGCTCGCACGGGTCCAACTCGCAGCGGAGCGAGCCAGCGCAGCAGGCGGTTCGCAATGCGGTATCGGCGCGGCCCGCGCATCGCCCATGCCCACAGCTTGAACCCGAAGCGCTCCAGGAGCGGCCGTCCGGGGACGTCGGAACCCGGCAGCCCCTCTCCGCTGGCGATGCGGTGACGCAGATGGAGCAGGAGCTCCGGGATGTCGATCTTGACCGGACACACCTGGCGGCACGCACCGCAGAGGCTCGATGCGTAGGGGAGCTGCGCGGCCTTGTGCAGGCCGGAGAGCTGGGGCGTGATGATCGCGCCGATGGGACCGGGATAGACCGACCCGTAAGCATGGCCGCCCACCTGCTGGTAGACGGGACACGCGTTGAGACACGCTCCGCATCGTATACAGGCGAGCGACTGTCGGGTCACCCGCTCCCGCAGCATGCGGGAACGCCCGTTGTCGAGCAGGAGTACGTGGACTTCCTCAGGTCCCTCGGTGTCCCCGTCGCGTCGGGGCCCGGACAGGATCGACTGGTACGACGTGAGGTGTTGCCCCGTTCCCGACCGCGGCAGCAACCGCAGGAACGCCGCGAGATCCGCCAGGGTCGGGATGATCTTCTCGATGCCCAGGACCGCGAGGTGAAAGCGGGGCAGC
Source organism: Planctomycetota bacterium (assembly GCA_002687715.1). Classification (GTDB taxonomy): domain Bacteria; phylum Planctomycetota. Next base: position 12,782 of record NZBC01000104.1, on the reverse strand, counting down.
GAAGTCGTGAGCCGGATGTTGCCTTCGTTCTCGAGCAGGAGAATCGAACCCGTCTCGGCGATCGCGAAGTTCGCGCCGCTGATCCCCATGTCGGCCTCCGCGAAACGCGCCCGCAGGACGTCACGGGCGCACCGGGTCAGCTCCTTCTCGTCGTCGGTCGCCGGGATGCCGATCTTCTCGGTGAACAACTCGGCGACCTGACGCTTCGTCTTGTGGATCGCGGGCACGATGATGTGGGAAGGGGTCTCGCCCGCGAGCTGGATGATCCACTCACCGAGGTCGGTCTCGACCGGCTCCACGGCCTCCCGCTCGAGCGCTGCGTTCAGGTGGATCTCCTCGGTGGTCATGCTCTTGCTCTTGACCACGGTCTTGACTCCGCGCGCCGTGGCAAGATCCACCACGACCTGACACGCCTCTTTAGCATCGCGGGCCCAGTGGACGACGATCCCCTGGCGCTCCGCGTTCATGACGAAGCGGGGCAGATACTCGTCGAGATGGGCCAGGACCTCTTCCTTGACCTGGCGGGCGCGCTCTCGAAGCGGCTCCCAGTCCGGGACCTCCTCGACCGCGGCGGTTCGGCGTTCTCCGAAGAGGCCGGTGGCCTTGGTGAGCGCTCCGCGGAGGACCTCGTCCTGGAGGGCCGCCTTCGCGTTTTCGTCGAAGGTATCGGGGCGCATCTCGTTCACGATGCTCCCTCCGATCCCGCCAGGAGCTCGGCGAGATGCAGCGCCTTGACCGGCGAGCCCAGTCGGCTGAGTCGGCCGCCGATCTGCATGAGGCAGCTCACATCGCCGGAGACCACTGCACGGACGTCGGCGTTCGGCAGCTTCTCGAGCTTTGCGTCGAGCATCGCCACGGAGATCTCCGGGTACTTCACCGAGAACGTCCCACCGAAACCGCAGCACGAATCAGCGGACCCCATTTCCACGAGTTCCGCGCCCTCGACGTCCGCGATCAACCGCCGCGGCGCGGAGTGTATCGAGAGCTCGCGCAACCCGTGACAGCCATCGTGCCAGGTCACTCGCCCATCGAATCGACCGCCGACATCGGTCCGCCCGAGCACATCGACGAGGAACGACGACAGCTCGTGGGTCATCGAAGCGACGGCGCGCGCGCGATCCGCTCGCGGGCCCGAGGGAAACACCTCGGTGAGATGACGGAACATGGCGCCGCAGGAACCCGACGGAACGACGACCGCGTCGACACCCATCGCGTCGAGCCGGTCCACCACCGGCCCCGCCACCCTCGCGGCTTCTTCCCGATACCCCGTGTTGAACGCCGGCTGACCGCAGCAGGTGAGCTGCTCGTCGAACATGACCTCGCACCCGACTCGGCGCAGGACCCGGACCGTCGCGACACCGACCGATGGCCAGAACTGATCGACGAGGCAGGTCGGGAACAGGGCCACACGCATGGCGTCAGAGGGAGACGGTCCACTCCGCCCAGACCTGGAACTCGCGATGCTTGTTCACCTCTGCCAGCGCGGGCGTGCCGGACGCGACCTTCAGGATGTGTTCGTAGACGTCCTGCCCGACCTCGTCGATGGACCGGGTGCCGTCGATGATGCCCCCCGCCGAGAGGTCGATGTCGCTCTTCATGCGCACGAAGGTGCGCGTGTTGGACGAGAGCTTGATAACCGGACAGATCGCGTTGCCGATGGTCGTCCCATTGCCCGTCGTGAACACCAGCACGTTGGCGCCCGCGCCGACGAGTCCAGGGGTGGATTCCTGGTCGTAGCCCGGCCCCTGCATGACGTGCAGTCCCTTCGACTGCGGCGGTTCGGAATAGGACACGATGCTCTCGATCCGCGTCGTCCCGGCCTTGGCGATGGCGCCGAGGGATTTGATGGCAATGTTGAGGAGACCCCCGCGGACGTTGCCCGGGCTCGGGTTCTCGTTGAGGACTCCGCCGAAACGCCCGGCGTAGTCCTTGAACCAGTCGACCGCAGCATAGAGGTCCCGGCCGACCTTCGCGTCCCGGGCTCGGTGAGCCATGACGTGCTCGGCGCCGCAAAACTCCGGGATCTCGGTGATGATCACACTTCCCCCGGAACGGACGAGCTGATCCGAAGCCCGCCCGAGGGCCGGATTGCAGGAGATCCCCGAGAACCCGTCGGAGCTTCCGCACTTCACGCCGAGCACGAGTTCCGAAGCGGGCTGCTCCGTGCGTGACGTCGAGTTCACCTTGGGCAGCATGTCCTTGACGGCGTCGAGTCCCTTTTGGACCGCGGCCGGCGTACCCCCTGAATCCTGGATGCTGACCCAGGCAACGGGCTTCTCGTATCCGAATCCGCCCGTACGCCGCAGGTGGCGGTCCACGGCGTTGAGATTGGTCTTCTCGCAACCCAGGTCGATGAGGACTGCGCCGCCCACATTGGGGTGATCAGCGTAGTTGGAAAGCGTCCGGAGCAGGAGGTCGATCGTGGACCCGTCCTGACAGCCGCAGCCACGCGCGTGGGAGATGGCGACCACACCGTCGACGTTGGGGAACTGCTCTCGGCTCCACAGCGTGAACTCGGCGAGGGTCGCGATCTGCGTCGCCTCGGTGCTCGAACACATGCTCGTGGGGACGATGAGAATCCAGTTGCGAGTGCCCACCCGCCCGTCCGGCCGTTTGAACCCCATGAACGTCGCGATCTCGGACTCCGGCAGGTACACCGGAGGATCGTTCGCGAGATCTTCGGGAAGCTCGCGCACGACGGGAACATCGTTGCTCATGTTCGCGGGGGAGACCGGATCACCGAGCGCGATCCCGAGCGACGTCCCGATCGGCTGACCATACTGTCGCAGGTACGCTCCCTCGGGCACGTCCTGAGTCGCGAACCGGTGGCCGGGAGTTACCGGTCCGGTGACCTCGATCTCCCGACCGTCCGACATGCGCACCCGCTCCCCGCCGGAGAGTTCGCGCTTCACGACGGCGACGTTGTCGTCGGGCTGGACGACGACCGCGCAGTCGCGCAGCTCGATAGCGGGTGTAGCCTGATCGGGACTCATCTTGAGGGGCTCCTGTCGGGTACGACTCTCATCGTCCCTGCTCGACGTCGGTCGTGTCCAGACGGCCAGCGTCCAGAAGACGCTGGAATCGGTCCATTGTCCGAGAGACCCCCTCCTCGAGGGGTGTCGCCGGTAAACCGAGGATGTCGCGGTGAATCGCAGCCCCATCGAGGGCGGCCGGGACCGGGATCTCGGGACCGTCGAACGTGATCTCCGCGGTGGCTCGTCGCTCACGGATGAGGGCTACGATCCGGGACAGGTCGACGCTGTCCCCCTGCAGGTTGTAGAGGCACGCCCCTCGTGGCGAGCGATCGGCGCAGGCGACGAACGTCTCGGCCGTATCGGCCACGAACTGGTAATCGGTCGCGCCACTGAACCCGATGTGAAACGGCCGGCCCAGGACCGCGGCCTTCATGGCGCGGGTCGGGCCGCTGGTGAGTCCCTGATCGCGGCCGACGCCATACACGGTCAGCGGGCGCAACCCGACCGTTGCCAGTCCGTGATCCTGCCAGTACACCCGGGCGTTGCCCTCGTTGGCGCGCTTGAACACCCCGTAGTGGGTCTGCGGATCGGGCGCCGCCGTCTCATCGGGTACCGTCCCGTCGGGCATGGGCCCGAAGACCGCGGCGGAACTCGCATACACGACCCGGGTGACACCGCAGGTTCTCGCTGCGTCGAAGACGTTGAGCGTGCCTACGACGTTCACCGCTGCACCCCTCGCAGGGTCCTCGCGGCACGACGGGACCTGCAGACCGGCGAGATGGATGACGGACTCCGCGCCCGACCCCTGCATCGCGGCTGCAACTGCGCGGGCGTCGGTGACGTCACCCTGGACGAAGGAGAGTTCGTCGCGGTGTCCGGGGTCGATGACGGCGTCGAGGCGGTGCCTGCGGTCGTCGCTATCGAAGACCACCGCGTGATCGCCGCGCTCGACGAGGGTCTTCGCGACCCAAGCCCCGATGCAGCCCAGGGCGCCGGTTAGGAAGTAGGTAGAGGTCATGTCCAACCAGGATCATGACAGGGCGAGAGCCTCGTTCACAGGACTTCGCGATTCGGCCCATCCCTGGAGCCGAACCCCAGAATGCGATAGTTTCCTCTCGCACCCGCTCCAGGAGGTCACATGAGTACCACGACGCACACCGATTGCTCTCCTCGACTCGTAGCCCTGTTCATCGGCCTCGCGATCGGGATTCCGGTCGGGATCGTCGGCGGGCTACTCACGCACGAGACGGACTTGGGTCTCACGTTGGGCCCGGTGATCGGACTGGCCATCGGCGCCGTGCTGGCGACGAGGGTCGGCAGTGGTGACAACGCAACCTGATCACGCTAGCCCGTAGAACCGCGTCGCGGTTCCACCAAAGAACGCCTCCCGCTCTGAATGGGACAGCCTTGCCGCGAACGACGTGGCCAGGTCGAAGACCCGGGCATACGTGCCCGCGAGGTTGCAGACTGGCCAGTCCGAGCCGTAGAGGAGCCGCTCGGGACCAAAGGCCTCGAGGACGACGTCGAGATAGGGCGCGAAGTCGGCCGGTGACCAGGTGTCCCACCCGGCCTCCGTGATGAGCCCCGAGACCTTGCACGTGACGTTGCGGCAAGTCGCGAGCGCGCGCATCTGATCGGCCCACGGATCGCACACGCCCGCTTTGACCAGCGGCTTGGCGATGTGGTCGACGACGAACGGCTGATCGGGAAACGCACGCGCGAGCGTGATCGCGGCATCGAGCTGCTTCGGATAGACGAGGACGTCGTAGACCAATCTGTGGGCCGCGAGCGCGGCGATGCCACGCTGGAACTCAGGGTCGAGCATGAACGCGTCGTCGGGCTCGTCCTGGACGATGTGCCGGATCCCGACGAGCCAGGGGGACTGGACGGCATCGAGCTGGGCCGAGACGTCGTCCGCGCGCAAATCCACCCAGCCCACGACGCCGGCGACGCGCTCGTGCGTGGCTGCGAGCTCGCACATCCACCGGGTCTCCTCCAGCGTCTGTCGGACCTGGACGACGACGGAAGAGTCGATGCCGGCGGCGTCGAGATGGGGTGCAAGATGCTCCGGGAGGTGGGTCTCTCGCAAGACCGCCATCTCGTCGTTCATCCAGGCGTACTCGACAGGGTCATAGATCCAGAAGTGCTGGTGACTGTCGACCTTCGTGCTCATGTGGGGAGCGTACCCGCTACGATGACGCCATGGCCACCGCGCCCCTCATCGCGCACCTCGCCCATCCCGACGGCGACCCCGAAGGCGTTGCCGCGCTCCAGGCGGCGTTCCGCGGGATCAACCCCGGGTACGACGTCGTTTCGCACCGCGCCTGTCGAGCGCTCGCGGCGACCCAGGCCTCGAGGGTCGTGTTCGTGGTCACGGGTGGCGCGGTAGTCGATGTAGGTGCAGGGTCGTCGCCGGTCGAGGTCGGGGACGTCATCCTCATGCGCGCCGGGGAGAGGTGGCAGGCGGACGCTGACGTGAACCTCGTTGCGTTCACGGTGCCCGAACCGCTCCCCGACGAGCTTCCCACGTTCCTCCGGCCCGACCACGACCCGCTCCTCACCGATACGCCAGGGGGGTGCGCGGACGAGGCGGACGCCTACCGGCGCATCGTCCTGACCTGGCTCCGCGACGTCGGGCCGTACACCTTCCGCGCGCTGAACGCACACCGCGTCCGGATGTGGGATTCCTTCTCGCACTACCACCCGCCCGAGGGCGGGTTCGACGAGCTGTACCTCGTCCAGGAGATCCGTCCGGGTGCCCACGTGATCGTGAGCACGCGTCGGGAGGAGATCGAACGTCCGGAGTCCGTCACCGCGGAATCCGTCAATGGCCTTCTCCAGCGTCTCGAGCCCGAACCCGGAGACCTCGTGATGATCCCACGGGGCGTGATCCACCGCGGAGTGGGTGGCGTTCTCGCCCACGTGATCACGGTGCCCGGATTCAAGCCAGGGTTCGAGATCGGCGTCGACCACCATCTGCGGTCGATCAACGAACGCCTGGGCCTTCCCGCCGACGAACGCCTGCCCTTCCAGCAGACCGCGTCAGACGCCCCGCTCGTCAAATAGCGGCGCGCCCTACTTGAGGAACGCGAGGAACCGGCGGTGGCCAGGGCGGGTCTTCGCCATGCCGCAGGCGACCAGGAGCCTCGTTGGGGCCGGGGTGGTGGCCCGGACCCAGGAGCCGCAACCGCCCCGCCGGAACTCCAGATCCTCGGTACCGAAGGGGAGTCTGGAGGGGGAGACGATGGGGAGCTTCCGCAGAACCTCTTGCAATCGTGTCTCGAAGCGTTCGTTGGACGTCGCGTCGCGGACCTGGATGAGCCAGGGCGCAAGCTCGACGACGCCGTCGACGAGTCGACGACGGGACGTTTCGAGCTTGTCCTCCCGGCCGGGCTTCAGCAGCACGGCCAGCGCTTCTTCGATCTGGGTACGGCGGGTCTCGGGAAGTCGAGCACGCAGGGCGGTGACCTGGTCCTTCAGATGCTCGCCGCGCTTGCCATGGGCGAACTGCAACGTGCTCTGGACGAAACCCGGCTCGAGTTTCTTCTCGTCGACCGTGGCCCGCGCGAGCGTGCGACCCGCGGGCGAGATGAGCAGGCGGTTTCCCTCGGTGCCGAAGAGCAACGATGCGCGTTTGCGATCCAGGCAGATGAGGACGGTGGTGGCCGAGAGTTCACGGCCCAGGCGGCGGGTCTCGCTACGCACCGCTTCGGGCTCGCGACCGTCGAGATGAGCCCAATCGACCAGCGGGTCCTCGTAGCCGATGGCATGGAGGGCCTCGGCGAGCAGCCGCTTCTGCTCCTTGCTCTCGGGAACGACGAAGATCACGCCGGGGAGACCTTTCTCCTTCATCTTCGCCAGCGCCTTGATCAGCCAGGTCGGACGGGGGTCGACGTCGCCGGTGGATTCCCGGCTCAGAAGCTCGGTGAACCCGAAGACCAGGGGCGCGCCGACTCCGGCCGCGATGAAACTGCGTCGATCCATGGTCCGCACTCCAACTGAGGTCCTTCCTGCTCCATCGAATGAGACGCGGCCAGTCCAGGAGAGTTCACACGGATTCCGGCGCGGCATCCCCCCGCTCCACCCAGCCGGGAAGGTCGACGCCCGTTTCCCGGCGCCAGGCATGGAAGAGCGCAGCCTCCTCCGTGGGGAAGTAGGCCGTCGGCGGGACCTGCTGACAGTAGGCCTCGAAGGGGGCGACGAAACCCTCGGGGTCATGCTCGAACCAGGCGTCGAACCGATCGTCTCCCATGGTGAGCCGCTCGAAGCGGAGCTTGCGCACGATGAGCCCCGTGATGCGGAAGCCGTCCGGATCCGCGGTCGCGAGCAGCGAGCGAGCCTCCGGATCAAGATCGACCGGGGGGTCGGTGACCGCCCGCTCGGGATGAGCGGCGATCAGCGCGCGAACGCACCCTCTCTGCAGCGAGGCGAGACTCGGGCCGGGATCGAGCGGCGCGGGGTCGTCCGCGGTTCCGGCCGACGGCTGAGATCCGACGGCCCCCAGCGCGGCGCGCGCGCGCGCTATCTCGTCAACCAGCCCAGGAAGGTCCGCCTCTTCGAAGGTCCCGTTGAGTCGCTCGACCACGATGCCACGAAGCGCAGTGCATTTCGGGATCACCCGATCGAGGAGATCCCACACCTCGTCCGGGATCGCACCATCATGCGAGTCGAGACGAAACACGCGACGAGAAGGCAACCAATCGGGGTCGCTGAGACTGCCCCCCGAGAGGTGGATCTGGATGACGCGGGAGAGGTCGAGATCGTCGACGTAGGCCGCGGGATCGAAGCCGAAGTTCACCGCCTGCGTGTAGACGTTGTGCAGATCGAGCATCATCCAGCAGGGCGTGTGTCTCGCGATCGCGTTCAGGAAACCGGGCTCGATCGTCGCGACGTCGCCGAATGCGCAGTAGTTCGCGCTGTTCTCGAACGCGACATCGGGCACGATCTCCGCGAGTAGCCGCAGTCGCGACACGCAGGCATCCACGGCCTCCTGCGTAAAAGGCAGGGGCAACGGAAGCACGGCCTGCAATCCTCCAGCCTCGACGTAGCCCAGGTGCTCGGACATCCATGCGAAGTCGAAGGTCGCGTGGTCGTCGGCGATTCGCTCCAGCCACGTGGCAGTCCGCTCGGCCTCGCCGGCGACCCCGGGGGCGGACCCGGGCGAGAACGCGAGACCGTGGGCGACGAACCGTTTGCCCGATCGCGTGCGGATCTGCTCGAACAGCTGGCGGTAGTCGTTGCGCACCAGGCGCCCGTCCACGGAGCGCCACATGGCCTCGGGATTGACCTCGAAGTAGTCGGCGTGGTCCTCGAGGATCTCCCGGGCCAGCGCAAGGAATGCCAGGTCCGCGTGCAGGGAGAAGCCCACGCCCAACATTTCACTCATGGCTGAATGATAAGGCGCTTCCGCCGGGCCGCCTTTTCTTCTTTCCCAGGTTTCAAGTGACACATCCGAGTGGCGGTTTCGCTACGCTGGCCGGAGAGGATTCGGGGCGTTTGTTGGAGAGAAGAACCATGGTGCATGATGTGCTCATTCGCAGGGCCACGCTCGCTCTGGCGTTCGCTGCGCTGGTTGCCTTGGCCCCGGCCCAGCCGCTCTGCGCTGACGTCACTCCGTCCGTCGTCATCCCCGGCCAGACCATGATCTTGACCCTGACCGGACGATCGGCGGCGCCGCTCACGGTTTCGGGGCTGATCGTAGGCACGATCAACACCGGGACCCCCAACGGGCCCGTCGTGACGGGGTTCGGTTGCGGAGGTTGCTTCCCCCAGATGCTCGGGAACGGACAGACCATCAACTGGAGCTTCCCCTGGCCCGCGACGTTCAACCAACCGCTCTACTACCTTCGGGTCGACTACTGGCAGGGCACCGGACCGATCGTGACCAAGTGGATCCCGGTCCACATCGCGGGCGGAGCACCGCTGCTCGCGACGACGCAGAACCTGAGGGTCAACCAGACCACGAACTTCGCGGTGTCGGCGCCGGCGTTCGCGGGCGGGATCTACGTAGCCGCGATCTCCGGTTCGACGAACGTCGGATTCCCCGTATCCAACGCGTCGTTCGCGGTCCTCGATCAGCAACACCCCCTGTTCGGGTTGTCCTGGCCCGTGCCGGTGCCGGGGGTGTTCAACGGTTTCCTGGGCGTGCTGGACGCGGCCGGGGCGACGGGGGCGATTAACATCGCCATGCCCAACGTTCCCGCGCTGGCCGGAACGTGTGTCGTGCTGCAGGTCGGGATCGTACCGGCGAACGGCGCCGCAGCCGTCGTTACGAACTCGTTGTCGTTCGTCGTGGCGCCGTAGCCGCTACCCGCTCACCGCTTCGAGCAACATGTACTGGAGCGAGCTCAGGTGCTCCAGCAAGACGAAGCTCTCGTAGGCATCGGGATCCTCCGGCGGCCGTTCGTGGTAATCGTTGTCCTCGATCCCGAGCTCGGTCGCGAGCAGCAGGCGGAAATCGTTGACGACGTGCAGCCAGAGATTGATCGTGGCCAAGTCCACGTCCAAGGTGACCAGCGGGCCGTCGGGGGGAATCGCGAGGGTCGCAGCGAACGCCTTCAACGACTCGCGACGTTCTTCGAAGAGCGTCGATCCGATCAGCTCGCGATGTTCACGTTCGCGGTCCGGGTCGTGATGCGCGGGTGGGAAGAGGCGATCGATGACCTTGGGCGAGCGGTCCGGGTGGAGCAGGAGTGTCTCCAGCCGCTCCGGTAACCCCTGCAACACCGCACGTTCCCCGACGTCGAGGATGATCCTGAAGTGCGGGTCGTCGCCCCGGTCGATGATGTGCAGCGATGCCATCAGCCCTCGACCTTCTCCATGGTCGCCTGGAGTCCGAAGATGTGCAGCCGAGTGACGTAGTACTCGGCCTGCTCCCGGTCGGTTGTCGCCACCAGCGAGCGCCCTTCGTTGTGCACCTCGAGCATGAGGCGCGTGGCCTTCTCGTGGGCGAACCCGAACAGGCTCTGGAACACCCACACCACGTACGCCTTGAGGTTGACGGGATCGTCCCACACGATGACATTCCAGCCCTGGTCGAGCGCGGAACGGGTTACGACCTCCGGATCGAGGACCGGGGTGGTGAGGGGAATGGGGGCGTCGGGATCAGGCATCTGGTCTCCATGATAGGTCGGCGGGGAGGCGAATCCACGGCGGCAGTCGTCGAGTCGAGCTCAATGGTCCGCTGGTAGAGTCCCGCCGCCTTGTCCATGCAGAGATCCACCACCGTCGCCCGACCGGTTCCCCACCGCTCAGGGTCCGCGATCGTCACGCTGCTGCTGACAGCGGTCGTGGCTGCCACGGCCAGCGGGCAAGACGACGATCGGCTCGAGTGGACACGACTCCCGGACTACCCACGCGAAGTCGGAGTCGCCGGACCATTCGTCGGGGTCGATCGCGGAGCGATGCTCGTGTTGGGCGGTGCGAACTTCCCACCTCCGATCTGGAGCGCCAGCAAGCAGTGGCTCGACACGGCCGTCGTCCTGGTCCGGACCCCCGACGGATTCGCCTGGCGGAACGGAGGACGCTTGCCATCGCCGCGGGCCTACGGCATCAGCGTCGCGACCCGCTCGGCGCCTCCGGATGAGGAGGGAAACGCAACGGAAGACCCGACCGCCCGCGGAGTGCTGCTCGCCGGGGGTCACGACGGGACCCGGGTGTGTGGCGAAGCCTGGTGGGCGAGCTTCGATGCGAACACCGGCAAGATCCGATTCCGATCGGCGCCTCCGTTGCCGACCCCGCTCGCGTATGCGTCGGCCGCGCGGCTCGGCGACCGCATCTGGGTTCTCGGTGGCACGACAGGCGATTCGCTCGCCACCGCGACCAATCGCACGTGGTGGCTCGACCTCCGCACGCCGGAGGACGGCTGGCGCCAAGGCCCGCCGTGCCCCGGTCCGACCCGCGCGTTCGCCATCGCGTGCGTCCAACACGACGGTGTCGCGCCGCGACTGTACTGGATGAGCGGACGCCGCCAGGGGACGCACGGGGTCGAGTTGCTTCGCGACTGCTGGGAGCTCGCGCCGGATCGCGCCCAGCCGTGGCGCCGGCGAGCCGACCTTCCGCGTTGCGTCATGGCGGGGACGGCCGCCGCCGTCGGACAGAGTCACGTCTTCGTGTTCGGCGGCGACGCGGGGGAGCACTTCGGACGAGCAGATGAGCTGCGCGACGATCACCCCGGATTCACTCGGGGATCGCTCGCGTACCACCCGATCACCGACACCTGGATCGAAGCCGGTGCGACGCCGCAGAACCAGGTCACGACCTGGGCCGTGCCCGCGTTCGGTGGTGTGGTCATCCCCTCGGGGGAGATCCGGCCCCGCGTGCGGACCCGCGCCGTGTGGCTCGTGACGCCGCGCGCCTCGGAACCCGCGTTCGGGATCGTGAACACCGTGGTCGTGGGTGTCTACCTTCTCGCCATGCTCGGGATCGGGTTCTGGTTCGCCCGAAGCCATCGGGGCACCGACGACTTCTTCCGCGGCGGCCAGCGCATCCCGTTCTGGGCGGCGGGGCTCTCGATCTTCGCGACCATGCTCTCGTCGATCACCTTCATGGCGATCCCCGCGAAGGTCTTCGCCACCGACTGGGTGTACATCGTCGGCAACCTGATGATCCTCGCCGTCGTTCCGCTCGTGATCCGGATGTTCCTGCCGTTCTTCCGGAGGATCGATGCCACGTCGGCATACGAGTACCTGGAGAAGCGGTTCGACGGGGCGGTCCGACTGGTGGGATCGACGCAGTTCATCATCTTCCAGATCGCCCGGATGGCGGTCGTGCTGCTGCTCCCCGCGCTCGCGCTCGAGGTCGTGACGTCCCTGGATCGCACCGCGTGCATCCTGGCCATGGGAGGGTTGAGCATTCTGTATTGCACCGCCGGCGGGATCCGAGCGGTGATCTGGACCGACGTCGTGCAGACGTTCGTGCTCCTCGGCGGTGCGCTGATGACACTGCTGGTCGTCTGCGCTGAGGTCGGCGTCGGAGCGATCGTGGATGAAGCGTCCGCCGCCGGCAAGCTGCGCATCGCGAACCCGGGGTGGGATGCCACGGCGATCGCTCCCGTCCTCTGGGTCATCGTGATCGGCACGGTCCTCTCCAACCTGGTCCAGTACGGGTCGGACCAATCGGTGGTCCAGCGCTACATGACAACCGAGACCGAAGCCAAGGCCCGCTACGCGATCTGGACCAACGGGGTGATGTCGGTCGTCGCATCGTTCCTGTTCTTTGGCGTCGGTACCGCACTGTGGGCGTTCTATCGCAGTCACCCGGAGCGGCTCGATCCGACGTTCAGGACGGATCAGATCTTCCCGTTGTTCATTGCGCACGAACTCCCGGTCGGGGTCGCCGGGCTCGTCGTAGCGGGTATCTTCGCAGCAGCCCAGTCCACCGTGTCGACGAGCATGAACAGCATCTCGACCGCGTTGGTCACCGACTTCTGGCGCAAGCTACGCCCCGGCGACGACGATCGGCGGCTGCTCGTGGTGGGACGGGTGTTGACTGCGGTGATGGGGATCGTCGGCACGGGAGCGGCGCTGTGGCTCGCGCAGGTCGAGACCCGCTCCCTGTGGGATACCTTCATGCGCTACCTGGGATTGCTCACGAGCGTGCTGGGCGGGTTGTTTCTACTCGGCATTCTCACGCGGCGCGCGAACGCGACTGGCGCGCTCATCGGGGCGGCCGTCGCAACGGGGGTGCTGTGGTGGGTCGTGGACGTCGGTGTCTCGTTCTTCCTCTTCGCGGGGATCGGTGCCGGAACGACCATGTTGGTGGGCTGGCTGGCCAGCCTCGGCGTCCCGGGGGCCCGCTGTACCCAAG
>NZBC01000103.1 GCA_002687715.1 Planctomycetota bacterium | reverse complement strand
GACGCTGAAGAAGCAGGATCCAGAGCGGACCTGGAGGTCCGCGCTCCCATCCGGAGCAGTTTGCTTCACGCGCCCTGGAGGTCCGCGCTCCCGGCGGAGGCGACACCCCAAGCGGTGGGGCTCGTGTTACAACGATCGGCATGACATTCGGGCTCGAGCGAGAGGTCGTCGACCAGGACGCGGTGAAACGGACCGTCAAGCGGTGCCGGAAGCGTGGGATCGTGCTGCCGACGTTCAAGGAGCTCGCGGAACCGGAGACGATTCCGGACGACGTGCTGGCCAAGCTGGCCAAGGTGGACCCAGACTCGGCGCACGCGCTCAACCTGTTTCGGGTGCACTGGTTCAACGACGACGCCAGGGCGGGACAGGTCGATGTCCCGGCCCACGTCGTATTGCCGCCGGAGTTGACCGGCGTCGACGCGAACATCGCCGTCGTGTTCGGCGATCGGTTTCCGATGATCGGAGCACACAAGGTGCTCGCCGCCTACGGTTGCCTCGTCCCGCGGCTCGTCACCGGGACGTTCGATCCAGGGCGGCATCGGGCGCTGTGGCCGTCGACTGGGAACTACTGTCGCGGTGGCATCGCGATCTCGAAGTTGCTCGGGTGCCGTGGCGTCGCGATCCTGCCGGAAGGCATGAGCGCGGAACGTTTCGCGTGGCTCGAGCAGTGGGTCGAGGATGAGAAGGACATCATCCGCACGCCGGGAACCGAGAGCAACGTCAAGGAGATCTACGACGCGTGCAACGAGCTGGCGCAGGACGAGCAGAACGTCGTGCTCAACCAGTTCTGCGAGTTCGGCAACCACGTCATCCATCGGAAGTGCACCGGCGAAGCCCTGTTGCGACTGACCTACCATCTGTGCGAGGTCCTCGGCCCGATGGTGCCTGCCGCGTTCGTGTCGTCGACCGGGTCGGCCGGAACGCTCGCAGCGGGCCACGCCCTGGCCGACGAGTTCGGAATGAGCAAGGTCGCAGTCGAGGCCCTCGAGTGTCCGACGCTGCTCTACAACGGGTACGGCGAGCACAACATCCAGGGCATCGGCGACAAGCACGTCCCGTTCATCCACGACGTATCAGCGACCGACTTCGTCGTCGGCGTGTCGGACCGCTCGTCCGATCACCTGCTGCTGCTCTTCAACACCGACGCCGGACGCTCCTACCTCGTGGACCGCAAAGGAGTGGATCCTGAAGTCGTCGACGCGCTGGCATCCTGCGGACTCTCATCGCTCGCGAACATCGTCGCGGCGATCAAGACCGCCCGGTATCTGAAGCTCGACGCGCACGACCTCGTGCTCACCGTGGCGACCGACGGAGCGGCCCTATACGGATCCGAGCTCGAACGCATCGCCGGTCGCGACTTCCCGGACGGTTTTGACCCTCTCCACGCCGCGGAGACCTGGGGCCGCGCGCTCTCCGGCGCAGCCACCGACCACGTCCTCGAGCTGACGACGCGGGAGCGCGACCGCATCTTCAACCTCGGCTACTTCACGTGGGTCGAGCAGCAGGGCGTCTCGCTCGACGACTTCGAACTGCGGCGCGACGAGATGTTCTGGTACGGGCTGACCGAGTTGCCCGACGTCTGGGACGAGCTCATCCACGAGTTCAACGCGAAGGTCGCGGGGTAGCGGACCCTCCTCGTGGCCCGCCGCCGCTCATTCGCCCGCAACGCCGCCGAGTACTTCCTCGGCCGTTCGCTACTGCTCGCCACGCAGCTCCTCCCCGCCCGCCTGGTCGCACCGACGTCGCGCTTGCTCGGACGCGTCCTGTACGGCGTCGCGGGCGGGCGCCGCCGGGTCGTACGGAGCAACATCCGCCTCGCCTACGGCGATCACGGCGACGCCCCCGATCCTGACGCGGTCGGACGCGCCGCGTTCGCGGGCCTCTGCCTGTCGTTCATGGAGCTGGCGCGGGCACCGAACGACCGCGCCTGGTTGCCAGCCCGTCTGACGTTCAAGAACCCGGAGAACTGGGATCGCCTCCGGTCCGCGTGCAAGGACGGCGGCGTCGTACTCGCGGGCGCCCACTTCGGCGCCTACGAGATCATGGGACTCGTGCTCTCCTTGCACGACATGACTCCCGTGACGTCGGCCCGTCCCCTCGACAATCCCTACCTCCAGCGGTGGCTCGCCCGTGCCCGATCGCGGTACGGGCAGCACATGGTCAGCAACCGGGACAGCTTGTCGGAGCTCTTCGCTGCACTCGACGCCGGCCGCCCCGTGGGCGTACTGACGGACCTGAATCACCGCCGGCGGCGCCGAATCTGGGTCGACTACTTCGGAACCGCCGCTGCCACCGCACCCACTGCCGCCGTGCTCGCGATCCGGAGCGGACGCCCCGTCGTCCGGGTCGCCGCGCGGCGCGTCGGCCCGCCGCTCCACTTCGAGATCGACATCGGCGATCTGCACTACCCGCGCAAGAACGCCGGACGCCGCGCAGAAACCCAGCGCCTCATGGACACCGTCACGCGCGAGCTCGAGGAAGCCGTCCGCGCCGATCCTGGCGCTTGGCTGTGGACCCACAATCGTTGGAAGACGCGGCCGCGCGACGACGAACGCAAAGGCACAGAAGATCAGGAGAACCAGGAATGCCAAGGAGAACCCAGGAACCCAGGAAACGAGAAACAGATCTGATCCGGTTCCTGGGTTCCTGGGTTCTCCCTGGCCTTTCCACTCTTCCACCGCTCTGGCTCCTGACCCGAAACCGGCGCTGCATCTAAAACCCGCCCAACGACTTGCGAACGTTCGCGCTTCCAACAAACGCACTCTTCGACTACAATCGCGATCAGGGCAACGGTTCAATAATTGGGGATCCGGAATGGGCGGTTTTCCGGAGAAGGCCCCGGTCCAGGACGTCCCGCCAGCGGTGACGAAGCGGCCGGTCACGCGTCCAATGGCGCAGGACCTGTCGTCGCGTATGCGGCATCCCGATGTCGCGTCCGAGTTGTTTTTCCCGCTGGAGCATGCGGCGTTCGACGATCGTGGGCGATGGTGCGTCAATAAGGGTGAGGTGCGCGCGGTGCGCACCCAGATCAGCGGCGTGCGCTTCCAGGCGTACGACCCGCAGCGGGAGAACCTCGCCCCCGAACGGCAGGTCCAGCACGACGTGGTGCGACTCGTACGCTCCGTCGAGGTCCTGCGAGAGGTCCCAGGGCACCAGAACCTCGTGCTCACGCCGAAGGCGCTGAAGTGCCGCCAGCCCGTCAAGGGCGAGGGGACGCGCGTCAAGTTCGGCATGCTCAACGACCCCAAGGGACGGTACGCCGACGACTCCAAGGCCGCGGCGACGTGCTATCGCAGCATCCGAAAGTCGATCCGGCGGTCGGGTTTCGTCGTCGTCAGCCCGAAGTCGTTCGACTCCGCCACGGGCCTCAGCGGGCTCGCGCAGTGGGGTTCGGAGCTGCTGCTCCGCCGCCGCCGGCGGTTCTGGTGGTGGCTGCTCCTCCTCCCCTTGCTGCTCCTGTTCAGACGGTGTGACGAACCGACGAGCTTCTTCGGCGTCCCGATCGAAACGAAGAGCCTGATCGTGCTCGTCGACAAGAGCGGCAGCATGAAGCAGTGGTTTCCGGTCGTGCAGGCCGAGGCCAAGAACGTGCTCTCGAAGATGCAGGACCTCGGCGGCACCCGCTACGCGAACATCATCGCGTACGACGCGGGCGCCACGAGCGCGCTCGGCGGCATCACCGAAATCGACGACGACAGCGTCAACAAGCTCATGGCGTTCCTCGACGGGTTGCAGGCCGGCGGCGGTACCAACCTGGAATCAGGAATCCTCGAGGCAGCGAAACAGGTGGCGGCTCACGAACGCCCCACGACGCTGGTCATCCTCACGGATGGTCAGGACAACAGCATTGCCCAGATGCTGGGTGACATGAAGAGCGTGCTTTCGAAGTTCGACGGCGTCGAGATCGTGGGGAACACGCTCACCCCGCGGCTGTTCGGTCAGGGCGGCGACCCTGCTCCGCAGAACGGCGAGGAGCACAAGCTCCAGGAGTTCGCCAAGGGAATGAACGGCCGATTCGGGCCGGAGGGGAGTCGTCCATGATCCCGACCGAAGTCGTCGAGACCATCAACGACATCAGATTCATGTTCATCTCGGCGCAGGACGCGCTGCAGGAGATTCCGAGCTTCCGCTCACTCGTCCACAGTTCGACCTCGCTCGAGGCCCGGCTGGCCGACCTCGCGAGAGTCCTCGAATCACCGCACCTCCGGCAACCCTGCGAGGGGCGGATCACGTGCGCGATCATCGGATCGAGCGGGCACGGCAAGACGACCATTCTCGACGAGGTCTTCCCGACCTTGTCCGAACGCGGCTGGCTCGTCACCGACGTCACTGACACGACGTCGCAGTCGCTGCGAATCTCCCACGCAAAGGTCAGGTCCAAGGCACTCGACGAGGTCGTGGTCAACTCGTGGAACGTCGAGCAGATCAAGGAGCTGATGGCGCACCCCGAGGTCGAGGAGCAGAACGCGGCCGACGGCATTCGGGTCGCGTATCTGACCGACGGGGTTGAAGTCGACGGGTCGGGGGCGACGTTCCCGGAGAAGGACGTCGGCCAGTTCCGCTTCCCGCGGAAGATCGAGCTGAAGCCGTTCCCGGAAGCTTACCGCGTGCCCGAAGCCGAGGCCCGCGATTCGAAGTTCATCCGCGCGTTGACAGTGAAGGAGCAGTCACAGCTCCTCGAATCCAGCGACGTCATCCGCATGAACGGCTCGGCGTGGAACGCGTTGCAGCTCCGCGCGCTCGTGAAGGACGTGAGCCTGAAGGACCCGTTCGAGCGCATCAAGCAATGGACGGGGAAAGACGACGAAGCCGTCTCCAAGCTCACCATCGTCGACACGCCGGGCCTCGCGACCGCGGGCAGCGTGAAGGACGAGGTGCTCCGCCATTTCCTGGAGAAGAAGAGCAACCACATCGCGCACCAGCTCTGGAAGCAGGACGAACTCGACATCGTCGTGCATCTCGCGCTGTGCGGACGCCAGTCCGACTTCGCCGTGCTGTGGAAGGCGATCGAGCGTGACTGCGGTCCCGCCGCAATGGATGACGTCGCCGATCGGCTCATTCTCGCGGTCAACGGGATGAACATCTACTTCACGAATCGCGACGTGAAGGCCAAGTACGAAGATCCCGAGACGGCGAAGCGCGAGGGTGACCAGTTTGCGACGACGCTGGAAGACAACATCCTCCAGAAGATGAGCCCGCGCGGCCGGGTACGCCCGGCTCGCATCTGCTTCCTCGACTCGCAGTCGATCGTCGAGACGCTCACGGGCGGTTCGTATGAGAACGCGTACAAGATGTACCGCCCCGTCATGGAGAAGTGGCTCGAGTCCGACGGAACCGGCCGCGCGACGCTGGAGCGGCTCGGACTGCTCGAGAGCTTCCGCGAGAACGTCGACGCACTCTGCGATCCGGACGACCGTGGCCAGGGCTATCTGCTCCGCCAGATCACGAACCTCGTCGAGGAGAAGGGGCCGCGCCTGCTGTTGAAGAAGCACGTCCTGAACACGGGCCTGCTCGACGGGCTCGATGCGCTCGACGACGCGCTGCGGGGGTACTATGACGGGGACGGCGCGCTCAACATCGAGGCCGTCCGCGCCGCGATGCGGAGCTGCCTCGGCTTCCTCGACCCCGACGATCTCGAGAGCGTGGAGCGCTTTGCGAGCGAGGTGCTCGACGACGACATCCGCGCGCTCGTACCGACCGACGGCACGCCCGTCGGTCCCGACTGGGTTGCGCAGGCATTCCAGCAGCTCTGCGACCTGCTGAAGAACAAGATCCTCGAGCACGGCGAGGCACCCGGTGAGGTGTTCGCCGAGTTCGCCCGACACTTCGACACCCAGTGCACCCAATGGGGCGACCGCTGGGGCTACGCTGCCGCGGACCTCGTCCCACCGGACAAGGGGTTCGCGTCGTCGGCCGAACTGGTGTCGCACTGTCTCGGCCTGCACGCGCGCGAGATCCTCTACCAGCTCCTCGTCGAAGACCGCGATACCGAAGGCGCGAAGCTCCAGCAGTCGGAGGAGGACAAGGAGCAGATGCGCAACGTCCTGGGAATGATCGGTGAGGGGCGGCGAATGGCCGCCGCGGCGCTCGAAGAGCACGGAGTGAGGTCATGAAGAGCGCAGCGGGACCAGTAAAGGCGGGCGTCTATCAGTTCATCGTCCTGCCCAACACGGGCATTCAGATCTGCCGCGGCTTCCCCATCACACCCGAGCACGCGGGTCCGTTCGAAGAGGTGTGGAAGCAGGCGGAGAAAGCCGCCGGCGACCAGGAAGGGCTAGAGGTGCTGCGGCTCGTCCGCAGCCACATCGCGTGCAACCGCGAGGTCGAGGCGACCGAGTGGGTCGCGTGCGACCCGAACGAGTTCGTGTTCTTCCGCCTCGTGCGCGCGGGCGCCGAGCTGCATCTCGACATGGTGGTCGACACGCAGAACGGCGCGGGGGCGCAGCCCATGAACAAGATGCCGGTGCTGCTCGAAAACGGCGTTCTCGTGTTCAAGAAGCGGCACCACCTGGCGGACATCTACGTCGAAGAGCACGAGAACGCACGCAACGAGATCGGCAGCCTGATCATGGACTTCGGCAACACGGGGTCCGCGTTCGTGTTCTCGCGCGGCGGCGCCGGCCCCTTGCAGGCGCGCATCGTTCAGGCCACGAACCCGTTCGACCCGAAGTACCTCGACCGCCCTGACGGCGAGCGCAACATCCTGCGTTCGAACATGATCGTCCTGCGCGTCGGCCCAGCCGAGGACCAGGCGCCGTGGATCGTGCTCGGAGCGCGCTCGGAGGAGCTCATCCAGAACCACCCGCTCGCGACATACCTCTACGCGCCCAAGAAGTACGTCCGGCACTGGCCCGAACACCTGAAAGCGCCCGAGCCGACGATGAAGTTCCGCGGCATCCTCGGGCAACGCGACGGACTCCATCCGATGTTGCACTTCGTCCGGCAGACGCTGGAGCAGATGATGCAGCACGTCCTCGCGTCGATCACGAACCCGCACGGGACGTCGGACGAGCCGGAGCTCTATCCGCAGGTGACGCGACTCATGCTCACCTACCCGCTGACCTGGCGCGAGTCCGACCGCGATCTCTATCGCCGCATGATGGCGGAAGTCTGCGAGCACCTCCTCGTCCAGGGCGAGGAGGTGAAGGAGAAGTTCCGCGTCGAGTTGATCTGCAGCGAACCCGTCGCCGTCGCAGCGTACGTCCTGTGGGAGAGCTTCTTCCACTTCGGCACGCAGAACCTCCAGCTCGCGGCCAGCTCGTTAGGCAACGTGAAGGGCACGCCGGAGCTCCGGATGCTCGTGGTGGACATCGGCGGCGGATCGACCGACATCGCGTGCGTCGACATCGCGTGGAACGTAAAGCCCGACGACGACTCGGTGGACGTCACGTTCAAGATGCTCGAGTCGATGAGGTTCAACCGCGCGGGCGACCGGTTGTCACACCTCGTCGCCACCGCGATCCACGAGTTCATCCGCGACAAG
>NZBC01000102.1 GCA_002687715.1 Planctomycetota bacterium | reverse complement strand
CACCGATGCACGACCCGCCACGGCGCACTGGCACCACCCCAGGGTACGAGGCGCCACCTGACTCCCAGCGCGCGGAGGCATCCTCCCGGCTCCAACGTGACGACGATCGCCCCCGTATCGATGCGCAGGTCGGGATCGAAGCGAACGTCGATGGCCGGCACCGTCCGGGCCCGACGTCGCGCCGGCCCCACCCCGCCCGGTGCCGCGACCGTGTGGACCAGGACCCGGCCCCCCGAACGGTGAACGCCCGACGGCACGGCACGTCCTGACGCATCCACCAGTCCCACTCGCGCCGCGCGACGCGCCGCCGTACCGTCGCGCAACACACCGCAGACGACCGGTCGATCACTTCGACCCTCTCCCACCACCGTCAGCCACGGCGTTTGCGCCGCCCCGACCCGAAGAAAGACGACCATCCCGAGTGTCGTGATCCACCATCTCATCGCCCGAATGACGGCGCGCGTGGCGGTTCGTCCGCGCCCGCCAAAGTCGGAAACCCGTAGGATCGTCGGCCTCATGGGACGCATCGGAGTCTTCGGCGGGTCGTTCGACCCCATCCACAACGGGCACGTCATCCTCGGCCTGCGGGCATGGGAGAGCGCGAGCTTGGACCGGGTTCTCCTCGTTCCTGCCGCGCAGTCACCACACAAAGGCGAGGCGGCCCCTTCGCTCCCGGGGAGCTTCCGGGCCGAGCTGTGCGAGCTCGCGTTCGACAGCCTGTCCGCGTTCTCCGTCGACCGTCGCGAACTCACGCGCGGCGACGTTTCCTATGCCGTCGACACGCTGAGCGAGCTGGCAGACGAATACCCGGAGGACGCGCTCTACTTCCTGCTCGGCGCCGACGCGGTGGAGGGTCTCCACACCTGGAAGGACGCCGCCCGACTCGTCGAGCTCGCCACGTTCCTGTGGATGCCTCGTCCTGGAACGGACGACGCCGTCGCCGCTGCCGCGCGCGAGCGGCTGCCCGGGTTGCGACTGGAGGTGGTGGACGCGCCGCTGATCGACATCTCGGCGACGATGGTCCGGGAGCGCCGGTCCAACCGACGCCCGCTTCGCGGCTTCCTGCCCGAACGCGTCGCCGCGCGCCTGGCTCGGCTCACTCGCGATGGAGCGTGATCAGGCGCCGTCGATCCAGGCCCGCACCTTCGCGACCATCTCGGCTCGGGGCACGGTCACCTGCTCACCTCGGGCGAGGTGCTTGAGGTTGACGGTCCCGGCTTCGAGTTCGGACTGGCCCGCCAGCACGGCCACCGGGATACCCTTGCGCTCCGCGAGCTGGAACTGTTTTTTTAGCCGGTCCGTGTCGTAGTAGCTCTCACACGGGATGCCCCCCGCGCGCAACTCGGTCGCGATCAGGAGGCACTGGTCGAGCGGAGTGTCGGAGAACCGCAGCACGAGCGCCTCGCTGGACGTCCGACGCCGCTTCAGCAGATCGAGCTTGAGCAAGGCCGTCTGTACGCGCGACAACCCGATCGACACCCCGGTCGCAGGCACGGACGCACCTCCGTAGAAGGCGATCAGATCGTCGTACCTCCCCCCGCCGGCGAGGCTCCCGAACCGCTCGATGCGATCGTCCGCAAGCACGACTTCGTAGATCGGTCCCGTGTAGTAGTCGAGTCCGCGCGTGAGATAGAGATCGACCTTCAGCCGCTCCTCGGAGATGCCCAGCGCGGTCGCGTAGTCGAGCATCTCGCGGAGCTCTTCAATCCCCTCGATGGCGCGCTCCGAGCTCGCGAGCTGCGCCCGCGCCGCGACGAGGACTTCGCGCGGCGCTCCCTTCGTCTGCATGACGTCGAGCACCTTCGCGACCGGCTCCTCGGGCAGGCCCGACTTCGCGAGTTCTTCTTTCACGCCGTCGAGTCCGACCTTGTCGAGCTTGTCGACGATGCGAAACAGCTCCGCCTCGAGCGCAGGGTCGACGCCGGCCCACTCCCGGATGCCCGCGAGGATCTTGCGGTTGTTGATCCGCACGACGAACTTGTCGATGCCGAGTGCAAGGATGCCGTCGTGCACGACAGCGACGTTCTCGGCATCGGCCGCGACCGAGGAGGTCCCCACGGTGTCGACGTCACATTGGATGAACTCCCGAAACCGCCCCTGCGCCGGCTGCGCCCGGTCGGCCCGCCACACCGGCTGCACCTGGTACCGCTTGAAGGGGAGCGGCAGCTCCGGGTTCATCGCCACCACGCGGGACAGCGGCACGGTGAGGTCGTATCGGAGTGCGAGGACCTCGCCCCCCTTGTAGGCCATCTTGTAGATGAGCTTCTCGCCCTCCTCGCCGTACTTCCCGAGGAGGATGTCCAGATGCTCCATCGCGGGGGTCTCGAGCGGACCGAATCCGAACTGCTCGAACACCCCTTCGAGGGTCCGGAGGAGGCGATTCCGCGACAGTAGTTCCTCGGGCAGGATGTCACGGGTCCCTTTGAAGACGCGAGCCTGGACTGTCATGGTTCCTCCTGGCGTCTCGCGGGTTCGCAAAGCGCCGCGCGATGCTACCAACCCACCCAGTCGATACCGCCCCGTGCGGCGCGCTAACCTCAAATCCAGTGCCCTCTTGCGTCACCTTGACACTCCTTCTGGGCACTGGTATCCTGCCGCCTCGACTGAGATCTGACAGCTGCCGTCCGCCATGGCGGCTCTGGAAAAAGATGGAATCGGCGCGCGCACTGCAAGCTCGCGCGGAGGAATAGGATGAAGAGGCTTCTCGCCTTTGCCGTGGTCTGCATCCCTCTGCTCTTCACGAGCTGCGCCCAATCCGAGACGTACGACACGATCTACGATCACACCTCGAGCTTCGCAGGCGGCGCCGTCGTCGGAGCGGATGCCCCCATCGGCTTCGTAGGCGGAAACTGGACCGACCCCCACGAGCAGGCCGCGGCGGACATCACGCTGGCCGATGCCCCGGGATTCCTCTTCGGACTCACCGATCCCACGCAGGTCCTCCCGCCGCCCATCGGCACGTTCTACGCGCCCTGGAAGCTGTTCGTGACGGCCGTGCGCGTGTTCCCGTTCGTCACCTATTCCAAGGCGGGCGAAGGTGGCGGCTCGTTGACCATGACGGGCGGCAAGAACGCTGGGCCGCTCTGGTACGTGGTGGGTCCTGCACTCGAGGACCTCGACTCATTCGTCGTGCCCGTCCACGAGACGGTAGCCGCCGACTACACGCCGGTCCCCGGCGACGGCAACATGGGCAAGTACTGGGCGATCCGCGCGAACCACCACTGGAGCCACATCCGGCACGCGGGGCACACGCTGAAGTACATTCTCCTCAACACCAACTCGAACCTCCCGCCGTACGACAACTTCTTCCCGGACCAGCTCTCCCGGGACAAGACGACGATCCACAAGACGTTCGATACCTTCCTCTTCGGATTCGACTGGGACGATCCCTACATCAACTGATCGACCGCACGGACGAGGAAGCACGGGCGTCGGCGCGCAAGCGTCGACGCCCGTTTGCGTTTCAAAGCCCTCAGTCCTTGCGGTAGTCGTCGAGGACCCGTGCCGCGAGTTCGTCCGACCCTTCCCCTTCGCGTCCCTCGATCCAGTGGGCGTCCGTCCACTTGCGGAACCAGGTGAGCTGCCGACGGGCAAAGCGTCGAGTACGCCGCTTGATGAGGTCGGTCGCCTCGCCGATCGTGATCTCGCCGCGGAGATGCGCGACCGCCTCCTTGTACCCGAGCGCCTGGGACGACTCTTGGCCAAAGCCCGACCCGTCGAGGATCGTGCGAACCTCGTCGAGGAACCCACCGGTCATCATGAGATCCACGCGCCTCTTGATGCGGTCGTCGAGCACGCCGCGATCCCAGGTGAGCACGTAGAGGCGATAGTCCAACGCAGGCGCCTGTTCCCACTGCCCCTGCAACGCGCTGATGGGCTTACCGGTGATACCGAAGACCTCCAGTGCGCGCTCGACGCGTTTGTAGTCGTTGGGATGGATGCGGGCGGCCGATTCGGGATCGACTCCCTGCAGGCGCGCGTGCAGCGCCGGGACCCCCTTGATGCTCGCCTCGGCGCGCAGCCCACGACGAAACTCGGGGTCCGACTCCGGCCCCTCGAGCACGCCCCGGAGAAACCCGTTCAGATACAGCGCAGTCCCGCCAACCACCAGAGGCAGGCGACCCCGCTCGCGGATTCCGGCGGCCGACTCGTGGGCGAGGTCCACGAATCGGCGGAGGTTCATACTCTCGCGCGGCTCGAGGATGTCGACGAGATGATGCGGCACGGCGGCGCGGTCGGCCGGGGCCGGCTTGTCGGTGCCGAGGTCCATTCCTCGATACACCTTCATCGAATCGAGGCTGATGATCTCGCCTTCGCAAGCCTGTGCGAGCCGGACACCCGCCCGGTTCTTGCCGGACGCGGTGGTTCCGGTGAGAACGAGCAGCGGACGATTCGCCGGGGGGGTCATTGCTTGGGGGGCAAGACGGCCACGGACGCCATCCGACCGAGCTGGAGGAGACGCCGCGCCTGCCGCAG
Source organism: Planctomycetota bacterium (assembly GCA_002687715.1). GTDB lineage: Bacteria > Planctomycetota. The sequence goes on along the minus strand of NZBC01000102.1, from coordinate 5,347 downwards.
CACGGTCTTGACCGACATCCGCTCGACGCGTGGCAGTAGCGAGAAGAAGTCGAGGCCCGCGCGGTGGCACTCCGCGAGCTGCCCGCACAGTCCTTCCATCGAATCGAGGAGGCGGACGTAGTCGCCGAGGATACGGCGCTTCACCCGTTCGAGCGCCACCCCGTCGAGGGGCCGGTCGAGGGCGTTCTCGACTTCGGACAGAACCCGTCGCTCGAGTGCACGCGGATCGGGCGTCTGACCACCGATGATGGCGTACGTCGCACCGCGCTCGCTCCGGGTGGTCCAGGAGAACTCCTCGCCGATGAGGCCGTCCGCGTAGAGCTGATCGTGGAACTCCGTCGTCTCTCCGAGCACGAGCTCGAGTGCGATCGACGTGGCGGTCTCGAGGCGGAACGCCTCCGCACCCGACAGCTCGTCCACCGGTCCCTTGAACCCGAGATAGAAGATGGGCAGGCCGACCGGCATCCTGACGTTCTGCCGGCGGCGACGGATCCCCGCCGGCTCCACCGGGAGCGGCGGGCGGACGGGCGCCTGGCCACGCCTGACGCGACCGAGCCGAGCGTCGACCCGTCGAAGCACGGCGGCGGCGTCGACATTGCCCGCGACGCACAGGACCGCGTTATGGGGTGCATAGAACGCCGCGTGCACCGCGTGGAGCTGGTCCGCTGTGATCTGCGCGATCGTCCGCTCCGTCCCCGCGATGTCGTCGCGGACGGGGTGCTTGTGGTACATCCCCTCGAGCAACGCCCGGTAGGCCCGCCAGCCCGCGCTGTCGTCGTAACCGCGGATCTCCTCCGCGATGATGCCCTGCTCCTTCTGCACCAGTTCGTCGGTGAAGTACGCATCGAACACGACATCGAGCAGGACGTCGAGGTTCTCCTCGAAGCTGTCGGTGCACGAGAACACGTAGCTCGTCGACGTATGCCCGGTCATCGCGTTGGCGGACGAACCGAGCCGCGAGAACTCCGAGAAGAGGTCACCCCGCGCCTTCTCGAACATCTTGTGCTCGAGGAAGTGGGCCACGCCCGCGGGGAGTCGCCGGCCGCGCCCCGGCCCGGGCAGCGCGCGATCGACGGCGCCGAAATCGACGGTGAGGTGCGCGCATGCACGGCTGAATTTCTGTCGCGGCACGACGCGGATGGGCAGACCACACTTCGCCTGTCCGAAGAGGATGCGCTCGCCGCAGACCGGATCTCGCTGCTCACGCACCGACGGTCGCCTCCACTTGTCCGACGGAATCGAGGAAGAACACCGTGTCGAGGCGAAGACGGGCCATGAGGTCGGGAATGGCGGTGACCGATGCCCGGGCGTAGCTCCGCGCCACGGCTTCGACGGTCTTCTCGCGTCGCTTCGTGAGCCGCCGACGGAAGAAGAACTCGACGAGGCTCGACTGACTGTCGGGTACCGCGCGCAGCCCCGACAGGATCGCGCGCCGCGCAGTGTCGACCTCCTCGGCGGTGATGTGCCCGGCCTTCATGGCCCGGATCTCCGCCCGGATCGCGGTGAGCGCTTCATCGCACATGGCCGGCTTGATGCCCGCGGTCACGGTCCACACTCCCAGGTTGCGATCGAGGGTCGAACGGACGTCGTAGCAGAGCGACCGCGCCTCGCGGACGTTGCGGAAGAGCTTGCTCGTCGGGCCACCACCGAGGATGACGTCGGCGAGCAGGCTCTCGCGGTGCGACTCGCCCGGCTCCCAATCCTCGACCCGGAAGCCCAGAGCGAGCTTGCCCTGCTCGATGTCGAGCGCTTCGGTGACCCGGCGAGGGCGGCGACGGGGTGCGGCGAGCGGCGGCCTCATCAGCCGCTCGCGGCGTCGCGGTGCCAGTGCAAGGTGCTTGCGAATGAGCTTCTCGGCCTGGAGTGGTGTGCACGGCGCCAAGAGGTAGATGTCCGCCTCGCCTTCGGACAGAACCCGCATCCCCTCGGCGAGACACGCGGCGCGCTCGGCGCCTTGGATGTCCTCCGCCCGCCCGATATCCGGGTCGGCGAAGACCTGGCCTTTGAACATCTCCTGGCGCAGCCGATCCATGGCGTACCGGCTCTTGTTCGTGATGCGACTCTGGAGGTCGCGCAACAACGTACGCCGCTCCTGCTCGAACACGTCCTCGATCGGCAAACCGTCCGGGCCAATCGGCGGCCCCTGGAGCGCCTCGGAAAGGAACTGGAGGAGGCTGCGGAGGTTCTTCGGGCGGCCGGGCAACCAACGCCCCGACACGGTCGACGCTCTCAAGCCGAGTACGTGGCGACCGGACAGCCGCTGCACCGACGCCCCGTATCCGGCCCCGTAGAGGTCCTGCATCCGGGCCGCGAGATCTCGACGAGTCGGGGTCGATCCCGTACCCCGGCCAAGGAGCGCCGCGAACAGGTGGCGCTCGGTCCGCCGGTCATCGAGGGGCGCCCGAAAGAACACGCGCACCAACTCGGTCTTGAACCGGTCGGATCGACGATGATGCAGCGTCACCCCTCGGTCGATGGGGATGGTCGTGAACGCAGACTCGGTTCGCGGCAAGAAACGGGGCCCTCTCTGCGGGATTCTAACCAACCCCCCGACCAGGAACGACCGGGGAGTTGCGAGGTCGCGGCCGTATGGGGATAGTGGACCTACGGGAGGCCCCGACATGCTCGAATCACTCGTCACCCTGATCCTGCTCGCACAGACGGCCGGCGTTTCGGACCCCGAGGCCATCCGGATCTTCGCCGCCGCCATCAAGACCCAGACGCCGGACGCCAAGAAACCCGAACTGACGTCCTACGGCGCCACCTTCCTGGTGACCATCTGGGAGAAGGACGCCCAGGGGCGGTCCCGGGAGCGCGAGGGCAAGATCGAGCAGCGCTGGCAGAAGCAGGCCAAGCGCAACCGCTATCGCCGGCTCCTCAGCCCCACGGTCGGTGACGAGAAGCCGAGCACCATGGGATGCGACGGCCAGCGCTACTGGCGCCAGCGCCCCGGCGAGAGGTCGCAGGACCTGCAAGGCGACCCCACGTTCCGCAAGGACCTCGACAATCTGAAGGAGGAGATCCGCCGCACCGACGAGCTGATGTCCCTCTTCTTCCTCGCCAACCTCCTCACCGAACACGCCGTCCTCCAACTCGGCAACAAGGACGTCGTCATCAAGCCCAACCGCAACCAGCGCCGCCAGAAATACCTGGTCGATGAAGTCGTCCTCAAACGCCCCGGGAAGCGCACGCTCACCTTCCGGATCGGCAAGCAGGACGCCCGGGTCTACGAGATCCATCTCGCCGCCCTGAAGAAAGGCGATCCCGTAGAGACGTTCGCCTTCTTCTTCCACCTGCCACTGAAGGACAAAGCCCTCGGCCGCGTCCTCCTTCCCACCAGCGTCACGTACCTCAAGAACGGCAAGCGGGTCATGCACGCCAACAAGCCGACGGGTGCGATCGAGGAGCACGTGCATCTGAATCCGAAGCTGAGGCGGAAGGACTTCCGCCCCGAGTAAGGCGCACGCACAAGTCCGTTTCCGAGGATCTGCCGGTCTTCGTTTTCTTTCCGATTCGTGACCCCTCCCCCACGTCGCGTCCGTTGCTCCCTGGTGGACCAAGCAAGGCGTCCTCTGGACCAGGACGCCGGACTCCCTCACTCCACCCGACCGACAACACACGACCCCTCGAGGCCCGCCCCGGACGGCAAACCGGGGGCGGGCCTCATTATTGGTTTCAGCGGTAGGATCCCGCCATGCTCAATGGCATCTCCCCCCTCGTCGGTCCGGATCTCCTCGCCGCGATGTGCCGCATGGGGCACGGCGATGAAATCGTGCTCGCCGACGCTCATTTCCCCGGGCACTCCAACAACGACCTCGTGCTGCGGGCCGATGGTCTTCTCATCGCGGACCTCCTGGATGCCCTGTTGCCGCTCTTCCCGCTCGACACCTACGTCCGGGCCCCCGTGATGATGATGGCCGCGGTGTCCGGCGACACGCTCGACCCTGTCGTCGAGCAGGTGTATGGCGCGGTCATCGACCGACATCAACCGGAGACGCCGCCGGCGCAGCGGATCGAGCGGTTCGCCTTCTACGAGCGAACGCGGCGGGCGTTCGCCGTGGTCATGACCGGTGACACGGCGAAGTACGGCAACGTGATCCTGAAGAAGGGACTGGTCGGGCACTGAGTCCGATCCGGGAGCATCACTTCTTCCGCTGAAACTGGTCTTCCAGCTCGCGCAGAGATATCGATACCGCAACCGGACGTCCGTGGGGACAGTTGCGTGAATCGGGATGCTCACGAGACCAGCGCAACAGCTCGGCGATCTCCGCCTCGGGGAGAAGATCGTTGAACTTGACCGCCGCGCGGCAGGCGAGGCCCGCGACCGTGCTCTTGATGAGCTCGTCGTGCTCCAGGTCGCGAGCGTCTTCCTTCAGGATCGCGAGGAGGTCATGCACCACGGCTTCCGGCGAGATTCGGGAGAGGACCAGCGGCAGCGACCGCAGGCACACACTGGTGCCGCCGAACGCTTCGAGGTCGAGGCCGAGCACCTTCAGGTCGTCCGCGTGGGCGAGCAGGATCGCCTGGTCCGCCGCGCCGAGTTCGACGACCTCGGGGATGAGGAGGCGCTGGTCCTCGCCCTCGGCGGACTCGAAGCGGTGAAGCAGCTCCTCGTAGATGCGGCGCTCATGAAGCGCGTGCTGGTCCACGATGCGGAGGCCCTCCGAGCCCTCCACGACGATGTAGGACCGATGGATCTGGAGGAATCGGCCGGACGTGCCGGCGTCGAGTTCGGCCTCCGGGACCGCACGGACCTTTCCATGGCTCTTGCAGGGATTGACGTCGTCGCTTCCCCGGCGCGCGCCGGGGTCGGCGCCGTCACGCGCGATCGTCCCCTGGGCAGGTCCGAACGTCGCCGACGGGAGCGCCGGCGTGGACAGGCTCGGCGCCGGGCTGTCCAGCTCTCGCTCGAGATCCGTCAGCAGTTGCTGGCGCGTGGGTGGCGGCGCGCTCGACACCGGGGCCGACGCCAGCGACCAGGTCGGCGTTGAACAGCGTGGCGCCGCTGATCGCGGCCTTGCCGAAGTCACCGTGGAACAACGTGCCGTCCGCCCGACCGAGCAGATCGGCCCGGTCCACCTCATCGCCGATGCCGTCAGTCAGGTCCACCGCGTCGCTGATCACGTCCGCCAGCGCCGACGCACCGAGGACGAAGCCGCTGATGACGCTACTGTCCGTCACGGTGTCCGCCTTGAAGCTGTTGAAGTCACCACCGGCTGCAATCAGTGAGTTGACGACCGTATCGACCACCAGTGAGCCGATATAGCCCAGCCACGACTGCTCGCCGGCATCGCCATTGCCGAACACGCCGTCGCCGGCACGGGCCCCGGTCTGGACGACCCCGTTG
>NZBC01000101.1 GCA_002687715.1 Planctomycetota bacterium | reverse complement strand
CTGCCGGGCAGGTCTACGACCTCGGGCAGGGGCTCATGACGGGTCCGACGTCGTTCCTCATCGCCGTCGGTATGTACTACGGCCTGTGGAAGCCCACCGGCGCTGCTGTGGCCGTCCAGGCGGTCGGATCGACCGGAGCCGCCCCTGCCGATCAGATCCCCGGCAACTGGTCCGGTGCCGACTCGGACGAGGTTGCGCCCCTCGAGGATGACGGTAATGAAGACCTCGACGAATCCGACGACCTCGGACTCACCGAGCCCGACGCTACCCCGCCTGCTGAGGGTTACGAACCCCGCCACTGACACAACTCAGCCCCGTCGCTCACACCGAGCGGCGGGGCGTTTCGTCGTAGCTGAAGCTGGTTGAACCTACATAAACTTGTGCAATAATGACAACTCGTAGACGTTGCAGGGGGCCAGGTGGGGTACTGGAAGAGGCACCAGAAGCCTGAACTCGAAAGCGTTCTACAACAGTTCCATGAAGCTGGGTGGACGATTGAGGACCCGCCTAAGTACTACACGGTGAAGTGCCCCTGTGGGGACCATATGAGACAGATTCACCTCACCCCGAGCAACCGGAACTACTCAAACCAAGCACTGAGGTGGCTGAACCGCCAGGAGTGCATGCACCCCCAGGAGCAGAGATGAAACTCATCGGAATTGGCATGACGTTGCATGTCGATGGTGACGCCCGTGACTTTCTGCGCGAACAGTTCGACGCGGTGATGGAGGAGTTGCTGTTTCTCGAAGCTCGCGACAAGATCATCATGGACCCCGCGGTATCTGTCGACCTCGCCGCCGGCGACATGGAGATCGAAGTCGCGGTCGAGGCCGAGACAGCTGAAGAGGGTGAGCAGAAGGCCCGCCGTGAGATCGCGAAAGCCCTCGAAGAGGCAGGCAAGCAAGAGAATCGCTTGCCGTATGTCAACAGTGGGAACCGCAGCGAGCTTCTCGAGTTCGCCTGACACATAGACGAATCGGCCCCCCACCACGTGAAGCGGTGGGGGCCGATTCGTCACTCACGTTTGATCCCGTAGGGGTCGTCGCACTATCGCCCTCGGCGAACTATGGAGCGTCTCTCCGCTGGTGCACACGTTAGGTCGTCTCACGACTGGCGCATTGTGATCCCAGCCGGTATTGGTCGGCTCGCTCGTCATGTCGCACTCATCAGCTGCGGATGCGGGGCTCGGATTTCGACTTGCCTCTACCACTGAGGAGAAGTGCCGTCCAGATCACCGAGCCGAGGATGAACGGCGCGCTCACCAGCCAGCTCAGCAGCGTAAAGGCAGTGACTGTTATCCACCCGTCCTCAGCGGTGTTCGCCCACACCGTCATGGCAACGCTGCCCACTAGCATCAGGGTCGCTACGCTAAGCAATGACAAATATGCAATTTTCAGGATTTTTCTCTTCGGGATCACCAGGGGTTACCCTTTCCTTTGTAGTGCTTCTTACCGCCGATTCGCACAGCCTCGAAGTAAACCACTGCAACTGTCTTGCAAACGAATACTTCCTTTTTCCTCTTGTTGCATATGCTTTTCATATTCTCGCGGAATCTCGCGTCGCAGACGTTCCTGTTGGTCTTCGAGTTCTTCCCGTAGCACAGATCGTGGTTATCACACGCTGGTTTGAATATTTTGTTCCATTTCGCCGCTGCCTTCTTCAATTGCTTCGGCGTCGAGCACCCGTTGGGCTTCGCGTATGGTTGCAGGACGATCGGACCGAGCGAGTCTGAACCATAGTAGTCCTCAATCAGAGCATCCTCGGAGATATCACCGTCGACGTCGACGCCCTCGTCCTTCAAGGTCTGCAATGCCGCACTCAGCTCCGATATGGCATCACGGTCGACAGGGCCTTGACCCTCGATCGTGGACACGGTGTCGGTTCGGTTATGCCGCTTCCGCGAGGGTAGCGGATGCGGCGGCTTCGTAGGTGTTCGGGCTGATGTTGCCGATCGCGGAGTGGCGTCGGCGGGTGTTGTAGCGGTTCACCCAGCGGAACACGGCCCGGTAGGCGGTGGCCTGGTCCGGGAACGCCGCGCGTCCGGCGAGGAGCTCACGTTTGAGGGCGGCGTTGAAGCTCTCCGCGAGTGAGTTGTCGGCACTCGTCCCGATCGCTCCCATGGACTGGATGACCTTCAGGTCCTTGCAGAGCTTGACGTAGGCCTTCGAGGTGTAGACCGAGCCGTGGTCGCTGTGGAAGATCGCGCCGGCCAGTGAGCCACGCTCGCGGGCCGCGGCGCGGAGGGCGTCCTCGACGAGCTCGGTGCGCATGTGGTCGGCGACCTGCCAGCCGGCAAGCTTGCGGGAGCCGAGGTCGATCACCGAGACGAGGTAGAGGTTCGAGCCGTCCGCGATGGGCAGGTAGGTGATGTCTCCCACGTACCTGCGGTTCGGCTCGCCGACCGTGAAGTCGCGTTCGATCAGGTCCGGGAAGCGCCTGCCCGACTGGTCCGGGATCGTCGTCTTCACTCGGCGTCGCAGCCGGATTCCGGCGAGCTGGTGCTCGCGCATCACCCGGGCGACCCGCTTGCGATTGACCCGTTCGATCGGCGCGACGCCGTCGTTGAGGTCAGCGGTGATCCGCGGTGCACCATACGCGCGGTCGCCGCCCTGGTCGGGATCCTGCAGCACCCGGATCCGCGCCGCCAACGCCGCGTCCGCAGCGTGACGCTTGGCTCGTCCTGGCGCGGCTGCGAGCCACGCGTAGAACGAGGATCGGGCGATCTGAATGACCTCACACAACCGCTTCACGCCGTAGGCGTCCTTGTGGTCCTCGACGAACTGGAAGCGGTTCACCAGTTCGTCTCCCCGGCGAAATACTTCGCCGCCTGACGGAGTATGTCCCGCTCCGTCTCGAGCTTGCGGGCCTCGGCCTTCAGCGCTGTGTTCTCCGCTTCGAGCCGGGCCACCCGCGCCGCCTGCGACTCCGGCCGCGGCCCATCAGGCACCGCCATGCCACCGCCGACAGTCGTCCCGGAGCCGAGCTTGTCGATCCACTCCTTCAACGCGCCCCGCGAGACCCCAAGATCGCCCGCGATGCCCTTGAGCGTCGCGCCAGGCGTCGACTCGTACAGGTCCACCGCCCGCCGCCGGAACTCGTCGGTGTAGTTCTTCCTTGCCATCCTTGGATTCTCGCTTCCCCAGCATCGTGCTGGAATCAGCGTGTCCAAGATCAGGGGTCAAGCACCACAGTGTCAGGCTCGGCAGCACTGGCGGGAGCACCTGTGAGTGCTGCGGTGAGAACAACTGCGATCAACGAAGCTACTACTAGTCTAAGACGGTGAGGTCCAAATTTCATGGGGTCAACTTTCTGCACTTGACTCTAGATGCAAGAAGACTCTCGCAGAGATTCCAGGCGTGCACATCGCACAAAAGTATGAATTCCCTCTTCTCGAGTCCAAGGACGCCGTTATGCGCGCAACACTCGACGCCGGACCCCGACGTACGAAGCGGCCCCCACCGTGGGTTATAGGCCAAAATGTGTGTACAGGATGGTCCGCTCGCCCAGTAGGCAGTAGGGCAAGACCGAGTTGAACATGCCCTGCAACCATGTTCAGTGCCCAATCCCAGAAATCACCCCGTCTGTGGTGTATGCGCGACCAAGCTGGTCAAGAACGGCAAAACCAGTGCCGGACGCACCAGGTGGCGATGCCAACACTGCGGGGCCTCAGCGATTCAGACCCGCACCGATTCGACGAAGCGGGCAGACTTCACCGGCTTCATCGCATGGCTGACCAGCACCCGACCACGCGGTGATTTCGCGTCCAGCACTCGCACCTTCACACGAAAGATTCATTGGTGCTGGAACGTGGCACCCAGAGTGGTCCCGACAGGCGAGGTCCATGACCAGATCATGCTCGATGGCACCTACTTCAACGGTTGGTGCGTCCTCATCGCCTACACCGGCACTCACGTCATCGACTGGCAATGGTGCGACCAGGAGAAGAACGCGTCCTGGACGGCTCTCATCAGCCGCATCCCTGCCCCGGTGGCCGCGATCGTCGATGGCAACGGACCATTGACGACGACGATCAAGCGACTGTGGCCAACGACCCGGATCCAACGGTGTCACTTCCACATCCGACAGGCCGCGCATCGGTACCTGACCAGGCGGCCCGTGCTCCCGGCGAACAAGGAACTGTCAAGCCCCGGGTTTCGTAGAGGCTCTTTTTCTTGGTTTCCTAAGCAGCCACGGGTTCTGCCGCGGACTGGTTGACCCATTCAGAATGGACCTCGATCGGCGGACGGTACCCGACCGCTGAATGCAACCGCTCCTGGTTGTACCAGGCCACCCACGCAGACGTCTCCGCGAGCACCTCGATCAATCCTGACCACACCCGTCTGTCGATCAGCTCAGCCTTGTACACCGAGTTCAGAGCCTCAGCCATCGCATTGTCATACGAATCTCCGCGCGATCCCACCGACGCGACAAGCTCGGATTCCGCGAGAGCCTCGCCATAGCGAATCGACCGAAATTGAACCCCACGGTCGCTGTGGTGGACCAGCCCCGACACATCTTCACCAGCCCGGAATTTCGCCGCTAGCGCCATCGTCAAAGCGTCCCTGGCCAGCGACTCCCGCAGATGGTTCGTCACCTGCCAGCCCACGATCTCCCTGGTGAACACATCAAGGATGAACATCGCGTACACCCACCCAGCCTGCGTCGGCACGTACGTGATATCGGCGACCCACAGACAGTTCGGACCAGCAGCCGTGAACTCACGGTCGACGAGATCGTCCGGGCAGTCCTCAGCCCTGGCTGAAGCCGTTTTCGGACGCTTCCGTCTCCGCCGGATCCCGTCGATGCCCAACTGGGCCATCAACCGCTCCACCGTGCACCGGGCCACCGGCCCGAACTGGTCGGCGTAGCCGCGGTTGATCGCCTTCCACATCTTCCGTACTCCGTAGCAGGAATAGTTCGCCTCATAGACATCCTGGATCACCACCATCAGAGCCTGGTCCCGTCGGGCCCTGGCTGATGGTTGACGTTTCTTGTACGCGTAATACGAGCTCACAGCAATCCGTGCAGCAGTCCCGGACAAGGCGCGCACGATTGGCTCGACTCCGAACTCGTGTTTGTTCTCGTCGATAAAACCGACGACTACTTCGATGGGCGGTCGAGCTCCGCCGCGAAGAAAGCCGACGCCCTCTTCAGGATCTCGTTGGCTCGTTTCGCCTCAGCCAGCTCTGCCCGTAGCCGGCGGTTCTCCGCTTCCAGGTCGACTGACTCAGTCGGTGTGGCTTTACCGGAGTCCTTGTGCTTGCGTACCCAAACTCGCAGGGTCTCTTTGCTCAGGCCGAGTTCCTTCGCGACGCGGGTGATGGCTCCGTTCGCAGTGTCCGGATCGGCTTGGGCATGGATGACGAGCTCGACAGCACGAGCCTTGAGTTCGTCGGTGTATTTCACTGGCAAGAGAGAATCTCCTTCTTCCAATCTCCCTGCCTCTATTATCCCCGGGGCATGACAAACTTCTCGGCCTGTTTAAGACACTGTCGAAGGTCACCAGCCTCGACGAGGCTGCGCGGTGGACGGCCGCGTTCACGTCCTGGGAAGCGGCGTGGGAGTCATTCCTCAAAGACCGCACCCAGGCGCGACCAGGAGCAGTGCGACCAGCCCATGTGAAGCCGGGGCAGCACTGGTGGTACACGCATATCCGGACCCGTCGAGCCCACAAGCTGCTGGCCGGGTTGATCCGTGACAATCACCTGTTCACGTGGCTGGAGATGGCCGAGGACGGGTACACGATCGCGAAGACCACGAATCCATTGGAGGGAGGCCCGAACAAAGCGATCAAGGACTTCCTCAGAGCCCATCGCGGACTGAACATTGATCATGCCCGTCGTGGAGTCGATTGGCTGTTGTATCTGCGTACCCAGGCGCCCAGGGACCCGTGGTCGTTCGTGACTCCACATGCGTGGACACCATCGTCCAGCGTGCCGAAGGTGGTCAAGCCCGAGACGGGTCGGGAGGAGACGAATCCTCTCTACGGAACGGGATTCAGTATCGAGGATGGCAACGGGATCCAGAAAGGCTGGGGCGGCAGATCCCGATAAGGACCAGTGTCGACACGCCCTGGCTGTACACACATTTTGGCCTATAACCCACAACCCGGGGCAGCTCTCGCAATCCTGGGCAGCACACACAACCCGCAGCTTCGCATCTCCTCCGCGCAGCGCGATAACCACCCCGTGCACGCGTAGGGTATGGCGCTCCACGTAGGGGTGCGCAATCCGTCGGGCGCTGACACTCAGTCGAACCGCCTCGGCGCGCATCTCAGCCCCGCAGCCGAACGCACAACCCTGGGGCGCACACACAACCCGCAGCTTCGCATCTCCTCCGCGGAGCCCGATAACCACCTCGTGCACGCGTAGGGTATGACGCTCCGCGTAGGGCTGCGCAATCCGTCGGGCGCAGACACTCAGTCGCACCACCTCGGCGCGCATATCTCCCCCGCAACCGCACGGACTACCCTGGGCAGCACGCACAACCCGCAGCTTCGCATTCCATCCGCGAAGCGCGATAACCACCCCGTGCACGCGTAAGGTATGGCGCTCCACGTAGGGGTGCGTACCCAGCAGCCTCCGGCGGGGCAGGGCACAGCGTACCGCCGAGCAATCGGCACCTCGGCTCAACGCATCCAGCAGCCTCCCGACGCGGGTCACCGAGGCGGAGCGTCAGTCGTAGGAGTCGGGGCGGAGCGGGACGTCGAGGATCGCCTCGGTGCCCCCGCCCTCACGCTCCCGCCACTGGATCGACCCGGCGAGATCCGCCGAGACGAGGGTGCGCACGATCTGCGTGCCCAGTCCGTTGCCCGGGCTCTGCTGGTCGCCCAGCCCCACGCCGTCGTCGGCGATCGTGACGTGGAGGTGGTCGCCGTCGCGCTCGGGCACGACCCACACATGACCGGTGAGCGTCTCCCCCGGCGCGAGCCCCTCCTGCTCCTCGAGCGGGAAGCCGTGCTCGATCGCGTTCGTGATGAGCTCGGTGATCGCCAGCGCCAGGGAGGTCGCGTCGGCGGATGAGATCGTCCCGAAGCTGCCCTGGCGCTGCAGGGAGATCTGGACGAGCGGACTCGTCAGCTCCGGGGTCAGCCGCAGGCCCTTGTCGACGACCTCGTCAAAGTCGACCTCGGACTCGACTCCCTGGCTGAGCACATCGTGGACGACGGCGATGATCGACACCCGCCGCATCGCCTCCGACAGCGCCGCCTTCGCCGCAGGATTGTCGATGCGCCGCGTCTGCAAGCGCAGCAGAGCGGACACCGTCTGGAGATTGTTCTTCACCCGGTGGTGCATCTCCTTGATCATCGCGTCGCGCGAGAGCAGCTCCCGCTTGCGCCGCCGGATCTCCGAGACGTCCCTGGCCAGCACGATCGCCCCGGTGCGCTCACCGTCGTCGGTGAGCGGAATCGCGCGCAGAGAGACACTCGTCCGCCCCACCTCGAGTTCGGTCCGCCACGGCGCGCGTCCGGTGAGCACCAGCGGCAAGGTCTCATCGACCTGTCGCAGCTCGGTGCTCAGGCTCGACACCACCTCGGAGAGGTAGGAGCCTTCGATCTCCCCGCCGTGACCGAGGCGATTCATCAGCGACACGGCGTTCGGGGAGGCGTACTGCACCCGGGAGTCACGGTCGAGGACGAAGATGCCGTCACCGACCCGCGGCTCGCCGTGGCGCACTCCGCTCGGCGCCTCCCGATCGGGGAACGCGCCCTGCGCGATCATCGTCAGCAGCGCCTTCGCCGCGTCCCGGTAGTGCTTCTCGAGCCGTGAGGTCCCGCGCCTGCGCATCTCCTCGGAGTACCTGACCAGGACGGCGAGCGTCTCGCCGCGGCGGACGAGCGGCACCGCCTCGGCGCTCACCTCGGTCTCCTCGGTGCCCGCGTTGACGCCGAGGTCCTTGGCCGGGGCCACCTCGGTGACGATGGTCCGGGTCTCCACCGCCGCCTCGAGGAGCTCGCGTTCGAGCCCGGTCGCCCGCGCGCCGAGGAGGTCCCGATTGAACAGCGTCGCCCCCGTCGTCGGCCTCGCGTGCGCGACGACCGTGAACGCCCCGCTCGCCGATGGCACCCAGAGGACGAGGTCGGCGAACGAGAGATCGGCGATGAGCTGCCAGTCCCCGACGAGGAGGTGAAGGTATTCGGCATCCGCCTCATCGGTGATGCCTTCGGCTGCCAGTTGTTCGTTGAGCACGGGTCCCTCTTCCGGGTGGGGAGTGTTCAGCGGGCCCGAAGGTCGTCTTCGAGCCCGCTGAGCTTGACGCTATCACCGATGACGCTCGGCCAGGCGGTGCGGATCAGGCGCTGTGCTCGGACTCCCAGGCCGAGGACCGCACGACACCGCGCAGCATGCGCAGCAGCACCGACAGCGGAGCCTGCGTGACGGTGTCGAGGGCGATGACCGTCTCGATCGTCTCGAGCACCCGCGCGGCGACCGTCTCATTGCGCTCGAGCCATTCGGTCAGCCGCTGCTTGGCGCGTTCGTCCGGGGTCCCGGAGATCGGCGAATCCGTGGCGGCGATGACGGAACCGGCGACCGAGAGGATCGCGGAGTAGAAGTCATCGCGCAGGGAGCCGCGGGCCAGTGCCGACCAGCGATCGGACCGGTCGAGGTCGCCGATGAGGGCGAGCACCTGCGACCCGGAGAACTTGTCGTTGACGGCGTAGTAGACCTCGGCGACGTCCTCGGCGGACTCGTTGGTGCGCGCCGCGAGCTGGGTGATGTCGAGGAGGGCGAACTCGTCGAGCAGCGCCGCCGCCCGCCAGGCGAGCTCCTCGGGGACCCCGTCGTCGATGTACTCCTGCGCCTTGGCGGCCATCGCCTCGGCGTCGAAGCCGTCGACGAGGGCGGGCACGCGCTCGCGCAGAGCGGCGACGACCTTCCCGTAGAGCTCGATGCCCGAATCGACGTCGAGGGTGTCCGGGGCCTGCTGGACGAGCCAGCGCGAGGACCGGTCGAGCAGGCGCACGTAGTCGTGCTGGAGCTTGACCTGGACCTCCGTGGGCACCTTGTTGTCGAGTGCGGTGACCGCGTCGAAGAAGTCATCGAGGCCGAAGATCTCGGAGACGACGACGAAGACGCGGGCGATCTGCGGCACCGAGGCCGGGGTCTCCTCGAGCATCCGGTAGACGTAGGTGAGCCCACCGCGGTCGACCATCCGGTTGACGAGCTTCGCCGTGGCGATCTCCCGGTGCAGCGGGTGCTCGGCGATGTAGTCGCCGTACTGCTCGCGCAGCGCGTCCGGGAAGTATCCGGCGAGCTCCCGCTTCATCCACGGCTCATCGGGCACGACGCTGTCGAGGATCTCGTCGACGGCGTGCATCTTCGCGTAGGCGAGGAGCACCGCGAGCTCCGGGGAGACGTACGAGCTGAACTCGCGCTTGGCCAGTTCCTCGGCGTTCGGCAGGAACTCGACGTGGCGGTCGAGGTCGGCGTGCTTCTCGAGGTAGGCGAGCATCCGGCCGTAGGTGCCCGACATCGCCTCGGTCTGCGAGCGCGCCTCGCCGAGGACGACGTTCTGCGCGTAGTTGTTCGCCAGCACCCGGTCGGCGACGTCGTCGGTGAAGGAGAGCAGCACCTTCTCCCGATCCTCGGCCGCGAACGCCCCCTTGTGCAGCAGGGTGCGCAGGAGGAGCTTGATGTTGACCTCGTGGTCGGAGCTGTCGACGCCGGCGGAGTTGTCGACGGCGTCGGTGTTGATCGCGACCCCGCCCAGTGCCGCTTCGACGCGTCCCAATTGGGTGACGCCGAGGTTGCCGCCCTCCCCGATGACCCGTGCCCTGACGTCGTCGCCGTCGATCCGGATCGCATCGTTGGCCTTGTCCCCGACGTCGGCGTGGCTCTCCCCGGAGGACTTGATGTACGTGCCGATGCCGCCGTTGTAGAGGAGGTCGACGGGAGCCGCGAGGATCTCCGACATCAGCTCGGCGGGACTGCGCCGGCCGGGATCGACGCCGAGGGCCGCGGCGGCCTCCGGGCTGAGGTCGATCGACTTCGCCGACCGCGGGAAGACGCCTCCGCCCTGCGAGATGAGGTCCCGGTCGTAGTCCTGCCACGACGAGCGCGGCAGGTCGAAGAGGCGCTGCCGCTCGGTGAAGCTCGTCGCCGCATCCGGGTTGGGGTCGAGGAAGATGTCGCGGTGGTCGAAGGCGGCGACGAGGCGGATGTGCTCGCTGCGGAGCATGCCGTTGCCGAAGACGTCGCCGCTCATGTCGCCGATGCCGACGACGGTGAAGTCCTCTTCGGCGGTGTTGAGGCCGAGCTCGCGGAAGTGGCGTTCGACGGACTTCCACGCACCGCGGGAGGTGATCGCCATCTTCTTGTGGTCGTAGCCGACCGAGCCACCGGAGGCGAAGGCGTCACCGAGCCAGAATCCGCGGCGCTCGGAGATCGCGTTCGCGACGTCGGAGAAGCGCGCGGTGCCCTTGTCGGCGGCGACGACGAGATAGTAGTCGTCGCCGTCGTGGCGGACGACGCGGTCGGGGTGGACGACCTTCTGGCTGCCGTCCTCGGCGTAGACGAGGTTGTCGGCGACCTCGAGGAGGCTTTCGATGAAGACCTCGTAGGCGGCCTGACCGGCGGCCATCCACGCATCCCTGTCGCTCATCGGCGGCAGCTGCTTGGGGAAGAATCCGCCCTTGGCGCCGGTGGGCACGATGAGCGCGTTCTTGACCATCTGCGCCTTGACGAGGCCGAGGACCTCGGTGCGGAAGTCGTCACGGCGATCCGACCAGCGCAGGCCGCCGCGGGCGACGGTGCCGAAGCGCAGGTGGACGCCCTCGACCTGCGGGGAGTACACCCACATCTCGAGCGCCGGCCGGGGCTTGGGCACGAAGCTGAGCTCGGTGGGGCGGATCTTCAGGGCCAGTGCCGTCGGCAGTTCGCCGTCGGGGTTGATGAAGTAGTTCGTCCGCAGGGTCGCGCGCAGCAGTTCGAGCGAGGAGCGCAGCACGCGGTCGGCGTCGAGGCTGGCGACGTCGCCGAGGGCGGTCTCGATCCGCTCGTCGATCGCCGCGGTGGCGGCCTCGCGTCCGGCGTCGTCGGCCGCGGGGTCGAACTTCGCGAAGAAGTAGTCGACGAGGAGGCGGGAGATCTCCGGATTGTCGCTGTAGACCTCCCCGACGTAGGCGTCGGAGTAGGTGAACCCGGCCTGGCGCAGGTACTTCCCGAGCGCCCGGATGATCGTCACCTGCCGCCAGTCGAGACCGGAGACGACGAGGCGGTCGAAGACGCCCGCCTCCTTGCGGCCGTCCCAGCCGGCGATGAACGCGTCGGCGATGCGCTCGCTGGCCGCCTCGTCGAGGTCGGTGTCGAAGCGGACGCCGAAGTCGTAGATGTAGCGGTGCGTGCCGTCGGCGAGATCGAGTTCGTAGGGACGTTCGTCGAGCACCGTGGCGCCGAATGCGGTGAGGTACGGCAGCACCTCGGAGAGGCCGACCCGACCGTCGCGGTAGAGGGCGAGCCGCGTCGGCGCATCGTCGGCGTCCTCCGGGGTGTAGAGGCGCACGGCCGATCCCTCACCGGTGCTCAGCGCTTCGAAGCGCTCGACATCGGCGACGGCGTCGGCGGGCGTGTGGTACTCGCCGTACCCGGGTGGGAACGCCTTCGACCACAGGTCGGCGCGTTCGATGGCGCGTCCGCTGTCGCCGCGCTCGGTCGGGGCGAGGAAGGCGTGGACGTCCTCGTTCCACGAGCGCACGGCGGCGACGATGCGCTTCTCGACGACCGCCGGATCGATCTCCGGCAGCTCCGCGTCGCGGGCGACCCGGGCGACGAAGTGGATGCGGGCCAGCGCGGACTCGGTGAGGAGGACGTCGAAGTCGACGCTCTCGGCGTTGTAGAACTCGCGCAGCACATCCTGGACGCGCTGGCGGGCCGCGGTGTCGTAGAGGTCGCGGGGCAGGTAGAGGATGACGGAGACGTAGCGCTGGTAGGGGTCCTCGCGGACGAACACCCGCGACAGGCGGCGCTCCTGCATGTCGACGATCTGCATGACGACGTCGAAGATCGACTGGGTGTCATCGTGCATGAGGTCATCGCGCGGATACGTCTCGAGGATGCCGAGGAGCTCGTTGGCCGAGTGGGATCCGGCGGGGAATCCGCTCGAGGCGAGGATCTTGCGCACCTTGCGGTTGATCACCGGGATGCTCAGCACGCTGTCGTTGTAGAACTCGGGCTTGAAGACGCCGACGAAGCGTCGCTCGCCGACGATCTCGCCGTTCTCGTCGAAGGTCTTCACCCCGATGTAGTCCATGAACGACCCGCGGATGACGCGCGAACGCGAATTCGCCTTCGTGAGCACGAGGACGTGCGGTTCGAGCGCCTTCTCCGCCACCGCGTTCGACAGCGGCGACTTGACCAGCGGACGCAGGGCCGAGATGCCCAGGGACGTGTGCTCGATCGGTTCGAGGCTGCTCGACTCGGCGTCGTGGCTGTAGTCGTACTCGCGGTAGCCGAGGAACGTGAAGTGCCCGTCGAGCCAGGTGAGCAGCTCGGCCGCGGCTTCGGCCTCGGAG
>NZBC01000100.1 GCA_002687715.1 Planctomycetota bacterium | reverse complement strand
TTCCCCACGGTGTTTCGCGAGGTCACGCCCATCGACGTCATCGAACGGCTACGGATCGGCTCGCGGCCGCCGTCCCGTCGCAGACAGGCCGGCATCGCCGATCTGCGCGCGATCCCGTGGGTGTTCGCGTGGACCCAGACCCGACTCATGCTGCCCGGGTGGCTCGGGCTCGACGCGGGGTTCAACCGCCTCCTCAACACCCACGGCCTCGACACGGCGCGCGAGATGGCCCGGTCCTGGCCGTTCTTTCGCAACCTGCTCCAGGACGTCGAGATGGTCCTAGCCAAGGCGGACCCGGAGATCGCGTCACGCTACTTCGCGCTCGGCGGTGACGCGGCGCAGGCCACGGGTGCCCACCTCCTGACGTCCTTCCACGAGACGCGTGCCCGCCTCCTCGAGATCCTCGAGCAGAACACGCTCCTCGAGCGGCACCCGGTTCTCGCCCGTGCGATCCGCCTCCGCAACCCCTACGTCGACCCGATGAACTTCCTGCAGATCGAGGTACTCGCCCGCTGGCGCGAGGGTGGCCGCGAGGATGATGACCTTGCTCGTGTCCTATTCACGACGGTGAAGGGGATCGCGCGCGGGCTGCAGAACACGGGTTGAGATCTCACGGAGACTCCGCGCTCATGCCGCTCTTCGAAGTCCTCGACCTCCAGGAAACGCCGCTCGGTCAGCTCTGCCTGCGGCGACGGGAGCTGCTCTCGCGGCCGGGGACAATCGTCACCGAGGTGACGCTCGACCACGTGTTCCTGATGAGCAGCTACCACACCGAGTCAGAGCGTGCGTTGACCGAGATGGCATTGCGGTTGCACGCGGGCGAGGAGCTGGAGGTCGTCGTCGGTGGACTCGGCCTCGGCTACACCGCTCAGGCGGCGCTCGCGTCGGAACGGGTCGCACGGGTCGAGACCATCGAGCTGCTCGAACCCGTCATGACGTGGCTCGAAAAGGGCTGGCTTCCAGTCGGCGACGAGCTGGCCAGCGACGAACGCTTCGTCCTCACCCAAGGGGACGTGTACGCGCGGCTGCTCGACTCGCCCGAGCGTCCGACCGATCTGATCCTCATCGACGTGGACCACGCTCCCGACGAACCGCTGGAGCCGTCGAGCGCCGCCTTCTACACGGCGGATGGCCTGCGACAGGTCGCGGATCACCTGCGTCCGGGCGGTGTGCTCGCAGTGTGGTCCACGTTTCCCAACCCGGCGTTCGCGGCGACGCTCTCCGCAGTGTTCGATCACGTCGAGGTCGACACCGTGACCTGGTGGAACGACCTCATCGACGAGGAGAAAGAGGACACCGTCTTCGCCGCCCGAAAGGCGACCTAGAAACACGCTCGCGACGACAAGCGGCACGGGGCCCTGCCGAGCAATCCCGGGCCACTGACGAACGAGCCGTGATGATCTCTACGCAGCAGGACGTCGTAGCTCGCCTGGCACACCCACCGGAACGTAGCGCCGTCGAGGCTCAACGCGTACGGCCGCGACGAGAACCCGATGTGCGCTCTTCGGGGATGGGATCAGTTTCTCTGGTTTTCGGTGGCGGAGAGTATCGCGAGCGAACTTCGCGCGCTAGACTGCCGGCCTGACTCACGACGTTCCTCCGTCGTATCCCCTGGATCCAAATCGTGATGTTCCTGGAGCGCTTGCCCTAGCCGCTCACAAGACTCCGTGAGCTACACGAGAAAGCGTCGGATCATGAAGAAGAACGTGCTGCTAGCCGTTTGCCTGGGCCTTGCCCTTTCGATTGCTGCGTCCGCCCAGATGACGCTCACGACCACGTTCGCGAGCAACAACGGTCAGTCCGGGAACATGTTCGACGTGCAAGCGATCCAGAACTGCACGATCGTCTGCTTCGACGTGAACCTCGACCCCGGAACGTGGACGATGGAGATCTGGACGCTGCCAGGCGGTGAGTCCTACACGGCCGCTCCGACGACCATGGCGAGCTGGCAGTTGTTAGGTGCGACGGAGGTGACGTCGAATGGGACCGACGTTCCCACGCCTCTGCCCCTGCACGTCGGGGTCGGCCTGAACACTGGCGAGCGACGTGCGTTCTATGTGACGGCGACCAACGGCACCGGGATCAACTACACCAACGGTTCCACGACGGGCGTGCTGTACCGCGCCAACGCGTATCTCGCGTTCTACGAGGGCGCCGGTAAGAGCTATCCGTTCGGCGCGACCTTCTCTCCCCGCATCTGGAGCGGCAACATCCACTTCACGCCAGGATACCTCGAGACCCCTCCCGGACTCCCGGGGGCCAACGGCCAGAACGGGGCCATGTTCGACGTCGTCGCGTCCGGCGGGAAACCGCTCACGGTCCTCTCCTTCGACACGACGTGGGTGACCACCAGCGGTAGCGGTCCGATGGAAGTGTACTGCGTCACGGGCGGCGGCTCGTACACGGGCAAGCAGAGCGACCCGACGGCGTGGACCCTGCTCGGAACAGGCGAGGTCACGGCCAACGGCCCCTCGATCGCCACCTCCATTCCCGTTCCCGTCGGGGTCACCATCGGGGCCGGTCGGACGCAGGGGTTCTACGTCACGTCGTCGGATCCCGGCCGCTTCGTCTCGTACGAGACCCACTTCGGTTCCGAAGGCGATACCGTCACGATGAACGCGGACATGTCCGTACTCGCCGGGCGCGGCAAGGCGTATCCGTTCGGTGCGGACTACGTGCCGCGCAATTGGAAGGGCCACATCAACTACATGGTCGGGTTCGCGCCGGGCGGCAACGTCCCGGAGGGTCTGTACTACCGGTTCAACGTGGCTGATTTCATCGGCGGCACGACCCCCAACGAAGCGAACCCCGGCTTGGGTACCCCGACGGCGA
Source organism: Planctomycetota bacterium (assembly GCA_002687715.1). GTDB lineage: Bacteria > Planctomycetota. The sequence goes on along the minus strand of NZBC01000100.1, from coordinate 54,180 downwards.
CCGTGAACGGTCAGACCATCAACAACAGCGGCCGGATCGGTGGCGGTCTCGTCGGCTCGGGCAGCCCGGGCAACGTAGACTTCGTGGACACCGGCTGGAGCGCCGATATCGGCACGAGCGACTGGACGCTGTCGTTCTGGCTCGACCTCAGTGGCACAGCGGCCGTGAACCCGTTCGGGTATCTGTGCGGCGACGCCGGAGCCGGATTGTGGCGGGTGTTCACCAACGGCGCTGCGGGCCTCGGCAACACGATCCTCCGCGGACCGCTCACCCAGGCCATCATCACCGGCGGCGCCCCTGACTCCGGCAACGCCCACTGCGCGTGGGTCTACGACTCTTCAGTGCCAGAGATTCGCGGCTACCTCAACGGCGTTCTCAACGTGACGGTGGCTCAGGCCGCCGCAGTGGACATCACGGGCGGCACCGGATTCGCGGTTGGGGGCTACTCCGGCTCGACTTCATCCGGGCTCCCTGCGGGCGGCGTCATGGACGAGTTCCGCTTCTACTCCCGCGCGCTCACCGAGACCGAGATCTTCGACGGCGTCAACCTGACCCTCGGCATCTGCGGTGTCCCCCAGCGTGAGAACTTCCTCAACATGACACAGTCGGGCCCGGGCGTCGGCGACCTCGTCGTCTCGCTCACCGACATCACTCCAGGTGCGGACGAGGGCTTCCTCACGCTGACCACCGTGGTCTCCAACCCGTACGGCACGGGGCCGTTCGCCGGCATCTACCCGGACTTCTACACGTTCTTCCTCCTCAACCAGCCGTACTTCCCGGGGAACCCATTCCACTTCAGCCCGAACGACCCGGGCGTGTTCCCGACCGTTCCGTTCACACTGGGGCCGGGTGAAGTATCCGCGCTCGCGGGTTCGACCTTCGACTACGTCGCCTTGCTCTTCCAGGGTTTCAACCAGGTCGGCACCTCCAACGTGTACCGCATCGCCTTTCAGTGATCCGGATCTCGGCACCGTTCCTCCTGGCGCTGGCGCTCGCCCTGCCCTTCGCGGCCGGGCAAGATGCGCCGACGCCGAGCCTCAAGGTGATGACGTTCAACATCCGTTACGCCAACCGGCGTGATGGATGGGACCACTGGACCTGGCGCAAGAACCTCGTCGCGGGGACGATCCGGTTCCACGACGCGGACGTGTGCGGCACGCAGGAAGTGCTGGGATCCCAGTTGATTCACCTCCACGAGCAGCTGCCCGGATACGCGTCGGTCGCGACCGGACGCGACGGACGCAACCGCGGTGAGCGGTGTGCGATCTTCTACAAGACGGCGCGGCTCGAGCGGGTGAAGTGGGCAACGTTCTGGCTCTCACCCACCCCGGACCGGCCCAGTGCGGCCTGGGGTGCGCGTCTGCGCCGCATCGTCACGTGGGCTCACTTCCGAGACCGTCGGTCGCGGAAGGAGTTCTTCGTCTTCAACACGCACTTCGACCACCAGAGCGCCCCCGCGCGGCTCGAGAGCGCAAGGCTGCTGGTGCCGAAGGTGGCTGAACTCGCTGGCGACCTCCCCGTGGTCGTCATGGGGGACCTCAACTGCACACCCGGGTCGGCTCCGCATCGCGTACTCATGGAGAGCCTCCAGGATGCGCAGGCCATGTCCGAGACCGGCCACTACGGACCGAGCGGCACGTTCCCGGGGTTCGGCGGCGCGGCGAGGTCGGGCCGCAAGATCGACCACATCTTCACCAAGAACCAGGTGCGCGTCCTGCGCCATGGCATCCTCACGCCGACCGTGGACGAGCGCGTCGCATCCGACCATTGGCCGGTCCTGGCTGAGGTGGTCCTCGGCGAGCAGCCGCGCCGAGAGACGATCGAGTTGCACGACGGCTGGCGGATGCAGTTCGACCCGAAGCGAGAAGGGCAACTGCAGAAGTACGCCAACCCCGAGTTCGACGACTCCCGATGGCGCGTCATCCGCGCTGGCCAGCCCTGGGAAACCAATGGCACGGCCCCCGACGGGACCGCCTGGTTCCGAACGACGGCGACGCTCCCTCCGGCCTGGAAGGGACGGAAGCTCCACTTCATCGCCTACGGCATCGACGACTTCTTCACGCTCTACGTCAACGGCCACCGCGTCGCGACCATCGGCGCCCGCACCACCACGGTGCGGGACCAGCGCATCGCCCTCCACCTGCCCTGCTCGCTCTTCCACTTCGACCGGCCGAACCACGTCGTTCTCGAGGTGACGGACAACGGCGGGTTCGGTGGTCTCGCCGGGCGTCCCATCGGACTCAGCGTCTCCTCTCACTCGACGACCCACAGCGCAGCACAATTCCGCGAGTCGACACTCATCGCCCGCACCGGGTTCCACATCAACGACGACGCCAAGCGCGCCCTTCCATTCCCGATCGAGATCCCCGGCAAGCCCACCGACCGCGCCTGGCTCCGTTACGCCGTCGGCGACGGCCACGATGACAGTGGCGACCGCGGCCTCACCGTGCGACTCCTCGACGCGGCGGGCAAGACGATCCACGAGGCCCACCACGGCGGCAAGGACGACCTCTGGCACGAGATCGACGTCCGCGGCGGTGATCGTCTCACCCTCGTCGTCGAGGACCAGGACACCCGTCTCGGTGGGCCCTCCAGCGGCAACGACGGCACGATCCTGGTGAAGTTGAAGCGCGCTCCCCTTTCGAAGTAGATACTCCCGCGGCGCTCATCTTTGAGCGCCAATGACGCGGCTGGACCGGACTCGGCGATCACGCCCTGAGAGGTCCGAAGGGCACGACCCGGGGGTCGTCTGGTAGCGTGCGGTGATGAAACGCCCCGGACGCGACCCCACCCGTCGCAACCGCAACATCGGGACGAAGAAACAAGGCCACGGCGACGACAACCGGAACGTGGTTCCACGACTCTGGCGGGAGTCCGTCTGGGAATGGCGGCGCACCCCGGGCAGCAGTGTCGTTCACCGGATGGTGTGGGGTCGGGACATGCCGTTCCTGGTCGAGCCGACGCGCGAGGATTGCTGGTACGCATGCACCATCGACGACGTGGCGCGGATGTTGAACCTGCTTCCGAAACGTCACATCAACAACTGCCGTGACGTCTCCGGGGTGCAGGGCATCATCTTCCGGCAGCCGACCCACAAGGAGGAGCAGCTAGCGGGCGTCTGGGGCCGCATCGGATACGCGGTCGAAGTCGGCCGCGCCATCGGCCCGGTGATCCAGTTGACGGCGAACCCCGCACCGTTTCGCCGCAAATGGAGCCGCCACCTCGGTCCCGTCGATCGGCGCGAACTCGAGCGCCTGCAGCGCGCGTCTACCACCCACACGTCCGACGGTCGGCACCACCGGCTGGAGTTCGATCTCGACGCCATCCGGCGGGTCCAGCTCTTCTTCACCCTCCCCCACGAAGTCGGCCATTGGGCGGACATGTACGAGAACGTGGAGATCCCGACGCTCGACGCCGACTTTGACTTCGGGGTCTGGCAAGAGGCCTGGGACCGCTATTTTCAGCGGCCGAACGAACAGCGCGAGGAGTTTGCGAACCGATACGCCGAAGCGGCCATCGCGCGGCTCACCGAATCGGGGCAGGTACCGTACCCGCGTATCTTCGACCTCGATCAGTTGAACGAGGACGGGCTGCGCCGTGAGGACTTCCTCCCCGACTCGGAGATCACTGAGGCTTGAGGTCGGCGATCAGCGAAGTCCCGATCAGCCGACTCAGAGCGTGACGGCGACGCTGTTCGAGGGAATGCACCCCGTCGGACCGACCTCGAGCGCCTGCGCAATGACCGTCACGCCGCAGGACGCAAGGGGCGCGAACAGGTTCAGGGACGCCGTACCCTGCGGGCCGCAACCGGCGGTGCCCGCGGCCGAGAGGATGCCCATGATGATGGGCGCCGGCAGGTCGACGGTGACGCCCGGACACACCATCGCCGAGCCGCCGCTGAGATCGAGACCGAAGATGATCGGGTTGCCGGGTTGAGCGCCCGTGAGGTCGAGCGAGTTGACGCCGCCGCAGAGTCCCGGCAGGACCTGAAGGCGCGGGCCGATGGAGATCTCGGTGATCGTGGCGTCGGGGCTGATTGGCGTACCTCCCGCGGGGCCCGACGCGCGCAGGAAGGTCATGCCGACCTGCGAGAGCGGGATGTTCATGCAGCCCGTGGCGATCGAGAACTCGAGGATGCCGTCGATCGTGCCGTTGTGAATCGTCGTGAAGTCGATCGCCGTCGGCGCGCCGAACGTCCACGGACTGTTGCAGCACGTGAACGAGTTGGACGGGAACAAGCTGAGCGTCCCGACGTACCCGCCGAAGGAAGGATCCGACGCCGTTCCAAGCAGCTGCTTGGTCCCGCTCGAGCAGTCATGGAGCGACACATTGCGCGCAGTAAACGCCTGCACGACCTGCACCAGGCCGAGGTTGATCCGCATCACGTCCGGCGGCGGGAACGACGACCACGCGCTGCTCACCGTGAATCGGATCCGAAGGACCTGATCGGAGGTCAGCACCTGGCTCGTCGCCGACGACGCCAGTAGGAACACCAGCAAGGAGACGCTGCAAGCGGTACGGAGGACGTTCATGAGACCGGCCATGATACCCCGGGGCACTCGTCGGCGAGGCTGACTCTCCCGGAAGCGCGGTCCTCGAGATCCGCTCTGGAGGCGAAGCCGGATCCGGTGATCCGGAGCGGACCTGGAGGTCCGCGCTCCCGACAGGGCAGATCGCTTCACACCCTCTGGAGGTCCGCGCTCCCGGCGGCCCCGGCGGTCCGCCACCGCGTGGTACGGTCCGGGCCGTCATGCTGTTCAAGCAGCGATTCCTCGATGCGCTCGCTTCCGGCGGCGTGGATCTCGCGTTCCGGCGCTGGGACCGGGCCCGGGCAAAGGTCGGCACGAAGATGCGGACGTCCCACGGTCTCGTCGAGGTCCTCGACGTCGAGGTCGTCCCCATGACGAAGATCACCGAGCGCGACGCAAGACGCGCGGGCCGCGCTTCGCGCGCCGAGCTCCTCGAGTTGCTGAAGTCGAAGCCGAAGGGGCGAATCCACCGGGTCCGCCTCCGGCTCGCCGGTGAAGACCCGCGCATCGCTCTGCGAGCGAAGGCGTCGTTCACCAAGGACGAGCTCGCCGACGTCACCGCGCGGCTCGCCCGCCTCGACCAAGCCAGCCGCCGCGGCGCGTGGACCCGGACCGTGCTCGAGCTCGTCCGCGACCACCCGGGCGTCCGCGCTCCCGACCTCGCCGACGGTCTCGGGCTCGAAACGCTTCCGTTCAAGCGCGATGTACGCAAGCTCAAGGAGCTCGGGTTGACGGAGAGCCTGAAGGTCGGCTACCGGCTCTCGCCGCGAGGAGAGACGCTGCTGCTGCGTCTGTAGCACGGAGCCTCCTCCCTCAGCGGTGCTGGTCGACGAGGATCGGGTTGCCATCCGGGTCGAGGAGGGTGAGGCTCCCCGGCCCGGAGGTTGTCGATGCGTCGACGCGAGTCGTCAGCTCGAGGCCCGCCGCCTCGAGCTTCTTCTGGATTTCGCGAACGTCGGTGAACTCCGCAAGCTCACTCTTGTCCCTCGCCCAGCCCGGGTTGAAGGTCATGATGTTCTCCTTGAACATCCCCTGGAAGAGCCCGATCGTGCTCGTTGGGTTCTGCAGGATGAGCCAGTTCTGGGCGGCCTCGCCGCCGACCACCTTGAACCCCAACGCCTCATAGAACGCCCGGGATCTGGTCAGGTCCTTCACGGCGAGGCTGACCGAGAAGTTGCCGAGGTCCATCTGCTGATTGACTTCCGGGTTCGAGGTAGGCTGCGTCGAGGGTGAGTCGGTCGATCCGCATGAAGCCAGAGCGACGACGACGAAGCAAGTTGTGAGGAACTTCATGCGCTGACGATCCCACGCGTCGCCCCTCGCCGCTTGTCAGATCTTGCGAATGACCGAGAAAACTCCCAGACCCGCTTCCCCGGACTACGTCGAGCGGGTGAACCTCGCGATCGACCACATCGTCGGACACCTCGACCAGCCGCTGAAGTTGGCGGACGTCGCCGCCGTGGCGTGCTTCTCGGCGTTCCATTTCCACCGCGTATTCCAATCGTTGGTCGGCGAGACCCTCGCCCAGTTCGTGAAACGTCTGCGACTCGAGCGAGCGCTCTACATGCTCTCGCACGACACATCACGATCGCTCACGCGGATCGCGCTCGCCTGCGGCTTCGCCTCCTCCTCCGATTTCTCCCGCAGCTTCAAGCAACGCTACGGCGTGCCTCCGAGCGCCTTCGACCTGGAGACTTTCCGAACCCAGAAGCGCATGGAGTTCCAGGATGCGTTGACCGATCCCGATTGTCGGCATCTGCTCGAACGGCTCCCACCGGGGCAGAACCCCGACGGGTTCGAGGTCCGGTTTCGCGAGATTCCCGCGCGCACCGTCGCGTACATCCGCGTGCTGAACCCATTTGCGGGCACAGGCGTGGCCGACTACGAGGGCACAAGCGTGGCTGACGCCGCGCGACGTCTCGAGACCTGGGCCGAAGCCCGTGGCCAGGCCGACGGCCAGTGGCTCGGCTACATGTGGGACGATCCCGAGATCGTCTCGCTGGAAGACTGCCGCTACGACGTCGCGGTCGAGGTCGACCACGTCGAGCCGGCGGGCGAGGTCGGTCGGTTCGACTTCTCCGCCATGACGGTCGCCGAGATCGAGATCCGCGGTGCCATCGACCTCGAACAACGCGCGATCGACTGGATCTTCGGCACGTGGCTCCCGAGCAGCGGCTACGTCCCGGCCGAGCATCCGAGCTTCGAGTCCTGGATCGGGCGTCCCTTCGCACACGGATATGAGCATTTCGAGCTGTTCGTCCAGCTGCCGGTCGAGCGTTCCTGACTCCGGTCTCGCCGACTTCTGGTAGTAGCTACGGCATGAGTGGAACGAGCGTGGCCCTGTCCGGCGGCGGACACCGGGCGAGTCTCTTCGGGTTGGGTGTGCTCCTCTATCTCGCTGATGCGGAGAAGAACGGGAGCGTGAACTCCATCTCGTCGGTCTCCGGCGGATCCCTGACCAACGCCTACATTGGTCAAGTGCTCGACTATCGAGGCGCGAGCGCCGCGGAGTTCCGCGAGAAAGCGGGACGACCTCTGGCGTCGATGATCGCGAACCAGGGGACGTTCTTCGCGCCGGTCCGCACGAAGATCTATGTCGTGGTCCTCGTGGTCAGTCTGCTCGCGATCCTGATCGCTCCGTGGTTTCTGCCCATCGAGTGCTGCTGGTCCGCGCTCGTGGTGATGGCCGGCGTACCGTTGTGGATCTGGCTGATCTATGGACTCCGCGGCCGGGTCTGCGCCCGCGCGTTTCGCGACATGCTGTTCTCGCAGGACGGCCAGCCCACGCTCATGTCGCAGCTCGAGAGTGCCGTCGATCATGTGATCTACTCCACGGACCTCCGCACGTCCGAGCCGGTCTTCTTCTGCAGGTCATTCGTGTACGGATACAGGTTCGGGCCGGGAACGCCGTCGGATCTCCAGGTCGCGGATGCGGTCCAGGCGTCGGCGTGCTTCCCCGGCGGGTTCCCGCCCGTGAAGATGCCCGCGAAGCGGTTCGGGTTCCAGGGACCGCCGAAGGGCTCCGGTTTGAAGGCGCCCGCGAGCCGCCTCGTCCTCGTGGACGGCGGGGTCTATGACAACATGGGCGACGAGTGGGCCCGGGGCTACGCCGCTCGCCTCCGCCAGTGGGACGCCCTCTCCCCTGATCGCGAACCCGACACCCTCATCTTGGTCGACTCGTCGGTAAACCCGGCATGGAACCCGTTCCCGGCCGTAACGATCCCCGTGATCTCCGAGGTCGCCTCGATGCTCCGCGACATGGACGTTCTCTACACAAACACGACGACGACGCGGCGGCAGGCGCTCATCGAACGGTTCGATCGCGCGCAACGTAGCGGCTCCGGCTTGCACGGAGCACTGGTCCAGATCTCTCAGAGTCCGTTCCACGTCGCGAGCAGATTCCAGGACGCCGACAAGGAGTGGCCGGAGCGTGCGGCGCGCGCGCGCGCGACCATCGCCAGACTCGATCCGCAAACCGAAGCCGAGTGGGCTCGCATCGCTCACGAGAACGCCACCCTCCCGACCACGCTGAATGCGCTCGGGCAGGAGACGTCCGCGCGCCTGCTCCGCCACGGCTACGTCCTCGCCATGTGCGACCTGCATGTGATCCTCGACTACCCGCTGCTGGATATCCCGGGTCCGAAGGCGTTCGACGAACTCGTCGCGCCCTGACCCGCTGGAGACTGAACTGCATGCGACGCCCCAAGCTGGAGCTGTGCGCGATCGCGGTCACGGCCGTCCTCTTCCAGATCTTCGAATCCGGCCTCGGTTTGAAGGGACCGTTCCTGCTCGGCGCAGTGGTGGTCTGGGGTGGATACCTCGCCACCCGGCTGCGGGCGGAGTCTGGATTATGGAACGAATGGGGACTCGGTCGGCGCGGACTCGGCCCCGCGACCCGGATCTGCGGCGGCCTGCTGCTGGTGGGAATCGCTGCGCTGACTACGTGGCGTCTCGCGTTCGGTTGGCAGGGCCTGCCGGTGACGGCGCTCGTCATCTTCGCGCTCTACCCGGTGTGGTCGTTCGTCCAGCAATTCGTATTGCAGATCCTCGTCGTCCGCAACCTCGACCTGCTGGGTGCGCCTCGCGCGGCCGTCGTGATGCTGGGCGCCCTCGGCTTCGGAGCGGCCCACTACCCCGACCTCCCCCTGAGTGGCATCTGCGCCGGGATCGGCCTGCTCTGGGTGCCGATCTACCTCCGCACCCGAAACCTGTGGCCGCTCTCGCTGTGCCACGCGTGGCTGGGTGCACTGACGTACTACTGGGTCCTGGAGCGGGACCCGTGGACGGCCATCTTCCCGGGATGACCGCTACTTGATCTCGATGATCCCGATGAGGGATGGGTTCGTCGTGAACCCGTAGACCGCCAGGGACCCGCCACGAATCGCCTTGACCTGGAAGAGGTGGCCGTCGCAGTTCACCTCGACGTCGAAGTAGCGGTCCTTCGGCTTCGCACTGAGCTCGACGCGCGTCAGAACCGCAACGTCGTCGGCCATCGGGTTGGGAGGAAACGCATCATCGGTCGTCTACGGATCAGGTCGCGAGCATCACCCCATCGAGGCAATTGGTCAGCACGGGTCCGGACACCGGCACGATCACGACCTGCACATGGATGCCGTTGCATTCCAGCGCGGGGATGCACGGGATGACCACACCGAGACTCGCCGCGCCATTGCCATCGAGGGCGCCCTGGAATCCCAGGAAGAGGCCCGGAAACGGGGCCGGAAACGACAGCCAGAAAAGCGGATCCGGATCCACCGAGATCACTCCGAACGACGACGGGATTCCCACGTCGGTCGTGAAGCTCGCGGCCGCAACGTAGGCCGCGCCCGCGAGCGCGGGCGCCGACACGGCCAGCGGCCACGTCGAATCGAGCTCGGGTTGGTTGAGCTGCGTCAGCACCGGATCACCTGGCTGCTCGATACGGAAATCGACCCAGCTCGTCCCCGGCGTTCCACCGATCGTCCAGTCACACCGCAGCCAGTACGTCCGCGGTCCCAGCGCGGCCGGCGGTGACCATGGAGCGTCGATGATGCCGCACGGCGACACGCTCGTCGGAGTGGGCGTCGGACAGTTGTTCGACGCGACCGCAGCTCCCCCCGGTCCCCCCACGTGGACCGACGTGAACAGACACATCGGGAACCCGACGATCACGGTCGCCCCATTCGGCGCGGTGACCCGCACGACCCGAGCCATCCCGGGGCCCGCGGTATCGGGAGTGACCGTGAACGTGGGCTGCTGCGCCGACGCGAAGCCGGCGGCCGTCAGAAGCAGGGCCAAGAGGCGCATGGTGCAGAACATCGATTCTCCTCCAGGCAGACTACCTGGAGAACGGCGCGGGCCGCCCGAGGATTCCACGTGCCCGGGAGCGCGGATTGCTTCACACGCTCTGGAGGTCCGCGCTCCCGGGAGACCATTCCGATCCTTGAAATAATCGCATGCGGCCCCCCACCTTCTGGCCGTGGGCCCTCTCGTGGGAGGGGTGGGCGAGACGCCGCTGGCCGAAGGGAATCGACCCCGCCCCCGCAGCGTGCCCCGCGAATCCGTTAGATGAACAGAGCAGAAGAAGACGAGCCCACAATCCAGCCGAAAGTGGCGGCTAGGCGTGTGCGACCTTGAGCAGTTCGCGCACGAACGCACTGTACTCGTCCCGCATCGGCAGGTTCAGCTCTCGCGTCAACTGCCGCCGGAGCGCGGTCGCGGTCTCTCCCGTGAGCGGGTTGGTGCCGGCCCTCTCGACCGTCGCCCAATAAAGACCGACGCCCCGCCGCTGCCACAGCGGAAGGTCATTGAAGTTCACGCCTACCTCGTGGAACAGGAGCTCGTTCTTCTCGGCGACCGAAAGCCCGCTGAGACGATCCGTGGCCTCTCCGACTCCGTAACCCCTTCCTCGCAGACACCAGTAGCAGTGGGCGTTCAGGGCGTTGCGATGGGCATCCTCATTCCGCCAGCGCAGGTAGTCGACGAGCGCCTCGAGGTCGGGAAGCTGGGAGATTCGACAATCGAAGGCTGCGGGATCGCCCAGGCAGAGAGAGAACTTCGCGCTGGCCTCGGCGGCGAGGACAGAGTTCAGCTTGCGCAGTTTGCGTCCGAACGACGTGTCGTCACGATGAAAGACCAGCGAGATCTCGTCGCTCTGTGTGTACCCGTAGACGATGCGAAACCCGCAGTTCATCAGGTGCGCGGTCGTATCGACCATGTAGTCGCGGAACCGCTCGTCGAACGGCGCCTCGAACTTGTGCACGTCCTTCGTGAGTCGCGTGAAATTGCGTCCGTCGATCCGGGCAGCTATGAACAGCCCTGGCAGCACACAGTGATCGTGTGCGGTCTCGTAGACCCGCATGCGGAGATCGAGTTCGTCAAACTTCATCGATCCACTCGTCTACGCGAAAGCCGTCTGGGTCGAGGAGACTCACGTAGTGAAGGGAGTCGAATCCCTCGTCCATACGGGGACGCTCGAGACGAGCGTGGGTTCCCCGAATGCCGGGTTCGGGAATGCGCTCGTCCTCTGGGCGCCCCAGGTTGCGACGGAGCACATCATCGATACGCGACTGGAAGTAGTAGCCCGACACCCGGAAGCCGGCAAGCCGCGCAGGCGCGATGTAACGGCTCCGGTCCTCGCGACTCGGATTCGTGTTGTCCACAACGAACGGCTGCTGCATCTCCAAACAGGACTCGAGCAATCGCGCCTCCCGATGCCGGGTTCGCAGCATGTCGAGGTTGATCCGGACGTGGGTCCGAAAGAAACGAGCGCGAAAGAACGTCGACTTCCCGGACGCTTGAGCTCCGATCAGGATGACACACTCCATGAGTCTCACGCGACCGTATCTGGTCGCCAGGTCTTCATGACAAGAGAGGAGGCGGCGTCGACGATCGGGTACATCATCAGCCTTCAGCGAGGGGCCTCGAGCTTCTTGGTGAACGCCGTCCATTCCGCGTCCAGCCCGTCGACGTCGAGTCCGAACGCTTTCTCGAGTTCGCCGGAGAGGTCCTTGCCACGTCTCTTGCGGACCGTCTTGAGGAACGCCCGGTAGCGTTTCGGGTTCTTATTGAAGAGGTAGTAGTGGAAGCTCCATCCGTGTTCGTAGGAGTAGCCGTACCCGTCCGGCTCCTTCTCGCCGCGGATGAGGTGCTTGATGGAGAGGTAGTGCTTGCGGCCCTGATAGAGGCGGAGTCCGCGGAGCCGGGGTGGGTTGACGGGGATCTTCAGTTTCCTCTGCTTGCCCTGCCCCGTTCCGACTGCGACCTCGACCAGTGACGCGATTCCCTCCCGCAACCAGATCGGTCCGAGGCACTTGTAGTAAGCGTGCGCGTACTCGTGGCTCAGGGTCGCGTTCCAGCCGTAGCGCGAGTGGTCGCAGACGGTCACGACCTTCTGCTCGGCGAAGCATTGGCCCTGGACACCGGCTCGCCCCTTGGTGACTTCACGCTGGTATTTCGTGAACTGCGGCCGGTCCTTCAGGACGACGATTCGCCAGCCCTTCTTGAGCTTCTGTCCGAAGTGGCTTTCGTAGAACCGACGCAGCTCGCCGATCCGGGCGACCATCTTCTGTAGCTCGACGGCGGCGAGCGTCGTGAAGAATGCTGCGTCGCGCGTCTTGACGGTCAGGCCGCCCTCAAACGCGGGCCAGGGCTTCGGCTTGGTCGCCTTTCGACCCTGTGCTGACGTGGATGTGGGGGTGGCCAGGACAACGAGGAGAACGACCAGGGCGCGCGTTCGCATACGCTGGATCGTACCCTCAGCTGGCATCGACGACACGGGTGCTCTGTCGCACGCCGCCTCTCAGAACGCGTAGCCGAAGCGATCGATGTCGGCCGCGTACCGTTCGCCCACGATCTCGATCAGCTCCGGCGAGTAGTAGCCGCGGTAGTCCCGGCGCCGGGTCTTCTTCTCGTGCGGCAATGCGACGTCGCCGGCCCCAATCCGGTCGCACACCTGGCGAAAATCCTCGGCGAGCCGTTCGAACCGGCCCACGAAGTCGACGAGGAGTTCGCCGTCGGCGTCGGTGATGAAGCAATACTGCGACCGGAGGTGGGGGTCCGTCACCGAGTCCGGGATGTCGACGATCGCCCGGGCGAACGCGTCGAACGGCATGCCCGGCGCCAAGGCCCGGAACCGCTCGAACCCATGGTGAAACGAGCCCTCGATCTTGCTCGCGTGACAGGAGACCAGACGGTCCCACGGGTTCCGCACGAAAGAGAACTTCCAGTGTCCCTCGTAGCCCCTGAGGGCGTCCTTCTGAATCCACGGGTGGTCGTGGAAGGTGCCGTGCGGGCCGCGCTTGCCCATGTCCAGCCCCAGCAGCTGCGCGGCGACCTTGAGCAGGCTCGAACTCGCGACCTTCTGGATCGCGACGTAGATTGCCCGGTGTTCGGGGAACTCGATGATCGGAGCGTCGGGACGACTCATATGACGGACATCATAGCCTCCGCTCCCGCCGACACCGCCGCGAGAGCGAGGATCTGTCCGTCACGAATCCGGGCGGTCCCGACGCACCCGATCCCAATCTCCCGACGACTACAGGCTCTCGAGCCAGGCATCGTCGGACCCCTCTTCGACGTCGTCGAAGAGGAAGCTGCCGAGGTAGCGCTCGCCGGTATCCGGAGCCATCGCGAGCACCGTGGCGCCCGGCTCGGCATCCTTCGCGACGTCGAGCGCCGCGGCCACGGTGGCTCCGGCAGAGATGCCGACGAACAACCCCTCCTCCTGGGCGAGGCGGCGGGCCACGGCCTTGGCCTGGTCGTCGGTGACGGAAACGAGGCTGTCCACGATGGCCGGATCGAGGACGTCGGGGACGAAATCGGGGGTCCAGCCCTGGATCTTGTGGGACTGCCATTCGTGTCCGCCGAGCATCGCCGCGGCGGCCGGTTCGGCGGTGATGATCTGCAGGTCCGGACGCGCCTGCTTGATGACCTGGCCGGCTCCGGTGAGAGTCCCGCCGGTTCCCCAGCCCGTAACCCAGTAGTCGAGTCGACGGTTGGCGAAGGCGCGCAGGATCTCAGGACCGGTGGTGTTGCGGTGGTAGGCCGGGTTGGCGGGATTCTCGAACTGCCGGGCCAGGAACCACCCGTGTTGCTCCGCAAGTTGCTCCGCCTTGTGGACCATACCCGTCCCCCGTTCGGCGGCGGGGGTGAGGATCACCCGCGCGCCGAACGCGCGCATGATCTTGCGCCGCTCGACCGAGAACGACTCGGCCATTGTGGCCACGAACGGGTAACCCTTGGCCGCGCACACCATGGCGAGCGCGATGCCGGTGTTCCCGGACGTCGCCTCCACCACGGTTTGCCCGGGCGCGAGCTTCTGCGTGCGCTCCGCGTCCGTCACCATCGCGTACGCGAGCCGATCTTTGACCGAACCCGCGGGGTTGAACGCTTCCATCTTGACGAACATGTCCACGTGGTCCGGAGCCACACGGTTCAAACGAATCACCGGCGTGTTCCCGATGGTCTCGAGGATGCTTTCATGGATCATGGTCGGTACCTGATGTTCTGGAGTCGTCGGGGCTATGATCGGGCATATTGAACCAGACCTCGCGAACGAAGTTGGAGTTCCCGACATGAAGCGCCTGAGATTATGGCTATCGAGCCCGTCCCCGCTCACTTTTCTCCTGCTGGCCACGACCTTCGTGCTCGTATCGACCGGCGCGGCGCAGGAGAAGAGTCACGACGCGCTTGCGCAAGCCCGGGCAAAAGCCCGCTCGGAGAACCAACGGGTGCTCTTGCTGATCACGGGAGGTAACACCGTCGTCGATGACGGGCTCGTGAAGGCGCTCGGCAACTACCGTTCGCTCGGCAAGCTCCTGAAGTACGAATACCAGCTGGCCGCCCTGCCTGCCGCCTCCATCGCGGCGAAAGCGCTCCGCACGCAGCTGAAGCTCGAAGACCAGGCGCTCCCCGTGCTGGCAGCCCTCGACACCGACGACAAGGTGGTCGGGACTCTCAACGCAGGCGAGATGCTCGGATCCGCGGGCATCGTGGTGAAGAGCGTCCGCACGTTCCTCGAAGCTCACGCCTGCGCTCCTCTCGATGCACGCAAGGTGCTCGCCGAGGGCCTGGCCTCCGCCACGGCGAGCAAGCGCCACGTCCTCCTGTATCTCAGCGCCCCCTGGTGAGGCTGGTGTCATCGGTTCGGGGAGTTCCTCGAGCATCAGGACGTCGCTCATCGTTTCGGCAAGGACTACGTCACCGTCGTCATCGATACCGATCGCATGACCGGCGGCGCCGAGCTCGCGACCGAGCTGCGCAAGGGCAAGCGTGGCGGCATCCCATGGATCGCGATCCTGGATGGTGCCGGCAAGCCCCGCATTACTTCGGACGGCCCCAAGGGCAACTGCGGGTGTCCGGCTCAACCCCACGAGATCGACCACTTCATGGCGATGGTCGACGCCACGCGGCAACACATGTCATCGAACGACCGCAAGGTCATCGAACGTGAGCTGCGCACGTACGGCGCGTACCTCACTCGCCCCCGCAAGAGCCCGGGAGTCGCCGCGTACCGCCAAGCCGTGAGCAACGTGAAGCACGGACGGTTCAACGCCGCGGTGAAGGAGATCGGGGCCGCGTTCTCCGACGGCTACGCTCCGGAGACGATCCTCACCGATCCGTCGTTGCGGCCCCTGCGAGAAGACCCCGACCGCCGGACCGAGTTGTTCAAACTGGTCAGGGAACACGTGTCCACCCACCGCATCCGCCTCGTCGATCGCCAGGAACGGGGACGGCGGATTCGACTGCGCGGACAGGTCGTGGACATGGACACGTCGAAGCCACTGCCCGGCGCCCTCGTGCAGCTCTTCCACACCGATGCCAGCGGCGAGTACCGCCCCGGAATGGACGCGGGCGGAGGGGCCGGCAACCCCCGGCTCTGGGGCTACCTCCGAACCAACGCCGAAGGTCGCTTCGAGCTCGACACGATCATGCCCGAGCGCTATCCCAACTCGTCCATACCGCGGCACGTCCACTATCACGTCTGGGCCGACGGGCATCCGGAGCTGGCGAGCGAGTGCTTCTTCGACTCCGATCCCAACCTGGATGACCGGACCCGGAAGAGCGCCCCCGAACGCAACTTCCCCATCGTCACGCTGAAACGCGACGACGACGGACGCATGGCCGGTTCGCTGACGGTGCGAGTGCCGGCGAAGAAGAAATAGGCGCCGTCAGGGCAGCGTCAGGCGCACGCCGGGAAGCACGGCCCCCACGCCGCTGGGCGCCGCTGCATCCAGCAAGATCCCCGAGGCATACAGCGACAATCCCGATACGGACGTTCCCGGTGGGAGGAGAATCGTCCCCGTCCCGCGTCCGGCGCCGTCGAGCGTGCCCGAGAAACCCGAGAACATCGGCATCGGTGCCATGAGCGACAGCAGGAACAGCGCGTCCGGATTCAAGGGAACGACGCGCGGATCGGCGGGGTTGAGAACGGAGAGCGGGATGCCCGGTGAGGTGCCGAGAGACAACGCGAGCAGGTAGTCGCGACCCGGCCACGCCGAGGCGAACACGTCGAGGTCGAAGTCGAGAGTCGATCCGTGGACGACGAACGACAGCGGCGCTGGGCCGGGCGTGGTAACGCACACATCGTCGAACATCGCGCCGGTGGAGCCCCATACGTAGAGACCGACGCGACCGGCTGCGAAGGTCGAGTCCGACGCCGCGAGGATCGAGGTCCCGTCCACGAACACCTCGAGCTCTGCTCCCTCCGCCCGCACGACGACGTCGTACCAGACGCCCGACGTGAACGGGACGGCGTCCTCCACGAGGATGGTCGTCACTCCGCTCACGGTCTTCGTGAGCCGCCGGTAGGAGCGCTCCCGATCCATGCTGAACCGGTAGTAGTTGTCATTGTCCACGATGCGGAACATCAAACCGATCGCATCGTTGTCGGGGTTGCTCATTCGCGCGGACAGCACAATGTCGGACCACGTCGCAGGTCCCGTGTGGAGGAACGTCCCGGGTTTCTCCGGATCGGTGCCGACGAGCGAGCCGCCGTGGATGTTCGAGCTCTGGAGGGCCACCCCGTTCGCGGCCGACCACGCTGACGGGGCCGAGATCGTCCCCTGGTCGACGACCGTCCAACCCGCGAGCGTGCCCGAGGAGAAGTCGTCGCAGAACAGGCTGCCCGGGACGTACGGAGGAGCGTCGCCCTGCAGTACTCGCACGCGGTCGAACCAGACGACCTGGCTCCCCCAGCTGTAGAGCGCGATGCGGCCGGCGGGGATCGTCGCATCCGTCGCGGTGAGGACGGTCACGCCATCCAGCGCGACCGAGAGGTTCGGCCCGATCGCCTTGATCGTGACGTCATACCAGTGGTCGGAGGTGTACGCGACCGCGACCTCATCGAGCACTGTCGTCACGCCGCCCACGGTGCGGCTCAGCCGCTGGTACGCACGCTGTTGGTCCATCGAGAAGCGGTAGAACGAACCGTTAGGCGCCAACCGGAACATGGCGCCGACACCGTCATCGTCCTGGGTCTTCATCCGAAAGGTGAAGGTCACGTCGGTCCAGGCCGGGTCACCCACCGCCGCGTACGTGCCCGGGCGCGTGAGGTTCGTCGCCGCCGTCGACCCGCCGTAGATGTTGCTCGACTGCACGAGCTGAAAATCGTCCTGAAACCAGGCGGACGGCGCGGACGTCGTTCCTTCGTCCACGAACGTCCACGCGGACAGATCCGGCGCGTCGAAGTCTGCGAGGAACAGCGTGGGGTGCGCGGGGTCGTCCCCGACGCCGAACGAGGTCGCCGCGCTCAGGAACCCGCCGGGGACGAGCGGCAGGGACCACGGAGCCGGCGCCGCGAGACCGGAGATCGGGGGCGTGAAGGTCGCGGTGTACGTCCCGGCTGGCGCGTAGGGCAGTTCGGTCAACGCACCCTGGTTTCGGAATCGATGTGGTCCCTGCAAGACGAACCCGGCGTCGGGATGGTCGAGCGCAATCCGCAGCGCGCCCGGATCCTGGGCGGTGAGGGTCGTCGTACTGATGAGGCCGACCGAGTCGTGAATCTCGATGTCGACCTCGGGTGGTGACAGCGACGGCCGGATGCGGAGCACACCATAGGAACGGACGGGGAAGATCGCCACCACCTCGGGCTCGGGCTCCGCCGGAGGGGTGCGGACTGTCGTCGCGATCGGACAGGCCTGGAACTCCTTCACGCCCTCCCGGTGATGGTGAATCGACGACCAGTGCTGGTCTCCCGCGAGGAAGATCACGTTCGCAATGCGCTGGGACGCGATCCACGAGAACAGCTGCTGCCGCTCCCGCATGTAGCCCTGCCAGTGATCCTTGTTGGTCGTCCCATAGCGAAGCGGAACGGAGGTGACCACGAACTTGAACAGGGCGTCCGACGCGAGCAGCGCCGTCTGCAGCCACTGCAGCTGCTGGACGCCGAGGAGGGTCCGACCAGGTAGATCGGCATCGGCGTTGGTGCCCCGGTAGGTGCGGGTATCCAGGATGAAGAACTCGGCGCCGCGACCCAGACGTACCTGCCGGTAGATCGCGTCGCCGTTGGGGCGTACCGGGAAGTACTCCTTCCACACCGCGCGCCCGAGCGCGACGCGGTTCGGGTCGGTCGCGGCGTCCCAGTTGTTCTTGATCTCGTGGTCGTCCCAGGTGCTCGCCGTGGCACACGACGACATGAACGACTGGAGCAGCGACTCGTCGCGCGAGAGCTGGTGCTTGGAACGGTAGGCCGCGAGCGTGGTCGCCGCCGGACTCGAGTCGGCGTACGGGAAGTCCCCGAGCAAGAGCCCGAGGTCGGGGCTCTGAGCCTCCATCGACGCAAAGAGGTCATACGCCACGTTGATGTTGATGTCGGCCGCGAACGTAACGGTCAGATCATCGAGCGTCGCCGGAGTGGCGGCGGTCCGGAAGCGACCGAGCGAACCGATGGTCTGGGACCCCGGGTTCGCCGGGTCCCTGAGCCGGAAGCTGTAGTAGTACCGTGTCCCGGGCAACAGCCCGGTCAGGTCGAATCGCACCGTGAAGTCCGTCGCCGCAGTCACCGCAACGGGGGGGGTCTCGGTCGCGCCGAAGAGCAGCTGGTTGGTGGAGTAGATCGCGGACGCCGTGGCGGGCCCCGACGCGCGGGTCCACACCGAGACGGTGTCGGATGTGGGATCCCCCGCCATCTGGCCGTGAGTCTGGACGGGCTGCGCGCACGACACCGAGACCAGGAGCATCAGCGCGACTGTTGACTGGCCACGCATCACTGCACGGTCGTCACGAGCAGGTTCGACGCGCCGGTCGCGCCGCCCACCGCCGGGAAGAGTACCGACTGCCAGTACAGGATGAGCCCGGGAAGCGACGGGTCGGGGGGCAACGTCACCGTCACTCCGGTCATCCCACTGGCTCCCACGGGAGAGAAGACCCCCGACACGATGAGCGGTCCCGCGGGGTCGTAGAGCACGAACTGCAGGACCGGGTCGAAGAACGGAAGCCGCAGCTCCACGCCAGGCCCCACCGACAGGCCACCCCCGAGGGGCAGCGGAGCTCCGACGGAAGGCACCGTCACCGCGATGTCGCCGATGTGGGACGGAATCACGTTCAGCTCGAGGGCGCCGACTCCACCCGCCATCAATGGCGTCGCCTCGGTCAGCCGACGTACCTTCGGAATGAAGTTCACGCCCTCGATGGCATCGAGTTCCGCTCCCGGTGTCGCGCCCGTGCTGACCGTGGACGTGGAGTCGATGCGGATGTAGTCCGCCTGCGGCAGACCGGTTCCGGCAAGATCGAAGGACTGTACGTTCGTCGTCTGCAGCGCACCATTCCCATAGGTCGACGAAACGCTGCCGAGCGGAACGAGCGGAACCCAGTTCGTCCCGTCGTCACTGCCAAGGACGGTCAGGAACTGCCCCTCGGCGGAGTAGTACTCGTGGACGATGACGTCTCCCCCGGGTCCGTCCGCGATGTAGTTCTGGGAGAAGAAGACCACGACGGACGCGCCCGCCCCCATGCTGACCGCGTTGTTCCACGCCCCGACCCAGGCGGTCCCGGAATAGACCTCCGATCGATACGCATCAGGCATGCCGAGCGCGCGCGTGCCATCGGTGAGCACTGAGCTGGTCGTGACTCCCTGGTTGTACGACACGAGGGAATCGGCGTACGCACGCGGGGCACCCCCGAACCAGGGAGGCATGTAGTTGATGCAGACGATGCTGTCGAAATCGGGACCCGGCGTGTTCCCGACCGTGAGGAGGGACAGGTCCGTGATGCGCACGAAGTTGACGGTCGCCAGGCCGAGACCGGCGATGTCGATGGCCGAGTCCCCACCCCAAGCCCCGTTCGCGTACGGACCCGGCGCCGGGAACCAGCTCACGCCATCGGGCGACAGTTCGACGCGGTAGGGCTCGGTGACGTTGCTGTTCACCTCGTCCACCTGGAGATCGGGACCCGGCCCATCGATCACGGTGACACCAAGCTGCACCTCGACGAGGTCCCCCCCGCACAACGACAGATAGCCGTTCGCGGCCGTGAGGTCGAGCATCACCGTGGGATCTTGAGCCACGTTCTGCGGACAGTTGATCGCGAACCCGGCTGGCGGGGTCAGCACGGCGACTGCACAGTTCTCAGTCGGCTGCTGGGCCAGCAGGGTAGTAGCCAGGACGCCAAGTGCGAGGAGTGAGAGGCGCATGAATGGAGGGTAGACGATCCCCACTCGGTGGGTGCGGTGCAAATTTGAGCATCTCATCTGTGAGATCACGCAAACCCGCCCCCCCGACGGTTCAGGTCCGGCGTACGGTAGGGGGCGATGCCTGGGTGCCTCCGGTGTGACCCCGTCCCCCTGGATCAGGAAGGCCGACCACCGGGGGATCCAGGATCACGAGAGGGCCCGAACGGTGACCGCATCAAAGACCCCACCTCGCGTCGCCCTGCTCGTCGAGACTTCGACGGGCTGGGGCCGCCGACTCGCACGGGGAGTCTACGACTACGGGAACCAGAACGGCCGCTGGCAGCTCTGGATCGAGGCGCTTGGTCCTGATCGGCCGCCTCGACTGCCGCGAGGTTGGCGCGGAGACGGCATCATCGCGCGCGTCTCGAGCAGAAGCATGGCGAGGCACCTCCACGCGACCGGCTTGCCGACGGTGAACGTCTCCGGCCGGCGCTTTGCCAGCTTTCCGTTTCCGCAAGTGACGACGGATCTCGAGGCGGCGGGTCGTCTGTCAGCCGACTTCCTCATGGACCTCGGGCTTCGCCACTTCGCGTATCACATCGTTCAGAGCCCGATCCACATGAAGCGGCATCGCCGTGCGTTCGCGGACGCGGTCGAAGCCGCCGGCTTCCGCTGCGACCTCTATCGCAGCCCTGGCGATGCTCTAGAAGCGGAATCGAGCAGCGAACGGGCCGAACTGAGGCGCTGGCTCGGGCGCCTCTCGAAGCCGGTCGGGATCCTCTGCGGTCACGGATCCCAACTCGCAATCCACAGCGGTCGCTGGGTGATTGACGCGTGTCGAAACGTCGGCTTGCACGTGCCTGAAGACGTTGCAGTCCTCAGTGGCGACGACGATGATCTTCTCAGCGAGGTCTGTCACCCGCCCATGTCGGGCGTCGCGGTCGCGTCCGAGCACATCGGCCAACAAGCCGCCGCGATGCTCCACCGCCTGATGAGTGGCAAGCCCACTCCCGAAGGTCCCGTTCTCCTCAAGCCCTCCGGTGTCATCCCGCGTCAGTCGACGGACGTCGTCAGCGTCGACGATCCGCATCTCGCGACTGCGATTCGGTTCATCCGCGATCACGCGCATGAACAGATCCAGGTCATGGATGTCGTCAAGGTAGTGCCCCTCTCGCGACGGAGCCTCGAGTACCGGTTCGTACAGGCACTGGACCGGACTCCCGGCGCCGAGATCCGTCGCGTCCGGCTTGCGCGCGCGAAGCGGCTCCTCGCGGACTCGGACTTCACTGTCGGCGCCGTCGCGACCGCGGCCGGGTTCGGGTCTGCGGAATACCTGAGCCAGGTGTTCCGCACGGATGTCGGCGTGACGCCGAGCTGCTTCCGTTCGGAGATGCGATCTCCTATCGCGCAGGCTCCCCGCCGCCCGCGTCGCTAACCGGTGGATCGATTGGCCCACCCGCTTCGGCCGCGCCCTCCATCTGGCCCAGTCGCGCCACCCCGGCGTTCGTCAGCCACCCGAGCTCTGCGCACTCGGTGTACTGGTACCAGCCCTTCCGCGACCATTTTTCGCACAGGCCAGCGACCCGATTGAGGTGTATCCCCAGACGTCTCCCCGCTTCCCGGGGAGTCTCGCCATCGTTCTCGGCATGCTGAATGGACCGGAACAGGGCAAGCGCGTCAGCCTTCATGAGGCCACCTCATTGTGTTCATTCCCCCATCATAGGGGTTATCCGGGGATCGGACCGGTCCGATTCGTGGCCTTATCGTGATGACGCAGAAGTCAGCCTGGGACGGCGCTTGCGAGACGGCCGCTTGGACGCCTTTCGCTTGGCCGGGGATCGCGCCGCCATCCGCGTGTACTGCGTCTTCGAACGGAACGGGTGGTTCTCGACGATCGGCACTTCGCAGCGAACTGCTTTCTCGATGTCCCGCAAGTAGCCGTGTTCGCTGACGTCGCAGAACGAGATGGCGGTCCCGGAGCGGCCGGCGCGAGCCGTGCGGCCGATCCGATGAACGTAGTTCTCGGCGACGTTGGGCAGGTCGAAGTTGATCACGTGCGTGACGTCACGAACGTCGATGCCGCGAGCCGCGATGTCAGTCGCGACCAGGACGCGGACACGGCCGGTCCGGAAGCCATCGAGCGCCCGCTCGCGGGCCCCCTGCGCCTTGTTGCCGTGAATCGCGTCAGCGTCCTCACCGATCCGACGCAGGTGCTTGACCACGCGGTCGGCGCCGTGCTTCGTACGGGTGAACACGAGCGCGCGCTCGATCGACGAATCGCGCAGGACCTCGCAGAGCAACGCCCGCTTGTCTGCCTTGTCGACCATCAACACGCTCTGATCGACGCGCTCGACCGTCGTCGCCGGCGGAGCAACCTCGACGCGCTGCGGCTTGTAGAGAATCGTGTTCGCGAACTCCGCGATGTCTTTCGGCATCGTGGCCGAGAACATCACCGACTGGCGATCGCGCGGCAGCTCCGCAATGATCTTGCGCACCGCGTGAATGAAGCCCATGTCGAGCATCCGGTCGGCCTCGTCGAGCACGAAGACCTCGATGCTCCCAAGGTCGACGTGGCGCTGCTCGATGAGATCGATCAGACGCCCCGGCGTCGCCACGAGCACGTCGACGCCGCGTCGCAGCGCGCGCACCTGCGGCGCCTGGCCCACACCGCCGAACGCGACCATGTGCCGAACGTCGACGTAGCGTCCATAGACCCGGAAGCTCTCCGCGATCTGGGAAGCGAGTTCACGGGTCGGCGTCAGCACGAGCACGCTCGGCCGACGCGGCCGTCTCGGCTCGGGGCCGCCAGCGAGGTAGTCGAGGATCGGCAGCGCGAAAGCCGCGGTCTTGCCGGTCCCGGTCTGAGCGATGCCGAGCAGGTCGCGTCCCTTCCGCAGATGGGGGATCGCCTGAGCCTGGATCGGCGTGGTGTTCTCGTAGCCCTGCTCCCTTACGGCGCGCAGGATCGGCTCCATGAGTCGGAGCTGTGAAAAGGTGGTCTTGTCCATTGGGTTCCTGAAAACTCGACGAAGCCGAATGCCGCCAAATGGCCGCGAGGCCTCGGAGGTAGCGGTGGGTCGCGCGGAATGCTGCGACTCTTCACCAACGTCGGAACATAGCAATCTTCGTCCGAATCCCCCAGCATTCTCCGCCTGACCCGAAAAAGAGGCGGACGGCCTACGCCCGTACGCGACGGATTTGGCGGTGTTGCAGCGGCTTTTCGTCCAAAAGGCGACTCCATCGGGAGGTTAGGCAAGCAATCGACCGCCGTTAACTGCGACACCCGCAAACGGCGATAGGAGACCGAGAGCCCACGGGAGTCGGGCTCATTGCACCGGTATCTAGCAGGCGTTGATTGGAGCTGGCCCCATGACCCAAGTCACGGAAAGGGCGGACGCCCTTGCACGGGAAGTCGTCTACGACGGTGAGCAGTACGAGCGCGACGAACTGCAGTCATTCGTCGATGCTTACGGCAAGAAACACGAGTCGGATCTTCAGAACCTCGCGTCGTTGAAGACGGCTCACGACGAGATCGCTCGGGAGATGTCGAAGGACCTCGCGGTCTCCAAGACTGCTTGGGAGTACATCGGCGGCCTCGTCTCGGGTGAGTTCACGTCGAACTTCAAGGGGCTGCTCGAGAAGATCCCGATCCTCAATGAGTTCGTGGCCGACCGTCCGCTCTCCGACCTCCTCCACGAGAAGGTCGAAGTCGCGGAGCGCCGCACGCGCGAGGTCGGCAACTTCTTGACGACGATCGAGAAACGTGTCGGCGACCTGCAGTCGGACGTCATTCGCCTGAACAAGAAGGTCGTCGTCGCGGCCCGCAACGAGGAGACGGCGGCCAGTTTCGTCCTTCAGCTCCGCGACGTGCAGGCACGGCTCACGGAAGACCTCTCGGCCATCGGTGATGACAAGTCGGCGGCGTGGCGCGAGACGAAGGCCGAGATCGACGAGGTCACCCAGGTGATGTGGGAGCACGGGGCGAAGCTGCGCCTGTTCTCGAACGCCGAGGACCGCATCACGTCGATCGTGGCCATGAACCGGAATTTCCTCCAGATCCTCACCAACCTCCATGCCAACATGCAGGGCTTGTATGACGCGGGGATCGAGGTCCTCGACGAGCTGCGCGGCAACCTCAGCGGCCTGGCGACGGCTGCACAAGCCGGCGAGCTCACTCTCGACATGCAGGAGGCGATGCAGTCGCTCAAGCGAAGCGTCAACCGGGTCGCGGTTCTCGCATCGAACACTTCGCTCTACATCACCCAGAACGTAGAGCGCCTGACTGCCGAGATGAAGGTGTACGACGACGAGACGCGCGCGCTCGTCGAGAGCAACCTCGCCGCGGAGCGGGAAGTGCGGGAACAGCGCATCGACGAGACAATCGCGCTAGCCGAAAAGGAGTTCGGCCTCATGGAGGAGGCCCGCACCACCGGACCGGCCTGATGTCGGCGCGTGCCGTTCCTCGTTCCGCGGAGCCCCTGGATTCGCTCGCGCCGCAGGCGCGATACGAGCTCAGGGGCCGGGCCGCCGAGACCTACGCGCGGTCGGTCCGGCGGCTCGTCGCGGGTGGGCGGCTGAATCGTTTCTTCCCGGATGCGCGGAGCCTGGTCGCTCTCTTCGATCTCCTCGCACCGTCGGGTAGTCAGGGCACGCACGACGAGATCGAGGTCGGTTTGGGGACCGGGCTCCCGACCGAACGGATGGTGACCCGGGTCCAAGCCGACGCCTCGATCGCCGCGGAGGCGTGCCACGACGCGGAGGCCATCGACCCGACTCTGCGGGACCTCGCGGCCGGCGCGAATGCCGATGACGCGTTCGTTCGACGCTACCGCTATCACCGAGCACTCCTCGCCCATCCTCCCCCGCCGAGCTTCTCCATGCGACGAGAGCTGCGGCGTGCGGACCCGGAAGCGCGCGCCGCCTGGCTCACGGTGACCCTCGACCGCTTCGATCTCGCCGCCGAGTGCTTCGTGCGCTACACCATCTTGCTACGGCACGAAGATCCTCGGTGGTCGCGATCGCAGGTCCGGCTGGACGAGGACGACCTGGAGGTCAGCGAGAACTTCGACAACCTGGTCGCACGCGCTACCGCGCGAGACGCAGAGCTCGTGTTCATCCTGCTCTCCCGAGTCCCCAGTATCACCGTCGAGAACGTGACCCGATGCCGGGTCGGCCCCCTGTGGTTCGCCGGCATCGAGGCCCCTGATCCCATCCGGGACCTCCTGGCCGATCACCCGGGTGAGTTCATTCTCTCCCTACCGCTGGATCGGGCGGACGTCTCCGGACGCGCTCATCGCAACGGCGACCCGTTCGGCCTCGGCTATCGCGAAGCGCTGTCGCGCGCCGCACGTGGCGAGGTCGACGAGCTGCGCAAGGAGCTCGGTTACCACGTGCGCCGCGAGCGCAAGTTCGTCTGTACCCCGGGAGCCGCCCAGGCCCTGCGCGACCAACTGAAACGGAGCAAGAAGCCGTGCGTGATCTACGAAGCGAAGAGCGAACGGTAGTCGTCCAGGCCAAGGAGCTGGAGCTCGAGATCGCTCAAGCCGCGGCGTTGCTGGTTCGGGTGGGAACCCCACGGCGCTTCGCGGAGGTCGACAAGGGCCGCTACGGATTCACCCGCACCGGCCTCGATCTGCTGTCGGCCTTGGAGTGGACGCTCGCCGTCGCGATGGAGCTCCCGAAGCACCTCGGACCGATGCTGGACGTCGGCGACCCGGCCCGGTCCGCGACGTTCGCCAACCTCGTCACCACCCGCATCGCTTGCGACGTCGGGGCCGAGATCGTCGAGGACCTCACGGACGCCGAGATTCGGGCCGGCCGCCCGTTCAACCTCGCCGAGACCCTGAACCTCTTGGAAGGCCCGTCCCACTCCCTCGCCGAACGGTTGCTCGGCCACGCGTTGGGGTTCATCGATCACGAGCGCACGTCTTCGACGGCCAGCCGGCGGATCGACTCGACGGAGAGCCTCGCCATCGGGGTACTGGGCTGGCTACGGCTGATGAGGGAGACCGCGGAGAACCTCGCACGCGACGCCGACTTCCGGGGCGCGGCCCACGCGATGTCCAAGACCCGCATCGAGGTTCTCGAGCACGCCTGGTACGGCCTCGAACCCGCACGGCTACGCGACGAAACGCCGAACGATCTTCTCGACGTCGCCGTCGACGACATCGTGGGCAATGGCGAGTTCGTCGAGGCCTGCCGGAGAACGGCACGGGACGTCGCGGGCTTCGACTTCGAGACCGGTCAGAACCCGAAGGTCATCAACCCGATCCTGTTCGCGCTCGGCCGCCCCGGCTGTGGAAAGACGGTGACGGCCCACGCGGTCGGCAACGAGTTCCTCGAGTTCTGCAAGGGGCGCGACATTCCAGCGAAGTTCCTGGTCGTACGCCGCACGGACTGGGCGTCCTCCTATCAGAACGCCTCCGCAATCGGACTCGAGCAGCTCTTCAAGACCGAGGTCCTCGAGCAGCCAGGCGTCGTCGGCGTGTACTGGCCGGACATCGACACCGCGTTCGCCGCACGCGAGGACCCGGGCATTCGCGCCGAAGAGCGCAACATCCTCGGCGCCTGCTTCGGCGTATTCGACGGCACGCTGCTGCCCAAGAACGGCAAGTGGTTCATGATCTGCGACGCGAATCACATGACCATGGATCCGGCCGCCGTGTCGCGAATCACGCAACAGCCGTTCGTCGTGCGCGGCGCCGACACGGCCGCCGACAAGGTGCGGCTGTTCCGCGACGTGAAGCTCCGCGCCGTCGCCCAGCACCTCGAACTGGACGACACGGCGTGGACGCAAGTCGGTGATCGGCTGCAGGAGCTCGATCTCTCCGGACGGGCGATCGACAACATCGCACGGCAGCTGATCGTCGAGATCCAGGACTTCGAGTACCCGGACGAGTACTTCCGAGCCGACCTCGCCCGACGTCAGAGCATCGTGGCCGAATACTCGAAGACACTCCGGGTCGGCGAAGTCATCGACGCAATCGACCGCCATGCCGCGTTCGTCCTGGAGGCGGACCAGAGCGCCGAGCGCGAACGCTTCGATCGCAACGTCGCCGACATCGTGCGCAACCTGTCGGCGCGCCGACACGCGCTTGCAAACCTCGAGGAGCCGGAGCCAGCGGGGAGCATCACATGACCGTTGCGACCAAGACCGGCAGCGGCCTCGTCGACGACGCGCTCAACCGCCTCGTCGAGCAGTTCGCCGAACCGCTCTCCTTCTACCGCGAGCTCATCCAGAACGCGGTCGACGCCGGCAGCGCCGAGGTCGACGTGCGGCTCGAGCTCCAGGAAGAGAAGCGCGGGAAGAAGAACGCCTCTCGAAAGGCGATCCTCACGATCCACGTCGACGATTACGGCGAGGGCATGACCCGCGAGATCATCGACACCCGGCTGACCCGGTTGTTCAGCTCGGCGAAGGACGGGGACTTCACGAAGATCGGGCGATTCGGAATCGGGTTCGTGTCCGTGTTCGCGATCAAGCCCGACGCGGTCGTGGTCGACACGTCCCGCGACGGCGAGAACTGGCGAATCCTGTTCGAGAAAGACCGCAGCTTCAGCCGCATCGAACGCGACGAGCCCGTCGAGGGCACCAAGATCCGAATCCTCAAGCGGATTCGCGCGAATGAATTCGAGGACATGGTGAAGCGATCCCGCGACGTCATTGCCTACTGGTGCAAGCACGTGAACGGCGAGATCCGTTTCCAGGGCGACGTCATCAATGAACCGTTCGAGGTGAAGGGACCGTGCAGCGTGCACCACGAGGAGCGCGGAACCGAGGTCTCCATCGCCTACGCGGGAAGCGGGGCGCCGTTCTTCGGGTTCTACAACCGCGGGCTGACCCTCCTGGAAGGGAAGGACATGTTCTTCTCGAACATGCGATTCAAGGTCAGCTCCCGCTACCTCGAGCACACGCTCACACGTGACAACGTGCTCCGTGATCGCAACTTCGACAAAGCGATGAAGGTGGTCGAGAAGCTGGTGTCCCGGCGGCTGCCCGACATGCTGTTCACCGAGCTGGAGCGGTGCGTCCAAGTCGGCCCGGAGCTCCCGGAAGAAGCGACGCCGCTGTACGCAGCGCTCGCCTCGCTGCTGCCGCGCGGTGGATATGAAAGACGGACGGGCGTCGACCTCGACGACTTCGATGATCGGCGGGTGTTCCGTTCCGTCGATGGACAAGGACTCTCCATCGCTGCCTGCCAGAAGGCCGTCGACAAAGGGAAGCTCTTCATCGACACCGAACCGTCTCCGATTTCGGACGCGCTGATGGAGTCAGGCGGCGTGGTCGTTCACGCCCGTCGCGACGACCCGCCGTGTCGGGCGTTGCAGGTCATGGCCGGCGGCATCGTTCAGAACGCACGCGAGACCTGGTGCCTGCCAGTCCTGGTCGAGAGCAAGAAGAACGATGGCGCCTGGCATCTCGCAGAATCGATGGGCGGGCACGTCCGGTCCCTTGGTGCGAACATCCACCGCATCAAGCGAGCGCGCTTCGGTGCACCGGGATCGCCGCTCGCCAAGCGACTCGTCGTCGCCCAGGAGAAGGCGGGTGAGCTCAGTCCGATCTCGGATCTCGAGGAGATCTGGTTCAACCCGGAGGAGCCCCGTCGCGACCTGTGCCTCAACGCAGACCACCCAACCGTCGCGAAGCTCGAGCAGCTCGCGGTCCGGGAACCCGAGGTCGCGGGGTACCTGGCGGTGACCTTGATGTTCGAGGGATCGGACCTGCTCTCCGTGGACCGCTCCGGTCTCGCAGAGCGTAGCTGGAGTCAGCGATGCCGACGATTGAAGAGCTGATCCACGGACTCAAGAGCGACGGACGCGTCGTCTCGCGCGGTCGTTTCACCATGGACGACGACAAGGCGCGCGAGAAAATGCGCCGATACCAGCTCGAAGACCCGCGGCTCTACGTCCTCGAGCTGGTGCAAGCCGCCGTTCGCCGCGGTGCCACGAGAATCGACTTCGACATCGATGCAAACGACGTGTGGATGCGGTGCGACGGGACGCCGTTCACGCTGGCCGGGCTCTCCGGTGTCTTCGGCTCGCTCTTCGAGTCCAGCGATCGTGACGAGCACTATTCCCTGCAACGACTGGCCATCGGACTGAACGCCGCGCTGGCCCTGGACCCTCGGCACCTGACTCTGAGGTCGGGAGATGCGGACGGGGTCGTCGAGCTCAAGCTCCGTCCCGGACAGCCCGACCACCTCGAGGTCATCGCTGCACCACCGGGGTTCGATGAACCGAAGACCGAGATCCATGTACGGGATCGATTCAAGATGGGTCACCTCTCCGAGTTCTTCCGGAGCGGAAACGATCAGCAGGAGGCGCGGTACATCGAGGAGCGCTGTCGGTACGCGCGGATCCCCATCACCGTCAACGGAGACGACGTCATCCGCAGCCTGGCCGACGGCCCCATGGTCGCTCTCACCGACGTAGACCTGAAGACACTCGTCGGCACCGCCGGCTTCCATAGCCGCCTCCAAGACTCGCAGGTCCAGATCGTGACCGATGGTGTTCTCATCACCACTCACGAGGTGGACTGCCCCGTCCCCGGCTTCCTTGCGATCGTGGAGGCCCGGGGGTTGAAGAAGAACGTGTCGCAGACGGACTTCGTCCGAGACGACGCGTACCACCGCTTCTCCAAGGACCTGGAACGGGCACGGGAGCTGGCGACGATCAAGTTGTGCCACGGGCTGCGAGACGCACCCTTCTCCGAACTGGCCCGGTGGGCAGACACGCCCATCCGAGAGGATCTCGCGCACGAACCGCGACGAAAGTGGGGCAGCGAGGATCAGTATCCCGGGTGCCTCGCCATCGCACCGTTGTGGCGTACGGTGACGGCCGACCAGCGCAGCGTCTGTCTGCGCGAGCTTCTGGAAGCCGAGGCGCGACAGGGCTTCGTCGCGTATTCCTACCTGGCGTTCCCCGCGCTCACCGAAGATTCGATCGACGAGAGCCCCGTGGTGAAGCTCAAGAACAGCGAGGAACGGCGCCTGGTCCGCAAGCTCATGAAGGGCCGGATCCGGGAGGTGTCGAGGTCGCTGGAGAACCGCGAAATCGCGATCGTGAACCAGCGACGGTGGCGCGCGACGCCGTTGGCGCCGAACCTCGGTCAGGGCCTCTATGCGGCGCAGCAGAAGTTCGAGAACGGCAACGTGCGGGGCGAGATCGGACTCGTGCAAGTCACGCCGCCGCAATCCCGATTCCGGCTGGTCAAGGACGGACACCTGCTCTGCGAGGTCCTGGTGACGCTCCCCGTCGCCGGGCTGACCTGCGTCGTGGAGGCGCCGTTCAAGCCGACCGTGGACTGGCGGTCCGCCTGCCGCGACACCCACTTCAAGCGAGCCGTTCTCGCTGCAGCGACGGCCGTCGAGGCCGTCATGGCGCAGGCTGCGCAAGCCGTCGTACATTCGCCGACTCTGCTGCACGCTCGGCCCGGCATCTTGCGGGTCCTGAAGGCGTATCTCGTCGCGACCACGAAAGCCGGCTTCGGAACGGCGTTCCTCCGGGCGTTCGACATCTCGAAGCGATCCGCGTCGCGGACGGTTCATGAGAAGGCGCGCGGGCTCGACATCCGCCGCAACCCCCTGGAGGTCGACGCGTCGGACGACAATCCAGCCGGTGCGTTCGCCGACCTCCCACTGTTCACGCTCGCCAGCGGGTCCTCTACGACGCTGCGCGCGCTCGGCAAGGTCGTGGCCGCCGACGGAAGCCTGCGGTTCGTCAGCGGACGTCCGACGAACGCGTCCCGTCTCGAGGGCACCGTCGTCTGCATCGAGGACCCCCAACAGCAGTCGATCCTCCGAGGCGTCTTCGGCCGCAAACAGCTCATCGATGCAACAGAGGAGCTCGATCGTCTCAGCGCCGAGGACGAGTTCGCATCGACACCGCCGATGGATCTCGATGTCCCGTTTGCCGGCCCCGCGCGGCATCGGTTTCGCGACGACGAATTCCAAGGCGTGGTCGGACTCCCCGACCCGGAGTCCGAGAACGAGAACATCCCGTTCGCAGGCGCCCTGGTCACGGTCCTGCGCAAGCGACGCCAGCTCGCCACGATCGTCCTCCCCCTCGCTCCCGGAAGAACGTGGGCCACGATCGACGGCGACGATCTCCCGGTAGAGATCACGGACCTTCAGATGCGGCAGATCAAGGACCGAGTAGCCGCCGCACTCCCGGGCCTCGTCGTCAAGGTGTGCCGGTATCTCGACGACCTGAAGCCGGCACATCGCACGCGCGCGGAGGCGTTCCTCAGATCGGCGATACTGGCCTACGTCCCGAGAGCCGGCGGCCGGAAGCGCCCGCCCGCCAACGCCGCGGACGCGGTCGCCGCACTGCGAGCCGTTCCACTCATTCCACACGCCCGGGGACACCGGGTCTCGCTCGGGTCGCTCGAGACCTGCATCGCGGAATCCGCGGTGATCGATTGGGTTGCCGCAACGTTCGAACCGGTGCCCAAGCGCGGGGACGTCCTCCTCCTGGACAGTGCCAACCGGGCGCTCCTCGAGAAACGGTTCGGCGTCGGGGCGCTCCGTGACCGCACGGAGGAATTCGAGACCAATGAACGCGAGCGCAAGCTCCGCGCCAACCCGCCGCTCGAGCGACTCGAGGTGGATGCGGACACGGTCCTGGCCCGCCGGACGTTCCGTCGCGACGGTTTCGAAGGCGAGATCGGCCTATCGCGACGGCACGACCGCTCCGAGCCACGCTACACGTATCGCATCTGCACCGAACGCCGGCAGATCGGGACGCTGGAGGGGCGTGGACCCTACGCCCTGACTGGCATCGTCGACGTCGCCAATCTCCAACTCACCGACGAGGACGACGTCTGGAGCCAGGATCTCGACGGGCGTTGGCGCGAGCTGGCGAATACGCTCGCCGCCGATCTCATGAGCGACCTCGCGGCTCGCCGGGAGACACTCGATCCGGGCGCGCAAGGTGCCGCGTGGCGGCATGCGCTCGATCACCTTGCGCACACCGCCGCCGACTGTCGCGGCATGCGCGATCGCCTGCAGTCCCCCGTTCACCGGGCCCTGGCGTCCTGGACGGGATTCGTCGGCGCCGACGGCGCGGGCTATTCATTGCTCGATCTCGGGCGCTCGTTCGCGCGATACGGTCGGGTGTCCTATGTCACGCGCCCGCACCCGGGACAGTTCGCGGACCCCGACGATATCGTCATCCTGGCGTCGGGATACGAACACGAGCGCCTCGCCACACTGTTCCCCAAGCTCGAGGACGCCACGGAACGTTGGGAGCACCCACCGGTAAAGTTCACGCCACCGGAGGTCCGCACGACAACAAGCTCCGCCGGCAGCCCGGAAGCGATCCGCCCAGAAGACACCGCCGCAGCTCCATCACCGACTCGCGATGAGCGGTTCCTGACCGCGCTTCGCGGGGCCGTCGTCGCCTGCACACGCAGGACCCGAATGCACACCGCCCGGAAGTCCGACCGGATGATCATCGAGGACAGGACCCGCTCCCACGCAGTGACTGTCGATGCGGGTTTGATCGAGATCCATCGATCCAACGGAATGGCCGCCGCCGCGATGGAGACCTTCGAGGAGCATCCGGTCGCCTTGTTGCTCGTCACCTCGCTGATCGTCAGCGAGCTGGGCCAGTCCCGAAGGGGCCTCTCTCGCCGCGAGATGACCACCGCTCAGGAACGGATCCTCGACACGTTGTATAAAACCTGAGCCGCCGCGCGCTCCGATGAGGCGAAAGCCCATTCGCGTCGGTACAGTGTCGGGGGTCTTGCATGAGACACTCGTATATCCTGATCCTCCTCCTCGGCGTCCTCGCGCCGGCTCAGAACAAGGTGCAGATCCCGGACGACCTGCCAGCCGTCGGGCCGTGTGCCGGAGCGCCCTGGGCCCTGCCGGCGAGCACCTACGTGCTCCGGATTCCGGGGTCGTACATGGACCCCGCCAACCGTTTCGTCGAGGACATCTGCTTTGCTCCCTGCACCTCGGGCACCTGGTCGGCACCCAACGTCCAGATCGCGCTTGGCCACCTGCCGCCGTCTCTTCCGCCCGGGGGGAACTTCTCGTTTCCGTACATCACCGGCGGTGCGACGGCGTTCACGGGTAGCTTCCTCGATCTGACGGTGATCTGGGATTCGTCGGTGATGGCGGGCTTCACGTGGTCGTTCACGGCGAACGTCTGGTCGCCAATGGGGTTCGCCGCGTCCAGCGGGACAGGATTCTCCTGGAACGGGGTCGATGACGTCGGGTTCTACGTGACCATGGCCAACCCGGTGGGCGCGGCGACCATGCACCGCTCCAACGCGGAGCCCTTCCAGCTCTTCAACACCAGCGTGTACCAGGCCGGACTCCCGACGCGCAGGGCCACCAACGGCCTCAAGATCTCGTTCAAGCTCCAGCCCGGCGTGTTGCAGGCCGTCTCCTATGGCAACCCCTGCAACGGCATCCTGCCGCTGCTCTCCGCGACCATGCCGCCCACGATCGGGAACACCCTCTTCACCCTCGACGTGACGTCGGGCCAGGCCGGGCAGCTCACGTGGATCTTCGCGGCGCTCGCGCCGAACCCTGGTTCGTCACTCGGCGGTTGCACCCTCTACCTCGACCCTCTGACGCTCCTCGCGCTGGTGAACAATGGGTTCTCGCCGTTGGGACCGGTCTTCACCTCCGGCGCGGTCGCCGTCTACCCAGCGCCAATCCCGTGGATCCCGTCGCTCGCGGGCCAGAGCCTGTACCTCCAGGCCGTGGTGGCCGATCTGGCCTCGCCAGTCGGTTTCATCACCAGCAACGGGCTGCAGCTCGCCTTCTACTGAGCCGGACACCGGCGGCCCGGAACATCCGCGTACCGATGTCCCGAGACGCGTTTTCGGACCCACGATGAGGTTCTGACTGACATCACCGACCGATGGTGTACGCTGGCGAAAGTGGCCTGGGCGCTTGATCGGTCCGGCATCGTGCTCTCAGCCAGGAGGCGCTCATGGATCTCCGAGGACAGGATCTCCGCGGCAAGAAACTCGACGAGATCGTCGAGAATGGCAACGACCTGCACGGATCGGATCTCCGGGAGGCCAGCCTCCGCGGCGCGGATCTCGTCCACGTCGACTTGCGAGGTTGCGACCTCCGAGGAGCCGACCTCAGCGCCGCGACGCACATGGTCCTCAGTGAACTCGTCGCCTACGAAGACGGCGAGTGGGTCGCTCTCGCCGCCTGGGATCGACACACCCAGTTCCCGGAGCACTTCGAGGAGAAGCTGTGGGTCCTCGGCCTCCGCTACCCCGGCTACGCGCAGGAGCCAGGGCACAAACGGATGGCGATGAAGCGCGGCCTCGACGACGTCGCCGACAAGCCGATCGACAAGGAACACGACAACTGGACCGAGGTGCTGCCCGGAAGCAGCCGCGACGGTTAGCGGGCAGAGTCAACAAGCTCGGCACGCCAGAGCGTCACCCCTCCTGGGCCTTCTCCTTCAGCACCGCTGCAGCCGCGAGACCGTGCTCCAAGACCTCGTCGCGCGACAGGTCGCCCGAATCCAGTTTCGAGAGCAACTCGCGTTGCCGTAGGTAGTCACCGTTCTCCAAACCGGCCTTGCTCTGGAGCATGCGCCAGGACTTCCGGCGCTCGACGCAGAAGATCACCATCTGACGGGACAGCGCCAGGTGCGTGATGCGACCGTCTGTCTCGACGGTGATGAAGGCGCCGAAGTCGGGGATGAAAGCCCGGTGGTCCTCGCAGAGGATGCGGCGGTTGACGACGTCGTCCTGCTTGATGCAAATGAGCAGGTGGGTGAGCGGAACCAGATCCGTCGTCTCTTGGACCTTCTTGAAGTGCCGGCGGAAACGAGCTTCGGTCGCCGCCCAATGAGCGACCGTGTACGCGTACTTGTCCTTGGTGGAGGCGTACGTGGCTTCCCACCAGTCCGCGCGCGGCGACGGGTTGCCCTGGAGGTCGAAGCACTCGGCGTAGGTCTCGCCGGAGCTCGGATCAAAGACGAATTCGGGCATCCCACGCGCATCACGAATGCGCTTGGCCTGGAGGCTGGACGCATCGTCGGGCACACCGTGCTCGGGCTGGCAGCTCGTGAAGCACTGGAGGAACGCAGTGCCGCGGTAGGCGAGCGCGTCGATGACCGACTTGTAGAGCCGCGCAGCGTTGGCCATCGAAACCTGGCCGACGTAGGGAGACCCGTGGCCAGCCGTGAACGTCTCGGCGCAGCTCTTCTTCTCAGTCATCTTGCCCTGGGTCGCCTTGCCCATCTGGTTCATGTCGAAGCCGCCCGGCCCCGGAGATGAATCCGAGTTCTGTCCACCGGTGTTCGAGTAGACCTGCGTGTCGAGCATCAGCATCTTCACGTTGCAGCGATTCTGCAAGACGACCTTGGACACGTTCTGGTACCCGATGTCGCCCATGCCGCCGTCGCCACCGACGACCCACACCTTCGGCATCTCCGCGATCTCGCGGTCCGTCATGAGGTCGTCCGTGAAGTGGCAGTAATCGAAGTACTCACCCTCCGTCACCACGTCGTTGACGCGACTCGTCAAGGCGTCGGCGAGGCGCTCCGGAACCACCGAGCGGCGAGCGTGGTCTTGCAGGAAGCTGATGCTGAACAGCCATCCCACCGTCACGCCGTCCTGGAACAACGAGTTCATCCACGGGTACGGATGCGGGTTGTTGGGCGGCGTCGAGCCGAAGACCGTGTTGCAACCCGTGTGCGCCGCCATGGCCATGACGGACATGCCGTTCGCGAGGCGCCCGTCGACCGACTGGAGGCCCTTGTGGTTGAACGCCTCCTGGCGCAGGACGGCCACGAGGGCGGCGATCGCCTCTGCGTCACGGATGGCGGGGAGTGCGTCAAGGCGGGCGTCGGGGTCCTCTTCGGTCTCGCCCCCGGCCCCCATGATCACGTGCGCGACCGTGCGGATGAACCGGGCGTGGCCCTCCGGATCGACCTGCGCCAGCTCCTTCAGTAGCCCAGGGCCGTGCTTCTCGATCCGGGTCGCTTTCTCGACGAGCCGGTCGGCCTTGGCGTGGAAGAGAGGACGCATGTACGCCTCGGTGACCGACACGATGGCCCGCAGCGCGGACTTCTCACCGCACCCGGCGCAGGCACCGTCGCCAGAGACGAGCGCCTGGTAGATCCGCCGTTGCATGAGGTGGTTGCGCAGCGTTCCCATCCGGGCATCGGCGGGGTTATCGGGGTCGTACTTACCCAAGTAGCTCGCGGGGGTCTCCGGAAGCAGATCCATGAAAGTGGTCGCGCCCGTGATGCGAGCGTTGATCTCCTCGCTGTCCTGCACCATGACGAGCGCTTCGTGGTCCCCGCACTCCGTCACGCACTCCGCGCACCCTTTGCACAGATCGGAGACAAAGATCGAGAACAAGCCACCCTGGCCCGGGTTCTTCTTCTCTCGAGTCTTGAAGATCGCGTTGACCTGAGAGTACGCGAGCGGCACGGTCTTGATGATGCCGAGGAACTCACCCTTCGCGGCGTCCGCTACATGGGAAAGCGACTCCAGCTGTCCCGCCAGGACCTCGGTAAACGGCTTCGCGGCCTTGGCCGTGACTCCCTCGACCATTGCGGCGCGACAACCCTCCTCGATCCCTGGCAGCTCGGCCAGGAGAAGGTCACGCTGGGCCTCGTCAGTAACGTAGTTGGCGCACGCGGTGCGTAGAACCGCCCCGATGTCCGACGCCGTGTTGGGGAGCGCCGTATCGGGGCAGGCCGCGATGCAGGCCATGCACTGGGTGCAGTTTTCCGCGATGAAGACCGGGGTCTCCCGCCGCGCGACATACTTCGACGCCGTGGCTCCCGTCGCAGCCGCGACGATGCCGACGGACGACAGGGCCCCCGCAGGTTGGTGGTATCCGAGCCCGGCCCGGAACTCGCTGTCGAACTTCTCCATCGTCTGCATCGGTGCGCGTTCGACCTGCGTGCCCGGCATGGGCGTGCCGCAGGTCCCACATCCGCCGATCGGAAGCAGAGGCGAGCCGCGCATGGTCGACAGATCCGCCTCCTCGAGCTCCCCGTGTGGAACCGCCGTGGCCCGGGCGTAGCCCTGGACCATGACCTCGAGGTTCGAGTCGACGACGGCGTCGCCGAAGCGGCCGAATTTCTTCTTGTACTGGTCGTGGACGACCTCCTTGAAGTGATCCTGCTCGATCTTGAAGTCATCGAGGAAGGTCGAGACGCGGAAGAAGGCGCCCAGGAACGCGTTCCCCTGCATGCGAAGCTGAAGGTCCTCGCGCTTCGTCGCGCCTCTCGCGATGTCGAACCCGGGCAGGATGAAGAGGTTGATGGCCTTGTCGATGATCGTCTTGCGATGGTGCACCGGGATCCGCTGCCACGCCTTCTCCGGCGTCTCGTCCGATTCCCAGACGAGGACGCCCCTTTCGACGAGCCCCTCGAGCGGGTTGGAGTGGGTGAAGGCCTTGGGGTCGCAGCACAGGACGACGCTCACGTGGCGCAGGTCACAGTTGACCCGGACGCGTTCAGCACCGACCACCAGGAAGTAGTTGGTAGGTGCGCCCTTCTTCTCGGACCCGTACTTCGGGTTGGCGCTGATATGCACGACCTCCTTCGGCCGCCCGAGTTCGTCCGTGTGACCGTCACGTTTCGCGACGAAGTCTCCGAGCTCGCCCATGACACCCGCGAGGTTCTTGCCCGTCGTGATCATGCCCCACCCGCCGATGGAGTGAAGGCGGACGGCGATCGAGCCCTCGGGGAGAAGCGACGGCGTCTCCTCGCTCTTGACCTCGTAAGGGTGGTCGATGCCGACGACGAAGAACGACGTCCCGTCGGCTGCGGTTCGACCGTCGGCCCGCTTCGCAGCTCCGGTCGCAAACTCGTAAGCACCGAGCACGCCCTCGGGGCGGAAGTCGCGTGAGCCCAGGCCGTACACCCCGCCGAACAGCCGCGGCATCTCGTCCATCAGGAGCCGCTGGGCACCGTTCTGCGGATGCCGCCCCGCCTCGAGCGCCTTCGTCAGCGCGGTACGGATGTCACGCGCCAACGGGTTGTCGCTAGCCAGGGGTTCGTCAGTACGCTCCAGGATGATCACGTTCTTCCTGCCGCGGAGCGCCGTGACGATCGCATCCGACGGGAACGGGCGGATCACGTTGATGTGGATCGAGCCGACGCTGGCGCCGCGCGTATCCCGGAGGTGGTCGACGGCGGCCTCTATGTTCTCGGCCGCGGAGCCCAACGACACGAACACCGTCTCCGCGTCGTCGAGCCGATACTGCGAGATGAACCCGTAGTGGCGCCCGGTGAGCTCCCCGAACTCGACGTACGCCTGGTGGAGCATGCCCAGGATGGGTTCGACGAAGTTGTTTCGCCGAGCGACCACCCCGTTCATGTAGTGCTCCTGGTTCTGAACCGGACCGATGAGCACGGGGTTCTTCAGGTCGATGACGATCGGGACCCGCCGCCGCTTCCGCCCGAAGAGCTCCCGCTGGGCAGGCGTCGGGGTGTCGATCATGTCCTCGGGGGCGCCCAGGAACTCGCGGATCAACTCCGCCTCGTGCTTGAGGAACGTACGGTCGAGGTGTGAGGTCAGGAACCCGTCCTGGATGTTCATCCCGGGCGTGAGCGACAGCTCGGTGACCTTGCGGATGATGAGTGCCTGGTCGGCGGCCTGCTGGGCGTCCTTGGCGAAGAGCATGATCCAACCGACGTCGAGGGCGGAATAGACGTCGTCGTGGCTGCAGTGGACGTTGAGGGCGTGCTTGGTCAGGGCGCGAGCCGCCACCTCGAGCACCATCGTCGAGAGCTTGCCCGGCGCGTGGTAGTACTGCTCGATGCCGTACACGATGCCCTGACCGGAGGTGAAGTTCACGACCCGGTTGCCGGTCACGGAGTACGCGATCGCTCCGCCTTGTGCCGCGTGCTCTCCCTCGCACTCGGTCGCGGTGATGGACCGACCGAAGACGTTCAGCCGCCCCTCGGCATAGGAGAGCTGGTACATCTCGCCCATCTCGGTCGACGGAGTGATGGGAAAGAAGATCCCGGCGTCCGTCAGACGAGCCTCCGTGTGATAGGAGACGAGTTGGTTCCCATTCGTCGTGATCCGGATTCCCGGGTAGCGAGGCGCAGTCATTTACGGTTCTCCTGAGGACGCTCGCCGGGACCGTTTCAAACCAGCCAGACGATACGCCGCCGGCGATCGTACCCCATGCGAGATCGCGACGGAGACGCCGGGGTCGGCGGCGGCTCGTCTTCGCGAACGGCATTTCTTTGTCCCCGTCGGGGGATCGCGTGGGAAGCACCTCTGCCCTGGGTTCCCCAGCCAGAAAAGGAGCTTCCATGATTCCCCGATTGAACTTCGCGTTCCTGGTCGTGCTGACCATCATCACCTCGTCCGCCGCCCAACCCGTCAATGATACCTGCGCTACTGCGAGCCTGCTCTACTGCAATGCCCCGCCAATCGCGGGCACGGTGACTCGAACCGCGCGGTGGTCCAACAACTGCGGCGATGACCCGTCAGCGCACAACAACTGCGGGAACCCGACGGGCGACCTCCGTGAGGACGTGTGGTACTGCCTCATCGTGGGCGGCGTCGGGCCTCAGAACGTCACGATTCGAGTGTTCCCCGCTGCGGGCTCCGGGCTTCGGCTCGAGCTCGGTCTCTTCACGTACTCCTGTGCCGCGCCCATCCGACTCTGCGGCTGGGCGACCCGAGGACATCGGCTCACCTGCTGCCTGGCCCCCGGCTACTACTACGTCGTGGTGGATGAATATCGGCGGCGGGGACGTCGGCGTCCCGCCGGCAACGCGTTCGCCATCGACGCACTCTGCGTCAACTGGACCCCGCCGACGTGTGACATCCAGGTGGATCCCAGAAACGGCGAGCTCAAGGCGACCGGTCTCCTTCCGGGCGAGGCCCTCCCGTGCCACGTCGTCTCCGGTCCCGTCGCGCCGGGCCAGCCGATTCCGGCTCGCGCTCCCGGCTCCGCATCCTGGGTGCAAGCCGACGAGAACGGCGTGCTCACGTCGAGCGATCTCGAGATTCCATCCAACGATGACGGCAACCCGTCCGAGAGCGAACCAGGGTCGAAACTCGCGGACCAGTTCGCGCCCGGAACGTACTCCGTGATCATCGATGATGGAAACGGGATCTACGACCCCAGCGTCGACTGCCTCACCACCTTCGACACCCAGGCAGTGCAGCCCTCCGGGCACTGTCTGCTCACCACCCTCGCCGCCGGCAACGGTCAACGAGGGAACATGTTCGATGTTCACAACAACGGCACTGCGCCCGTCACCATCACGAGCTTCGAACAGAACTTCATGGGCAACGGCGGAATAGCCGAGACCGTGGAGGTCTGGACCGTGAATGGCGGCGGCACGTTCGTCGGCCAGGAGACGAACGCCGCGGCCTGGACATTGGTCAGCAGCACCCCCGTGGTCACACGGCCGCAGGGAACCCTGACCGCGGTCGAGTTCGGAGCCGCAGTCACCGCCCCGTTCGCGGTCATCCCGCCGGGCGGGGTGCAGGGTTTCTACGCCACCGCGAGCACCAACACGGCCAACGTCGCCTACACGAACGGCACCACGATCGGCGCTCCCGCCGCGTCGAACGGGGTCGTCACCGTGGACGAAGGCACCGGCAACGCCTACCCCTTCGGCGCCGCGTTCACCCCTCGGGTCTGGAACGGCGTCGTCCACTACTCGGTCGTAGGCCAGGCCCCCCAGTGGGAGCTGAACAGCTTCACCTCGAGCGTGGACCTCGACGGGAATCACAGCGACGGCTGCTCCCCGGCGGTGACGACAGCCTGTACCGGCGGACAGGGCATGATCAACTTCAGGAGCACCAACTCCCTGCCCTGGGACGCCGGGATCTCACTCGGGGGCGTGGTCCCGCTCGCGAACGGCGGAGCTTCGACCCCGGGCGGTCAGACCCTCAACCTGAACCTCCTCGGCGGGCTGTTCTTCCTGAACGGCGGCAACGTACCGGCGCTGTTCACGAACTTCTCCAACTTCTCCGCCCCCTACACGGGCACTCCGGTCCCTTCCACTGCATCGATCCAGATGTTCGTCATCGACCCTGGCCATCCCGACTCGATATCGCTCAGCCAGGCCTGCCAGCTCGACACCGTGGCCACCAGCTCCCTCCCCGGTCCGATCGGAGACGATAGCTTCGCGGAGATCGATCTGGCCGCCAGCGGATTGTGCGGCCCACCCTCCCTCAGTCTCTTCGGAACGACCTACGACCGGCTCTATGTGAGTTCGAATGGCCGGGTCACGATGGGCGAGGGGAGCACTGCGTGGAGTCCGACGGTCCTGGCCGCGGCCAACGGCCTCGCCATGGCGGGTGCGTGGGCCGACCTCAACCCGCAAGGCCAACCGCTCATCAACGTGAGCGCCCCGACAAGTGACGTCGTCCGCATCAACTTCGGCCAGCCCGGCGCCCCGCTCCCCTACTACGGTGGCGCGCTCGGCACCGGGGTCAGCTTCTTCGTCGAGTTCGACGATGCGACGGGCGGCATCCACCTCGGCGGGCTCACCGGGATCACGCCCGGCTCGGGCAACATGCTCCTGGGCATCAGCCCCGGAGGCGCGGGCGGCGCGACGGATCCGGGCGCCACGTCGTTCACGGCCGGCGCCTCGGGCATCCCGTCCAGTTCGACGGACATGCTCTACGCCTTTGGACCGGCCGGCACCCTCGCGCCCGGCCTACAGGGCATCCAGTTCCTGCCGAGCCTTACGCTCGGGGGCGGCTACGAATGGACGGCGTACTAGCGTTCTAATGGAGCATCCAACGCCCGCACCGGCCGCGCCCCGCAATGTGGATTCCTCACTTCCGGGGCGTTGCTGGCGCGGCGCGACACGCGCGCGTCGAACGCCCCAGCGCTGAAAGCACCGCCCCGGTACATGCGGTACACGGTCTGGCGCCCTCCCGTGTCACGACACCACTCACGCACGTTGCCGAGCATGTCGTACAAACCGAACGGGTTCGGCCGGAGGCGCCCCACCGGGGCGGCGCCCGCGTAGCCGTCGTCCCACGCCTCGTACTCCCGATTAGGCACCGGCTTTGCCTCCCGGCTACTCTGGTCGGAGAGGTTCTCCGCCTTCGCCAACGACGCCCGGTCTTCTCCAGTCCACCACGGCGTTTCCCGGCCGCCGCGTGCGGCGTACTCCCACTGCCATTCACCAGGCAAGTCGAGGCCGAAGCGCCGGAAGAGCTGATCGGCCTCGAACCAGTTCACCATCTCCACGGGATGAAGGGACAGCGGAACCGGCTGTCCGAGACGGAGGGACCGTCGGGTGCCCGAAGCGCTGGGGACCCCGATCTTCACCCGGTCCTTGAACGCGGTCTGCGACGGATTCCGACCCGAGAGACGAAGCCACTGGTCCTGGGTTACCTCGTACTTGGAGATGAAGAACGGAGGCAGGTCCCATTCCCGGACGCGCTCGATGTGCAACGCGTTGCGGTCGAAATGGGGCAGCTTCGGATCCTGGGACTGCGCCCCGACCATGATGGGACCGGCGGGCAGGAGAACGAACACGAGACCGGCACCCTTGCGCATCTTGGCGCGGCCCGCCATGGGCTTTCCCTTCCACTCTGGTCGGTCCCCGCTGCCCACGTGCCAGAACTCCCAGAATCCGGAATCCTCGTTCCTGCCCAAGGGGATGAGCCCGATCTGTGGCCGCAGGTTCGCGTTCTCGAACCGCACGTCCGCGGCGAGGTCGTTCAGACAGCGATCCCAAAGCACCTTCGCTTCGACGAGTGTCCGCCGCGTGACGGAGCGAGCGAACTCCCGCCGCTCCTCCATCTGCGGAATGAGCTCCCCGATCCGCTTCAGATTCGCGACCGTCTCGGTCACCGCTCCGTGCATGTAGTCGTCGAGTGGTAACGCGAACTCCCACGTGTGACGCTCATGAAACCGGGAGTCGCTCTCGCACTCCACGATCTTCTTCGCCAATTGGCGCCGCTCCACACCCAACGCGATCCGTCGAAACGCAGATGCGGATTTGATCTGACGATCGATCTTCTTTCCGGCAGCGTACAACCACTCCAGGTGCAAATGGAGACGGGGATGCAGCGCAAGACGCCTGGCCTCGTCGAGCGCTCGGTTCTCGGCGGAGTAGGGAAGAGCGCGGTCACGGAGTTCCGCCAGCATCTTCTCGTGGATGGCGAGGCGGCCTGCTGCCGCTCGGGCATCGACGAGCCACTCATTCATCTTCGGGATGAGCTCCGGTCGCCGGGGCCAGAGCCGATCCGAGCGCTCGAGGAGACGCTTGGCCTTCGCACCGTCGGCCAGACGCCCGAACTCCTCCAGCGCGACGTTCCTGTCTTCCAGGAGGAAGAGACTCGTCACGAGACCCGCGACCAGGACCACGAACGTCATGAGCAGCGCGCCCGCGAGCGCGGTGTTGCGCTGCGTCCAGCGTCGGAATCGGGTCCAGGACCCCGCGGGCCGCGCGAGGATCGGCTCGAGCTCCCGAACCCGGCGCAGGTCTTCGGCGAAATCGGCGGCCGTGCGGTAGCGACGGAGGGGATCCTTGTCGAGCGCGGTCGCGACCACGACGTCGAGGTCCGGATCGACAGCAGGGTTGACGCGCGACGGCGGCACGGGGTCCTCGGTGAGGATGCTTCGGTACAGGCCTTCGCGAGTTGGAGCGGCGAAGGGGCGCTGCAAGGTCAAGCACTCGTGAAGAGTGACGCCGAGCGACCAGATATCGGTCCGGCGATCGATGGCACCGTGATCCGCCGCGATCTGTTCGGGCGCCATGTACGCAGGCGTACCGAACACCTCGCCCGTTCGCGTGAGGGCTGGAAGATCGCCGCTGTCCTCGTGAGCCAGACCGAAGTCCAGAATGACCGGCCGCCCGTCCAGGCCGATCATGAAGTTCGCCGGCTTGATGTCACGATGCACGACCCCCGCTTCGTGCGCGGAGTGAAGCGCGCGCGCGGCCTCCTCGAGCACCTCGAGCACGAGCCGCAGCTCGGCCCGGGTCGTCGGACCACTCGTATCTTCCCCGCGCGTCGGAGCATCGACGCGCGCACCGGCAAGCGCCCGCGCGAGCGTCTCGCCTTCGACGTGGCGCATCGCGATCCACGCGGTGCCGTCATGCACACCAGTATCGAAGATGGGGCAGATCGCAGGGTGATCCAGCCGCGCCGTGACCTCGGCTTCGCGGCGAAACCGCGCCACGAGTTCATCCGCCGCTGGCCCCATCCGTGAGGACAGGACCTTCAACGCGACCTTGCGTCCGAGACGCGGATCCCGAGCGAGGTACACGACGGCCTGCCCGCCGCGCCCCAGCTCCTCGAGGAGCTCATAGGGCCCGATCCGCCGCGCCGTGCTC
Source organism: Planctomycetota bacterium (assembly GCA_002687715.1). GTDB lineage: Bacteria > Planctomycetota. The sequence goes on along the minus strand of NZBC01000100.1, from coordinate 9,786 downwards.
CCGCCTTCACCAGACGGGACCGCTGGCTCCGAACCGCCGCCGGCACTCCACATGGACCCGTCCTGGCCTCCGAGCCACTCCCGGGCCACGACGTCCTCACACCCCGAGAACTCCTCGAGATAGCTGGCCAACGACCGCACCTCCCCTGCTTCGCGATCGGCGAGGAACACGGTCAGGAAATCGAGCGCCTTCTGGTCGGCGTGATCTGCGGGGAGAGTCACGCCGTGGTGCTCCGTCGAGACTCACTCATCGATCAGTACGTCAAGCGGGCTGCCGGGGAGCGTCAGCTTGTCGCGGAGTCGTTGCCATCGCTTCTTCGCCGCCTCCGGTTCGATGCCCACCAGAGCCGCCACCTCGGGGAGCGGGCGTCCTTCCAACCCCCGATGGAGGATCAGTCGCCGCTCGTCCTCGTCCAGAGCTTCGAGGCGCTCGACGAACCGTCTCAGCACGTCGTCCCGCGCCACGCGGCGGCTGAAACTCGTCGCCTCCTCGGGCATGTCGTCCAAGTCGAAGATGCTCTCCTGTGATCCTTGCGAGACCGATCGTTCTCGCAACCGACGCATGGCCTTGAGTACGACGTGAGATGCGATCCCGAACGTCCAGCCACGAAACGTCCCGCGCTCGGGATCGAAGGTCGAGAAGCGTTCGTGCGCGCGAACCCACACCTCCTGCACGACGTCTTCGGGATCGATACGCGAACGCAGAACGCCGGGTACGCGAACACACGCCCAGGCATAGATGGCCGGCCCCAGGCGCTCATAGAGATCGCCGAATCGGGCCTGGTTGCCGCGACGCAGACTCCGTGCGAGGTGACTCGTTGCAGGATCTGGATCTTGCGCCTGGGTCATGCCGCTCACCAATCGGGGAGGAAGCTCTTCTCGTTCGACGACGGGCGAAACAGCCCGATCCTACACTCACCTCCGAAGCCGAGCCTTCCAGCAGCGCAGGGACCTCCGGGGCGGGTGAAGCAACCTGCTCTGGATGGGAGCGCGGACCTCCAGGTCCGCTCGGGGTCCGGATCCGTCTTCGCTGTCAGAGCGGACCTGGAGGTCCGCGCTCCCGCCAGATCAGAGCGGACCTGGAGGTCCGCGCTCCCGACCCGACGTTGACCCGGGACCGCCGTTCCGCTGAGATCGCTCTCCGCATGATCAGACGACACCTCTTCGCCGGCCTGCTCGTGATCGCCGCCGGTGGCCTCGTGAGCGGGCAAGGTCCGACGGATGCCGAGACGCGGCGCCGCGCGTGGGCGCGACACCAGGAGATGGAACGCGCGTCGCCGTTCAAGGGTCTCGCGTGGCGCGCCGTAGGCCCGCGCCTCCAGGGCGGACGCATCGAGGCGATCGCCGTCGCCCCGGGCAAACCCGGCACCATGTACGTCGGCCCGGGGTCGGGGAACGTCTGGAAGACGACCAATGACGGGCTGAGCTGGACGCCGATCTTCGAGAAGCAGTCCACGTTCTCGATCGGCGATATCGCGCTCGCGCCGTCCGATCCGGAGGTCGTCTGGGTCGGGACGGGCGAGACCCAGCCGCGTCACAGCGGCTACTCGTTCGCTGGCACCGGCGTCTTCAAGTCGACGGACGCCGGCGGCACCTGGCAGCACATGGGACTGTGGGACACCCACCACATCGGGAAGGTCGTGATCCATCCTCGGGACAAAGACGTGGTGTACGTCGCCGCCATCGGCCACTTCTGGTCGAAGAACGCGGAGCGAGGCGTGTTCAAGACGACGGACGGCGGGCGGACCTGGAAGAAGGTCCTCTTCATCAGTGATCGCACGGGCGTCGTCGATCTGCTCATGGACCCGTCCCGTCCGGAGACGCTCTACGCATGGGCGTGGCAGGTCACGCACGGCAAGGAGAGCGGGCTGTACAAGACGACGAATGGCGGCCAGAGCTGGCGTCGCATCACCCAGGGATTGCCGACCGGGCCGATGGGTCGTGCTGGTCTCGATGTGTTCGCCCGCGATCCGCGCGTGCTCTACGCATTCGTCGACGACCACTCGCCGTTCACGGGCGAGAACCCCCGCGGGCGTCGGCGCGCGATCGAGGGTGCGGCGGTGTATCGCTCGGATGATCGGGGCGAGAGCTGGCGCAAGGTGAACAAGGATGACCTGTACTCCGTCTTCTCGATCTACGGGTGGAAGTTCTGTGACGTCCGGATCTCCCCCGCCGACCCCAACGAGATCTTCATCCTCGGGAACCGCGCCTACCATTCCCGTGACGGTGGCAAGTCGTTCGTGCGCATCGGAGAGAAGATCCTCCGGCTCCACGACACGGAGGGGAAGGTCATGCATCTCGATCATCACGAGCTGTGGATCGACCCCGCGGACCCGAACCACCTCGTGCTGGGCAACGACGGAGGTCTGTTCGTGTCTCGCGACCGCGGCCGGTCCTGGCTCCACGTCAACAACCTCCCCATCGGCGAGTTCTACTTCGTGGGCGTCGACGAAACCGTCCCCTACACGATCTTCGGCGGCACCCAGGACAACGCCGCCCTGTTCGGCCCGCCCGCGCCCACCGAGGCGTTTGCGAACGACCCCTGGCGCCACGTCTTCCTCGATGTGTGGACCGGCGGCGATGCGTTCGTGACCCTCCGGGATCCGACGAATCCCGACATCGTCTACTACGAGCACCAGCATGGGGCCATGCGGCGCATGGACGTCAGCGCGGGCCAGGTCCAAACGGGCGGCCCGGCGACGAAGGGCATCCGACCCCGCGCGCCGCGGGGGACGCCGCGCTGGCGTTTCGGTTGGTACACGCCGTTCATCATCTCGCACCACGACCCGAAGACGCTCTACGTCGGCGGCAACGTGGTCGCGAAGTCGACCGACCGCGGCGATCACTGGAAGGCGATCAGCGACGACCTCGCCGACCCCGCGAGTGAGCAATGGGCGCCGGTACCGTTCGGCACCATCACGATGATCTCGGAGTCCAGGTTCCATCGCGGTTCGCTCTACGTCGGCACCGAGGGTGGACGCTTGTACATGACCCGCTCGGACGGCGAGAACTGGGTCCGGATCGACACCGGCACCCCACGGAAGTGGGTCAGCCGCGTGGTCGCGTCCCGGCATGAAGAGCCCCGGGTCTATGCGTCGTTCACGGGCTTCCGCGAGGACGACTTCAGCGCGTATCTCTTCGTCTCGGAAGACTTCGGCCACTGCTGGCGATCGATCTCCGCCGGGCTTGCTGGCGGGTCCATCAACGTGGTCCGCGAAGATCCTCTGGATCCCGACACCCTGTACGTCGGGACGGATCTCGGCGTCTTCGTGTCGCTCGACCGCGGTGCGAGATGGCACTCCCTGACCGCAACCCTGCCCACGACCCCCGTCCACGACCTCGTCGTCCATCCGAAGACGAGAGACGTCGTCATCGGCACGCACGGACGCAGCGTTTTCGTCTTGGAGCAGGGACCGATCGAAGCCGTTCGCCAGTCGCGCCGATGATCACTGCACCTCGAACGCCGACTCCCCTGACGATGACGCCGCTCCAGACCACACCCGCATGAGCTTGAGCCCCGCGGTGTCGGCGTTCACGTGTGTCGGAGCTCCACTGCGAAGCTCGACCTGAACGCGGTACCGCCCCGGTGCGAGCACGAGCGGGAACTTCGGCCGGTCGGGGCACCAGAAGTCGCCGAGCGACAGGCGCACGACATGGGTCGAGCCGGCACGAAGCGGCAACAGGTAGTCGTCCAGACGGCCGCCGACGGGCGGGAGCCGCAACTCCAGCTTCTGAATCGTCCCCGCCGCATCCGTGAGCAAGAGCCGCAGCGCCGACGGATGAAGATCCCGGCCGTTGGCGTAAGCGAGTCCGAGGTTGAGGATCAGGTCCGTGTTGGTTGCGTTACGAAGCGCGACCTCGACGCCCGGCAGCTTCCCGCCCGAAACTCGCGACGGGATCATGGACCGCACCGTAACCTCGGGTCCCGCGCCAACTCGTCCGGTCGCGCGGTCGTGTCGCGCCCGCGCGAGCACACTGGCGATGGTGATCGGAATCCCCCCCCGGCGGCGGCTCTCGTCGGCGGCTTCCATGAACGCGAAGAGCTCCACCGTCTCCTGCGCAGCGACCGGTGGCCGTCGGGTCCGGAAGAAGCGCGCCATGGCCTTCACCAGAGGCCCGTAGCCCGCATACCGCGCCGTGCGCACGACGCCCTTGGTCCCGAACGCTGTCACGCCGTAGTCGCGACGCCCCTGGCGGATGCCCCGGAACGTCCCGATCCGCCCGTCCTTCCAGACGCCGACGACGACGTCGGTCCCCTCCGTCCGAACGCGCGTCACGCGCTCGCACCCGGGGCCCATCACGGTGAACAGCGCCTCGACGCCGTGCACGCCGTACCAGAACAGGTCGGGATGGGTGGGCTCCAAGGTGCATGGGCTCCACGCGTCGGCCCCCACGACACGGCCGATCTTGCCGCCACCGGCGCGCAGCGATTGGAAGTCATCGGCGAAGCGGAGTGACGAGCACGAGAACCACGGGACGCCTTCCTTCTCCGCCAGGGCCTTGATCGCGAGGACGTCAGCCAACGACCCCGCCATCGGCTTGTCGATGAACACGGGTTTCTTGGCGCGGAGGATGGCCCGCGCCTGCTCGAGGTGACTCCGCCCGTCGACGCTCTCCAACAGCACCACATCCACCCGGTCGAGCAGCGCGGAGATGGAGTCGACGATCTCCACCCCGCCCTTGCGCAGCTGCTCCGTGTACCCAGCGACCCGATTCTTGCTCGCGGGGATGTCGGTTCCGCCCGGCCAGGCGGCGACGATCCGGAGTCCCGCGAGGTCCCCCGCCGCGTCCGGCGCGTTGATCAGCTTCGTGAACGCGACGACGTGGGACGTGTCGCACCCGACGATGCCCGCCTTCAACACGTCTTGCGCTGGTGACCGAACGTCGACACCGACCGCCGCGAGGAGCCCTACGGTCGTGATCCAGAACCAGCCTGGGCGCATTGAGCGGACCTCCGAAGCGTCAGTGGGTGATCGTCAACGGCCGCGTTCGGGCGTCTCTTGTTTCGCAGCCTTCTCGCCCGGCTCGCCGGACTCCGTTTCGTCCTTCTTGTTCTTCCGCAAGGGCCGGACGTCCATCGCGTACATCCCGCGGCCGTGCGTCGCGATGACCATGACGTCGTCGCGCGGGTGGATCACCAGGTCGTGGACGAATGTCGACGAGAGACCGTTCCCGAGTGTGTGCCAGGTCGCAGCGCCGTCGGTCGTCACGTAGACGCCGATGTCGGTGCCGACGTACAGGATGTCCGCGTTCTCAGGGTCCTCACGCACGACGTTGATCGGGCCGCACGGGATGCCCTCCGAGATGTCCTGCCAGGTATTTCCGCGGTCCGTGGAACGCCAGAGGTACGCGGTGAAATCGTCGTTGCGCTTCCCGTTCTGAGCGACGTACACCGTGCCCTCCGCGAACCGCGAAGTCTCGATTCGCGAGATCCAGCGGTGAGGTGCCAGCCCCTTGGTGAGTTCGGTCCACGTACCTCCGCCGTCAGACGTCCGGTGCATCCGGCCGTCATCCGTGCCCGCGTAGATCAAGCCGAAACGCAGCGGTGATTCAGAGATCGAGAAGATGGTCTGATACTGGATGTCCCCGATCTTCGAAGCGTTTGCATAGCTCAGATCCGGGCTGATCCGCTCCCAGTGGTCGCCACGGTCGAGGGACCGGAACAGGTGGTTCATCCCGTGGTAGATGATGCGCGGGTTGTGAGGCGAGATGATGAACGGCGCCAGCCACTGGCCCCGCAGCTTGGGTTCGCCCTTGCGGTCCTTGGGCTTGATCGCGTGGCGCGTTCCGTCCGGGTCCGTGCGGGAGATGCTCCCGTAGAACCCCTCGGAGTAGAGCGTGTTGTCCTCCGGATCTACAGCGTGGGTCGACGCTTCACCACCCGAGGTGCCGGTCCAGTCGCGACCGCGGATGCGCTTGCGGCCACGGTCGATGATCACGGTCCCCTTGCGGCTCCCGTGGTCCTGGATCGATCCGAAGACGTTGAACGGCGATTCCATGTCGTAGGCGACGTTGTAGAACTGCACCGCGGGGAGGTTGTTCTTCGTCGTCCGCCACTTCTTGCCCCCGTCGTACGAAACGGCCAGGCCGCCATCGTTCCCGTTGACGAGGTACTGGGGGTTGTTGGGGTCGATCCAGAGCGCGTGGTGATCACCGTGCATCCCGCTGAGGCGACGAAACGTCTTGCCACTGTCGTTGGAGACCTTGAGTCCGAGCCCCATCATGTAGACCGTATCGGGGTCGACCGGATCGGCGCGGACCTGTCCGAACACCCAGCCGTACGTGGCACTGGCGCGCCGCATGGCGCGATCGGACTCGCTGGTCTTCTTCCATGACGCGCCGGCGTCGTCCGACCGGTAGATCTGCGCACCTTGGATCGACTTGAGCCGATCGCGGCCATACGAGTCCTCACCTTTGGGGGCGGGGCCTTCCGCCAACTCGTAGCAATCGACGAACGCATAGACCGTGTCGGGTTGCGCGGCACAGAGGTCGATGCCGATGCGGCCGCGATGAATGGCGTCCGGCAGTCCATCGTTGATCGGCTTCCAGTTCGCGCCGCCATCGACCGTCTTCCAGATCCCGCTGCCGCCATAGCCGGGCTCGTTGCGGGGATCGTTCCAGTGCTTGCGAACCCGCTGCCACGTAGCGGCGTACAGGACGCTCGGATCCTCCGGGTTGATGACGAGGTCGATGGCCCCAGTGTTGACGTCGATGTACAGCACCTTGTCCCAGGTCTTCCCCCCGTCCGTCGTCTTGTACACGCCGCGCTCTTCGTTCGGCGTCCACTCGTGACCGGAGGCGGCGACCCAGACCGTGTTCGAGTCCTTCGGGTGAACCACGATGCGCGGGATGGTGTGGGTACTTGCGAGGCCCATGTGCTCCCAGGTCTCGCCGGCGTCGCTCGACTTGTAGACTCCGGTACCGGCCATGGAGCTGCGGAAGATGTTGGCCTCCCCCGTACCGACCCAGATCACCTTGGAGTCGTTCGGATCGAGGGTGACGTCTCCGATCGACGTCGATGGTGCGTGCTCGAAGATCGGCTCCCACGTCGTCCCCTCGTTCACCGTGCGCCACACCCCGGCGCTCGCGGTCGCGACGTACATGGTGTAGGTCTGTCCACGTGGCATCGGCACCGCGATGTCCGTCACGCGCCCGCTCACGTTGTCCGGCCCGAGGAAGTGCCACTTCAGCTTCCCGTGCGGCGACGCTTCCAACATGCGTTCGTGACTGCGATACCAGTTCAGCCGCGTGCTGGCCGCGGTCGGCTGGCCCGGATCGGCCGGGCCGCGACGTCCGGCGAGCTCGGCTTCGAGCTTGCGGACCCGTTCGCGAAGCTCAGCGAGGCGGGACTCCTCGTTCTGGCCAACGGCAACTCGACTGATCGTGATCAGAACCAGAATCAGGGCGACGGCGGAGAGGATGCGTTTGACGGAGGGCACGGCGAACTCCTGGTGCAGCGGGGGATCGATCATAGTAACGGAGCGGCCGAACTCGTGTCGCGCAGTTTGCGCGAGGTGACTCCTGGGCGGGATAGAATCTGCGACCGCCTCGAGAACGACAACCTGCCCGTGAGGGCGAAGGAGTGGGTTCATGGTCGACCGTCGAGAGTTTCTGCATGCCGGCGCGGCCATCGCCACCGGCGCGATGGTGGGAAACGCGCCAGCCGCTCGACCCCAGCGACCCTCGCCGCGACCGGCGCAGGAGTTCCGCACGATCACCTACAACGTGCTGGCCTGCCGCGGGTATCCGACGCGGCCGGAGAATCGTGTGTACCTGAAGCGTGCCCGCAAGCGGATGGCGGAGCGCTTCGCGATGGAGCTGGATCTCTACGCGCCCGACGTCGTGACGTTCCAGGAGTCGCCGTCGAAAGCCATGGTCGCCGCGATCGCCAAGTCGCTCGGCATGAACCACACCTACTTCCCGGGCGGGTTCCCCGGAGCGGTCATCACGAAGCACGAGATCGTCGAGTCGCAGAACTGCCCACTGGTCGACGGACCCCGTCCAAGAGACCTCTACACCCGCCACTGGGGCCGAGCGGTCTTGCGCGTTCGCGATCAGGAGATCGCCCTCTTCAGCGCGCACCTGCATCCATCGAAGCCTGACCGCCGCGCACGCGAGGTCACCGGAATGCTGGCCACGATGGCAGCGGACCTGAAGAAGGACCGATCGTTCCTGTTCCAGGGCGACCTGAACCACCTGCCGGACGACCCCGAATATGTTCGGTGGAAGTCCGCCGGGCTCATCGACACCTTCGCGACCCACGGCGTCGGTCAACCGTTGACGATTCCCAGCACGAAGCCGATCAAGCGCATCGACTACATCTGGGCCCACGGTCCCATCGCCGCCCGCACCAAGGAATGCCGGGTCCTCTTCGAGGGTCCGTTCCGGACCAATCCGGACGACCAGAGATCGTTCGCGCTCAGCGACCACATCGCCGTCATGGCGACGTTCGCGTGACTTCGCCGTGGCGGCTCGTGAATAGCCCGGGCCCCGACCCGGGCTAGCGTCCCTTGGTCAATTCTCCGATCGCTGCAACTCCGGCGTCGGTAGCCTGCCAACGTTCACCGTCCGGCGACCGCGCGACCCAACCCTCCTTCGTCGCGTGGTCGAGCAGGTAGCGTGCCGTGCGCCGAGCACGAACCACTTCGTCCGGAGGCAGGTCAGACCAGTCGACTTCCCGGGCGAGGCGCTGGCGACGATCGATGTTCTGCACGAACACCCGACCCAGGTTCGCGTCGCGGGCTCCGCTGGCGAAGAACTGTGCCAACGCCTCCATGGTCTCCGCTTTCTCGGCCTCGATCTCCTCCTGCGGGATCAGGCCCGCCACCACGAGGAGATCGATGCAGAGGCGTTCCACCTCATCGTCGGTATGCGGGCGTCTGTCCAGGGCCTCGAGGAGTTCGGCGGCCTTGAACGAGTACGCACACCCGTCGTTCCACACTTCGAAGGTGTCGTCCGATGGTCCGCTCAAATCGCGGTACTCCTGGGTTGTCCATCGGTGGTCTGGGGGGACACTTCGATCTTGCCCGCTCACGTTCTCGTCGAATCGAAGCGGGCTACATCCCGACGCGTCAGTTCACACCGATACGGCGGACCGCCACCGTCGCGGACAGCGTGAAGAGGGGCGAACCCGTGAGCGGGTCCTCGCCGAGGGCGAACTGCTCCACGGTCGCTACGCCGTTCCCCGCCCCCTGCTGAATGTCGATCACGGCGCGAATCGTCTGCGTCCCCGACGGCGCTCCGGCGGCGTCGAAGGTCAGGGCGATGTACCTCAAGGTCACCTCCCGGTAGCCGGTCCTCCTCCATGCACCGTGTCCCGAACCGTCGAAGCCCGCGAACCCTGCGACTCCGCCGAAGTCGGTGATGTCGGCCGCGGTGACGGTGCCGCGTTGGAATGATCCCCGGTGGAGTCCGAGCAGTGACTGGATGGGGATCGAGGCCGGAAGTCCGACGGGACTCCCGTCGAGATCGATGGCGACGAAGTAGGACCCGGACATCGAGTGAAACGCCGGGGCCGGCGAGGACTCCGCCGCCCGGGCGTCCTCGGCCCACACGATTCCAATGCAGAGCAGTCCGATGCCGGCGATCACGATCAGGGGCGTGCGCATTCGATTCCTCCGTTGGTGGTTCGTCGTAACTCGCTGCGGGCGATGTCACGTCAGACTGGTGGTGATCCGGCGCGCCGAGATTCTCAAGAAAGGGCGTTGCGCGTGATGCACTCAGCATGGAGCGCGGACCTCCAGAGCGTGTGAAGCAACCTGCTCTGACGGGAGCGCGGACCTCCAGG